>JAJRVL010000003.1 GCA_024277355.1 archaeon
AACTTCTTTAATTCAAAAATGGATTAACACTCCATCCACAAACCACGGACTAACACTAATGTACAACAACTACGACGGAACAGGAAACATAGCCTTCTACTCAAAAGAAGAAACAACAGTTTCAAACAGACCAAAACTCTATGTTACTTATTCTTCAAATTTATTTAAAGGAGTTATTCCAATGAATTCAGGAAATCCTTTTTATACAATAAATCAAAATCCAATTACTTGTCTTGACATGAATACAGGAGACACTTGTGTTAATACCTGGCAGGTTATGCCTACTGGAAATCTTAATGGAAAATACAGTTTTTTTGTTGATTATGTTCCAACAAATGCAGGGATTGCTTCAAGACAAACTCAAGATATTAATATTACAATTTCTTCTATAGAAAACTGTTCTGACAATGACTTAGATGGATTTAATGGATTTGATGCAGAATTTTGTTCTGCTGGAACAGACTGTCAGGATTTAAATCCAAGTGTGAATCCTGCTCAAATTGAAATATGTGGAAACGGAATAGATGACAACTGCAATAATGAAATAGATGAAAGTTGTACGCCTTGTGTAGAAAACTGGGATTGTTCTGATTGGGGAGAATGCAGTTCAGGTTATCCTCCTTTTGTTTTTGAATGGGATTTTGAAGGAAATGGAGTAATTGATGCTACAACAAATTCTCCAGATAACAGTATTACTCACACTTACCTAACAGGAGATTATAATCCAATAATAAAAGTAATTGATGTTATAACAGAAGAAGCAACAGATACAAAAAATTTAATTGTTGCTTCTTCTTCAGGGAATATTCCTCCAGTAGCTGATGCAGGAGGCCCCTATAATGTTATTCCAGGAGAAAACATTATTTTAGATGCAAGTGCAAGTTATGATTCAGACGGAACAATAGATCAGTATAGATGGAAGATAACTGACAGAATTGGAACTCCTGATTGCAATCCAAAAAACAGTGTAAACACTACTTCAACACAAGTAATTGTATGCAATGCAATTGGAACAGCAGACGTAAATTTAACTGTAAGAGATAATGGTTCTCCTAACAGAGAATGGAATACAAATTTTACTGAAATAAAAGTTAAAGAAATTCAAACATCAGATTTAATTAATATAGTTAAAATGACTATAGAACCAGAAATAGTTAAAGCAGGAAACAGCATTCAGATAATGACAAGAATTAGAAGTGCAACAAATGCTCCTCAAGATTTTAATATTTATTATTCAGTTAAATTAAATCAGGCAGACACAAATATTTCTGCTTTGTCTGAATTAATTACAGTTGAATTAACAAACCAAAATATTAATGCATTTGAACAAATGGATTATATTATTACAATAACTAATATTCAGTTAAGTGCATTGCAGACAGGAGAAAACTACTGGGTTTATGCAACAGCAGAAACTTCTAATACTGAAACAAATCAGACATTTAATACAAGAAGAGCAACTTTTAGTTTAAATGAAAACAGAATTGGAGAAATTCAACTGCCTGAAACAAATTTTATTTCATTAATAATTGTTGTTTTTTCTGTAATAATGCTTTTAACAAAAAAACAAACAATTAAAAAAATAAAAAAACAATAAACTATAAAAAAAGTGAAAAAATGGAATTTAATTTAACAAAAAAAAATATTGTTTTTATTGCATTGATTTCTTTAAGCATACTTATCTGGACTTATTTTTTGAATTCAACTGACTTAATAATAACAGAAATGCTTAATTTAGGAGAAATGGGAAATATTATTTTAAAATTAAATACAAGTAATTTCTTTTTGTTTTTAGTTTCTTTTCCTTTAACTATTGCATTAATTGTAATCCAAACAAAACTTGAAGAAAAAAGAATTAATTCATTTATTGTTTCAATTGGAGGAAGCTTAATTGGATTAAGTTTAGCATTAATTTTATTTTCAAATATGCAGGAATATTTGTTAATTGGAATATTTTATTTAATTGGAATAATTTTAACAACAGAATTAATTAATGTAAAAAAACTTGAATTAAAAAAATATGTTTCATTTAGATTACTTGGAACAGGAAACCAAAAAACAACAACAATAATTGCATTAGGATTATTTTTATTTGTAGCAATGACAGTTTATGACAACAAAGAAATGTATTCAGAACAAATTGATAACCAATTACTTGAATTAGCAGGCGGAAATGATGCAAAAGACCAATTAAGTGATTATGCTGCAGATTTATTAATTGAATCACATAAACAGACAGCAAAACAAATTACTTCTCTTCCAACATTTGATGCATTAGGAACTTCAATCGACCCAAATGCAGTTGCATTTCACACTGGACTATTAGAATTAACTGATTCAGTTAATTCTCCTGAATACAGAGAACAAATAAAACAAGAAATAGCAAAACAATCAGATGTATCAGATGACCAATTAAAAGATGTATTAACAACCGTTAAACAACAAATGCCTTTATTTGGAATAATGACAGACTTATTATGGTTAATTGAAGGCTTTGCTTTTTTCTCTGCTTTTCTTTTAATTTCAAATACTATTTTTTATATTTTAACAGCAATTTATGGTTTAATAATAGAACAAATATTTAAGATAGCTGTAAAATAAAAACAATTCTGTTTACTATTTTATTGGTTGCGGCCTCATAGTGTAATGGATTAGCATAGTTGCTTGCGGAAACCGCTTCCGTGCGGTTGGAACGGTGCACGACATAAAGTCGTGATAGCGCCACTTTATGTGGCGCACGGGTGTCAACTGACAGTGGCAATTGTTGTAAACAGCAACAGGACAGGGTTCAATTCCCCGTGAGGCTGTTAATAAATTAAATATTTTTTGAGGTGAAAAAATGAAAGTAGGAATTGTAATTAGTACAAATTAACCAGAAACAGTCTGGAATGCTTTTAGATTTGGGATTACAGCATTAACTTCCAGTCATAAAGTAAAAGTATTTTTAATGAACAAAGGAGTAGAAATAGAAGACATTAAAAACGAAAAATACAATGTAAAAGAACAAGCTGATTTATTCATTGAAAATAAAGGACAAATATTAGCCTGCGGAACCTGCTTAAAATCAAGACAAAAACAAAGCAGCAATGTTTGTCCAATTTCAACTATGACAGAATTATTAAAATTAGTTGAAGAATCAGATAAAATTTTAAGTTTTGGTTAATGTGTTTTAAAACAAAAACTATTTAATAACTACATAACTTAATTATTATTGATTGAAATGAACAGTGAGTGTATTCACAACAAACCAGTATTCTAAAGCTAATTTACTTATTTATCAGAATGCATTTCAAATAAAAATTTATTCTAACTTAAAATTCATTCTATCATGGCTGACGTAGTGTAGCGGTAGCATAAGAGCCTGTGGAGCTCTTGGGTCGGGTCCGAATCCCGGCGTCGGCCTAAAACTTTTTAAAAAAAAGTTTTATCAAAAAAAGGAACTCTTACGAGTTCAAAAAAAGTGATTTAAAATGGAATTAATACAACCAAAAGGAACAAGGGATTTTCTGCCAGAAAAACAAATACAAAAGCAGGAAATTACAGAGAAAATAAAGCAAGTATTTGAATTATACGGCTATTCTCCAATAGAAACACCTGTATTTGAAAGATTTGAGGTTATTTCATCTAAATATGCAGGCGGAGAAGAAATATTAAAAGAAACTTTTTCTTTTGAAGACCAAGGCAAAAGAAAATTAGGATTAAAATACGATTTAACTGTTCCTTTAGCAAGAGTAATTGCAATGAATCCTGCTTTAAAAATGCCGTTTAAAAGATATCAGATTGAAAGAGTTTTTAGAGATGGACCAACAACAACTTCAAGATACAGAGAATTTTATCAATGCGATGTAGACATAATTGGAACAGAAAAAATGTCAGCTGAAGCAGAATTAATGAAAATTGCATCAAAAGTATTTGAAAAACTAAATTTAGAAGTTGAAATCAAATTAAACAACAGAAAATTATTAAATGGTTTAATGGAAGAAATTGGAATCAAAAAAGAAAAAATAAATTCTGTTTTATCAGCAATAGACAAATTAGACAAAATAGAAAAAAAAGAAATAGAAAAAGAACTGAAAAACAAAGGCATTGAAGAAGAAACAATTAAAAAAATATTTGAATTAATTGAAATAAAAGGAAACAATAAAGAAATATTAGAAAAACTGGAAAAAAAAGTTTCTTCAGAAGAAGGAAAACAAGGCATTAAAGAATTAAAAGAAATTTTAGATTTAACAAAACAATACAAAATAAATAACTTATACATAAATATTAGTCTTGTTCGCGGCTTAAGCTATTACACAGGCCCAATTTTTGAAGTTTTATTAAAAAAAGGAAAAATAAAAAGTTCTGTTTGCGGCGGCGGAAGATATGACAAAATGATTGGATTAATTTCAGGAAAAAAAGATTTTCCAGCTGTTGGAATTTCTTTTGGTTTGGAAAGAATTTTAGATGAATTAAATGAAACAGAAAAAACAAAAAAAACAGTAACTGAAATTTTTGTTATTCCGATTAACATTGAAAAAAATGCAATTGAATTAAGCGAAAAAATCAGAAGCATTGGAATTAAAACAGAAATTGATTTAATGAACAGAAGTATTTCAAAAAATCTAGATTTTGCTTCAAAACAAAGAATTCCTTTTGTTGTTGTTTTAGGAGAAAAAGAAATCAAAGCAGAAGAATTTTCCCTGAAAAACATGGAAAGTGGAAAAGAAATTAAAGTAAAGATTTCTGAATTAGAGAAATTAAAAGAATTAGTTAAATAAATTAGCTTATAAACTTTTTTTTACTAAATTTTTTCTTTTGCCGCCTCTGTAGCTCAGTGGTAGAGCGTTACATTGGTAATGTAAAGGTCGCGAGTTCAATCCTCGCCAGAGGCTTAAAAAAAGAAAAAAAGCCCTTTTTAAGGGCATTCAAATTTTTGTATATGCAGGCAAATCCAATAAACCATGTCCTGAAAAATTAAAGACAATTGTTTTTTCTTCTTTGTTTTGTTTTGCTTTTAATGCTGAATCAATTACTGCTTTTATTGCATGGGCTGTTTCAGGAGCAGGAATTATTCCTTCCGAATTAACAAAAATTTTTGCTGCTTCAAAAGTTTGTTCCTGAGAATATGCTTTTGCTTTAATTAAATCCAGATTTTTCAGCAAGGAAACAATTGGAGAATCACCATGATATCTTAATCCTCCTGCATGAATTGGTTCAGGAATAAAATCACTTCCTAAAGAATGCATTTTAATTAAAGGAGTCATTTTTCCTGTGTCGCCGAAATCATATTTGTATTTTCCTTTAGTTAAAGTCGGAACTGCTTTAGGTTCAACTGCAATAATTTCAGTTTCTTTTCCTTTTAGTTTATCTTTAATAAAAGGAAAAATTAATCCTGCAAAATTGCTTCCACCTCCAACACAGCCAATTAAAACATCTGCATTTTTGTCAATTGATTCAAGCTGTTTTTTTGTCTCTAAGCCAATTATTGTTTGATGCAATAATACATGATTTAACACTGATCCAATAGAATAAAATGTTTTTTCATTTGTTGCTGCTTTTTCTATTGCTTCGCTGATTGCAGTCCCTAATGAACCATTGAAATTCTTTTTTTCTTTTAGCATTTGCTTCCCTATTATTGTGTTTTCAGAAGGAGAAGGAAAAACTTCTGCTCCAAACAAATTCATTAAAATTTTTCTGTAAGGCTTTTGTTCAAAAGAATTTCTAACCATGTAAACTTCTGCATTTAGTTCATTAAACATTGCTGCAAGAGAAACAGCTGAACCCCATTGTCCTGCACCTGTTTCAGTTGAAACATTTTCAAATCCTTGTTTTTTTGCATAAAAAGCCTGCGCCAAAGCAGTGTTAGGTTTATGCGAACCTACTGGGCTTAAGTCTTCTCTTTTATAATAAATTTCAATTCCTTTTGGAAGACTTAATTTTTTTTCTAGTCTTAAAGCCCTGTATAAAGGCCTTGGCCTGCCTAAATGAAAATACTGTTCCCTTAATTCAGCAGGAATTTTAATAAACGATTCATTACTGAATTCCTGTTTAATGCATTCTTTTGGAAACAATACTTCCAGTTCCTCTGCCTTAACTGCTTCTCTTGTTTTTGGATTTAAAGGAAAAGGAAGCTGTTCAGGCAAATCAGGCAGAATATTGTAGTAATGCCTTGGAAAATCTTCAGCAAGCAAATTTATTACGCCAAAGACAACTCCCTTCAGTTTCTTTTATTGTTTTTGCTTGTGTAATTTGTTTTTTCATTTTTTTACCTCCAATTTATAGTTTATCCTGAATAATTCAAGAACATGATTTGTTGTTTTGAAAGGAAAAAGTTTTTTGCTTAAAGCGTTTTCAATAACAAGATTTTTATTTATTTTAATTTCTTTTCTTCTTTTCTTTAATTGAATTTTATCTGAAAAATAGTTCACAAGAAGACAGGGAATTTTTTTTATTCCTAATGCTTTAAATGCTTTAATTCTATGATGGCCATCTAAAATAACATAATTTGAGTTTTCTATGATTACAGGAAAAAAAAGAAGTTTATGTTTTTTTATTGAATTAATTACTTTAATTAATTTAGTTTTATTTGTTTTTTCATGCGGCTTAAGAAGCGACACAGCAATTAATCCTAAAGAACCAAAAACATTCGCTGGTCTGACAGCTCCCTTCTGAAAAAACTTTTGAAAAAGAGTTATAATTAACTAAAACAGAATTAGATTTATTTAATCCAAAGACATTCAACTCTTTTCATAAATAAATTCTAAGTAAAGGTAATTTTAAAGCTTTCGTTAATCCATGATTTAATGTTTCAGTTTTTGTATGCTTTAATTTCATTTTTTTCATGGGGTTCAGAAGGAATTTTTGATAAAAAATCCATGGAAAAATTAAATCCATATAATGCTTTAAATATAAGATATGCTTTTGTTTTTATCTGGGTAATTTTAACAACCATAATTTTTTCCGGAATAACTTTGCCTTCTTTTTCTTTAATTCCTTATATTTTGTTTACCTGCTTTATTGGAGCAGCTGCAATAATTTTCTTTTTTAAGGCATTAAATGAAATCGGAGTAAGCCTTCCAATAGCAATAGCAAAAAATTATTTTTTAGTTACAATTGTAATTTCAATTATTTTTTTTAATGAAACTTTAACTTTAATGCAGATAATTGCTGCTTTAATGATTTTGTCTTCTATTTTTGTTTTATCTTTTGAAAAAAAAGAAAAAAAAATTATTTTAAGCAAAGGAGTAATTTTTTCTTTATTAACTTTAGTTGGCTGGGGCGCATATTTTGCTTTAATTAAACCAATTGTATTAACCTTAAATCCATTTAATGCTTCTTTGGTTTTAGAAAGCACTATTTTTTTCATGATTTTAAGTTATTCTTTTTTAACAAAAAAAGAATTAAAATTAAATGAAAAAAAATCCAATGGTTTTGCTTTTATTGCTTCAATTCTTTTGGTTATTGGTTCAATTTCATATAATTTTTCAATTGAATTAATTGGAGCATCATTAACTGCTGTTGCTGTTGCACCTACTCCAATTCTTGCTTCAGTTCTTGCAGGAATCTTTTTAAAAGAAAAATTAACTAAAATTAAATATGCTGCAATAATTGTTTCAGTTATTGGTTTAGCCTTGCTTTTTTTATAAACATTAATTTTAATAACAATAAAAGCATATTATATCTGCTATGATTCCAGAAGACAAAATAGAGCATTTAGTTGAAAAATACATCAAACATGGACAAACCATTGGAATTGGTTCAAGCGAATTAGGATTAAAGTTTTTAAAAAAAATGGCTTTAAAAAAAGAAATTGAAGGTTTAGATTTAAAGATTGTTCCAACTTCAGCTGAAATGACTTTAATTTTAAAGCAATTAAATTTAGAAGCAGTTTCTTTAGATGAAAAAGAAGTTGATATAGCAATAGAATTTGCTGATTTAATTGACTATAATTATAATTACATTAAAAAACAGTCAAAAAGTTTTGTCAGAGACAAAATGATTGCTCAAAGCGCTGAAACATTAATTATTGTTGCAGAAAAAAATAATTTTGTTTCAAAATTATTTGGAATAGTTCCATTTGAAGTTAGTCCTTTTTGGTGGAAGAGAACTAAAATGCAGTTAGAAAATATGGGGGCTTCAAGAGAAAGAAAACAGGAAAGTTTAACTAAAACTGAATCAGGAAATTATATAATTGATGTTTTAACTGATTCAATTCCTTCTCCTGAAGAATTTGAATACCAATCAAAAGAAATTCCCGGAATACTGGAAACAGGATTATTTGTTGGTTATGCTGACAGAATAATTTTACATGAAAAAAACAAACTTGAAGTTAAAAGCAGAATAGGAAAAAATTGAATTGTTATACTTTAAATTGTTTTCCTTAAAGAAAATAATACTACTTCTTTGCCGGTGTAGCTCAGCCTGGTTAGAGCGTTCGACTCATAATCGAAAGGTCGAGGGTTCATATCCCTCCACCGGCATAACGGTTTTGTCCGTTAACACCGACACACGACTTCACTTTGTTCAGTCCTGTTGTTTTAAATCTGACAGCTGGATTGAGCAAGAGAGATTTATCTCTCGTTTTCGCAAACCTTTGCTCGCAAAGGTTTAAAGCAAATGTCTTATCCCGTGTTAAACCAGCGGAACGGTTTTGCTCTGGTAGTGTAGTCCGGTTAAGCATAATGCCCTCTCAAGGCATTGACCCGGGTTCAAATCCCGGCCAGAGCATTAAAATTCAATTAAATCCAAAAAATCTTTTTTAGTTATTTCACTGATTTTTTTATCTTCAAAAAAAACATTTCCTTTTTCCGGAAGAATTTTCCAGACTGAATTAAAGCCTTTTTCTTTAATTTTATTAAAACAATTTTTTATGTTTTCATAATGTTGTTTTGATTTTTCTTTGAATTCTTTTTCTGGTTTAAAGCCTTGAATTAATAATTCACAAAAAGAATAACTTTCTTTAAAATTTGTTTGTTTTTTTAATGAAATAAAAGGAAACAAACTGCATTGTTCTGGTTTAACTTCATGAATTTCACATAAACCGTTTTTTAAGAAAACACAATAACTTGTTTTTTTTAATGAAATACTAGGCAAAACAAAAAAATATTCTGCATTACTTTTTTTAATTAATTTTTTCTTTATTTTTTCTGAAATTAATTCTTTGTTTATTACAAAATAATTTTCTGATTCAAAAGAAGGAAAAAACTGCAAAGACAAATCACAATACTGCTGAACAAAAGTTTTTTCAGTTAAATTCAGTTTTTTTCTTATTTTTTCTGCTTCTTTAGGCAATAAAGTAATATTATATTGTTTACAGCATTGTTTACAGTTTGAGCAAATGCTTTTAATTGATTTCATTAGAAAATATTTACTACTTCATTTCTTTAAATGTAAGTTTTTTGCCTCTATAGCTCAGTGGCAGAGCGACTGACTTGTAATCAGTAGGCCGGGGGTTCAAATCCCCCTAGAGGCTTTAAAAGAAAACTATTTTATACTTTTAAAACTTTAATATTTGGAAGGTGATTCAATGGAAGAAAACATTCAGTTTATAGCTAATACTAAAGGATGGGTGGCAATAAAAAAAATTAAAGTAACCGAACAAACAGACCCAAAAAATGTAATGGAATTTCTTGCTTCATTAGGAACAGGATTAGACAGAAAAGTAGAAGAAAATTTAGGAAAAATAGTTGAAATAGAAAAATTAAATTTAGTTTTAGATGAAATATTAAATGATACAGTAAAAACTCCTGGAGAAATCATAAAAGAAGTTAATGGAAGAAAAATCAGTTCAATAGTAAACGAATTAGTTGAACAGGATAAATGGCAAAAAGGAGAAAAAAAAGAAGTAGGCGAATTCCTAAAAGTTTATGCAATGAAAAAAGCATTAAAAACAGTTAAAATTAGAGTTGATTACTCTGAAATAAAAATTCCTGGAATGAAAAAAACAAAAAAAAAGTAAAGTGAAAATAAATGTCAATGGATATTGAAATATTGCAGGCGGTTCAATCATTTCATCCGATTCCAGTAGAATATATGGATTATTTAATCAGAGGATTAACTGAATTAGGTTCTCCTTTATTATGGCTTTTTTTAGTTGCATTTTTGTACTGGAAAGGACAAGAAAAACAATCATTTCATTTAATGAATTTAATTGTTTTTTCTGTTTTAGTTGTCGGTGCAGCAAAAGAATTCTTCCAAAAACCAAGGCCTTCAGTTGAACAAGGATTTCGTGTATTAGTAAACGAAAGATTTGGCGGATTTAGTTTTCCTTCAGGACATTCAACTATGATTGCGGCAATATTTGGTTTTTATTTAAATCATAAAAAAAAATTAATTGTTTTTGGTTTAGGTTTAGCTACAATAATTGTAGCTTATTCCAGAGTTTATTTAGGAGCCCATTTTCCTTCAGATGTAGTTGTAGGAGTAGCTTTAGGAACTTTAATTGGAATGGCCAGCAATAATTTACTGAAAAAATTTGATGATTATGCATTAAAATTAAGCAAAATACAGGATGAAATTATTGTCGCAGTATTATTAGTTATTGCAATACTTTTGTTGATTTTTATTCCAAAGTTTGTTTACGGCGGATTATTTTTTGGTTATTACGGAGGATTTTTCTTTTTAAGAGAAATAGAATTCAAACAAAAAAGACTATCAAAAAAAGATGTTTTAACTAAAACTTTAATTGGTTTTATTGGAATGATTTTATTAACAATCCCAATAATTTTAAAGCCATATAATTTATCTGAATCAATTCAGTTTAGTTTAATGGTTTTATTGGGTTTATGGGTTTCAGTTATAGTTCCAGTTTTATACGAAAAAGCTTTAAATCCTTCAAAACAGTAAATATTAATCAGATTTTTTATCCCGCCTTTGCATAGTAGTAGTGCGCTCGGCTGTAGTTTTTGTTGAACACTGAAAAAAGTGTTAAGGGATGACAACTGTACTCTGAGCAAAAGCGAAGTACTGTATCGTTCCGTCCGATCGAAATCGGACACCGAGAGGTCCCCGGTGCAAATCCGGGAGGCGGGAATTTTTCCTCAAAGAAAAAGGACTGACGAGCAGACAATAACCATTAAATACAACTAATTCTTAATAATAATTGAAATGAATTGGAAAAATAATAAAGCAGTTCCTATAATAGTTGCATTGCTTGTTTTGATTATTTTATTTCTGTGGACACAAGGCTTTTTTGCAGACCCGCTACAAAAACAATTAGAAAACCAAAAATGCTTTAATGACACGGAAAAATTAATGAATGACTTTAAACTTGCATTAGAAAAAACTGCAACATACAAACAGCCTTCAACCTTCGAATTTACTCCTTTAGCGTGTTTAGAAAACGAAAAATTTCTTGTTATTAAATCAGATGATGAAAAACTGTGCCAAAGAGCTTGTTTGAGTTCTTCTTCAAGTTGTATTCTTTTAAGATATTCAAGTTCTAAAATCACAGGAATTCAAGACAAATGCATTAACATTTCTCCTGAAACCCAATTCAGCACTACAACAGAAAATCCTTCATTTTGTGATGAAGTAGAAAGTTTTTCTCCAGTTAAAATTGATTTTGATAAAACATTAGAAAAAGGAGAATATTACTTTGTTTACTCCACATCAGAAACTCCTATTGTCTGCTCTTACTTAAAAAGTGATTAAGTGAACTTCAAACCGCTTACCACAAACTTCCCACAAACTAAAAGCAAATCTGGAAGGTGGGATTATTTAATCACGCCGAGCAGAAAGAAAGATAAATTTATAAATTAGTTGAACTAATTTCATGTTAGGTGAAGTTATATGAGTAAAAGTGTTGCTATAAATGTTAAAGTAGATGAATATACAAGCAGAGTGCTTGGAGTAGTCAAAGAAAAATACGGACTGAATGACAAAGGAGAAGCATTAGATAAATTTGCAGAAATGTATGGAGACGAATTTGTAGACAAAGAAGTAAAAGAAGAAGTGATAAAGGAAGTAATTGAATCTTGTAACAGACATATCAAGAAATATGGTTTTAGAAGCAGAAGTGTTAAAGACCTCAGAAAAATAATTGAGGAAAAATAATGCCTTTCAAGTATGACTTCAGCGACGAGCTAGAAGAAACACTAACTAAATTATACAAAAAAGACAGAAAAAGATATGAAGCAATAATGAAAAAAGTTGAAGAAATAGCGTCAAGAGATTTGAACACAATAGACTTTTACAAAAATTTAAGGCACGATGAAAAGGAATCCAAAAGAGTCCACATAGACAAAAGCTTTGTTTTATTATTCAAAGTCTTCAAAGAAAAAAACTTTATTTTATTTGACAGATTTGACCACCACAATAACATTTATAAGAGGAAATAATATGAATTTCAAACATCTTATCTCAAACAACACGCTTTCTTACAAATCCAGAAGGCATGATAACTTTTTTAAGTTAATTCTATTTAAATAATTTCATGAATAAAAAAATATTGGTTTTTGGAATTCTTTTTCTGGCTGTTTTTTTAAGCGGTTGTAATGAAACAGAATATTTAGGTCAATATGACAACCCAAATACTGGTTATTATGATTCAGCAAATGATTCTGATTCAGAAGCATGCGGGAACTCTGGACAGTCCTGCTGTCAATATGTTGGAACAGATGAATTTGGAATGATTACTGGAAGATATTACTGCAATCAGGGATTGGAATGCAGAATGGAAACCTGTGTTGAAGGCGCAGATTACCAGGCATATGACAGAACAAATATTTATAATTAATTGGTGAAAAAATGAGTTTGGATTTAATTGGGAGTTTTGATTTATTCAAATTAATTGGAATTTTAGGTTTACTACTTATTTCAAGCGGAGTAATTATTACTGCAAGAAAAAAAGAAGATATTTTATTTATTCTCGGAGGATTATGTCTTGCAATTTACAGTGTTTATATTCAGGATTTAATTTTTATTGTATTGCAGGTAATTTTTATTGCTTCAGCTGTATATAATTTAATTAAAACAATAAAAAAAGAAAAAGAAAATACAGCTAAATCATTGTAACTGCTGTATTACTGTATTGTTTCTTGTGCCAATTCTTTCAAGGACGTCATATTCCATTAAATTAGAACAAAAACTGATTGCTCTTCCGGTTCTTCCTTGTCTTGCAGTTCTGCCAATTCTGTGCAAATAAGTTTCTGATTCCTGTGGGAAATCAAAATTAATTACATTGCCTATATCATCAACATGAATTCCTCTTGCAACAACATCGGTTGCAATTAAAATGCCGTCTTTTGATTTTTTGAATTCTTCAATTATTCTGGTTCTCATATTTTGTTTTTTGTCTCCATGAATTGCAAGGACTCTGATTTTTCTTTTTAAAAACTGTCTTTCAATCCAGTCAACAGTTCTTTTAGTTCTGCAAAAAACAAGTGTTTTTGAATCATCATTTGAAAGAACATCAAATAAAGCATTGAATTTCTTTTTATTGTCAACCATTAAATAAAATTGTTTAATCTGCTGTACTGGAGCATTGTCTTCACTTAAATCAAAAACAATTCTATCATGCTTTAAATGCCTGTTAATTAAATCAAGAATTTCTTCGGGCATTGTAGCAGAAAAAACTAATGACTGTCTTTCTTTTGGAAGAAAAGAAATTATTTTTGAAACATCTTCTCTAAAACCCATGTCAAACATTTTGTCTGCTTCATCTAAAACCAAAAATTTTGTTTTATTAAAAAATAAAATTTTTCTTGAAATTAAATCAAGTAATCTTCCTGGAGTCCCAACAATTATTTCAGGCCTTCTTCTAAGCAATTCAATCTGCCTGTTAATGCTTTGTCCGCCAAAAACAGCCATTGATTTAATAGAACTGCCAACTGCAATTGATGCAATTTCTTCTTTTACCTGTAAAGCTAATTCTCTTGTTGGAACAACAATTAAAGCAGAACAGCTTTGTCCTTTAATTATTTTTTGAATTAAAGGAATAGCAAAAGCCGCTGTTTTTCCTGTTCCTGTTTTGGATTTTCCAACTAAATCTTTTCCATCTAAAGCTGAAGGAATAACTTTTTCCTGTACTTCTGATGGTTTAACAAAACCTTTATTTTGTAAGGCTTTCTTTATATTTTCATTTATGTTTAGTTCACTGAACTTCAATTAATCAACTCCGATTATAAAAAAATAGAAAAATAACGCCATTATATTAACAATAAACTGTTAAAAATTTTCATTTAAGAAAAAAATAGTGTTATTCTGATATTTCTTTTTTAATACATAACTAATGGATGCAAAAGTTTTTAAAGTGAAAATCTTTTATGTTATTGGTTTGGTTGCGATAAATTATGTTATTTCCTTTCTGGTTAAGTATTTTGCTTTTAGTTTTATTGATTATTTTAAGTGGATTTTTTTCTGCTGTTGAAACTGCCTTGATTTCATTAGACAGAATTGCATTAAAAAGAATGATTCAGAATAAAACAAAAAATGCATTAAGAGTCCAGAAACTAAAATCAAATCCCCATAAAATGCTTACAACAATTTTAATTGGAAATAATTTAGTTAATGTTTTTGCTTCAATTATTTCAGCTGAACTGGCTGTTTCTTTAAGCTTAAAAGCAGGATTAAGCGAAGCAGCAGGAATTGCAATTGCAACAGGCGGAATGACTTTTTTGATTTTAACTTTTGGAGAAATAACTCCAAAAGGAATTGCTACAAGAAAAAACGAAAAAATTTCTTTAATGGCGGCAAAACCTTTGTTGTTTTTGTCAAAAGTTTTTTCTCCTTTAATAGTTTTTTTAAACTATATTACTGAAACTTTAATTAATTTTTTTGGAGGCCCATTAAAAGAAAACACTATGACTCTAGAGGAATTCAAAACAATGGTTACTATTGGAAGAGAAGACGGCACAATAGATGAAATAGAACATGAAATAATAACTAAAGCAACAAAATTAGATGAAATTCCATTAGAAGAAATAATGACTCCTTTAAATCAAGTAACCGGAATTTCCGAACAGGCAAAATTAAATGAATTACTGAAATTAATTGAATTAAAGCCTTTTTCCAGGATTCCTGTATTCAAAGAAGTTCCTGAAAATGTTGTTGGAATATTATACTTAAAAGATTTAATTCCTTATTTGAAAGAAAGTTCTATTTCAAATATTTCAGTTAAAGATGTAATGATGCCTGTATTGTTTATTCCTGATTCAACTAAAGCAGATGTTTTGCTGAAAGAATTACAGAAAAGGAAAAGACATATTGCAATGATTGTAAACAGAAAAGGAAGAGTAATTGGATTGGTTACCTTAGAAGATTTATTAGAAGAATTAGTAGGAGAAATCTTTGATGAAAGCGAAAGAGAAAACAGTATAACAAAAATTAATGCAGACACAATTGAATCAAGCGGAAGCGTTAACTTAAATAAAATAAATGAAACCCTTAAAACAAATATATCAAAAGACGGATTTAAGACTATTGGAGGTTATATTTTTAATAAAATTGACCGTTTTCCAAAAGAAAATGAAATATTAGATTTTAAAGAAATTAAAATTAAAATAAAAGAAACAAGCGGATGCAAAATAGTTAAAATGGAAATAAAAAAAAAATAAAAAAAGAAATAGAAAAGATTTAATAATTATTCAATTAAATAAAAATTATAATTGAATTAATCAAATCTTCTTTTTGGTTTGTGTTTTTGGTAACATTCTCTGCAGTAAACAGGTCTTTGTCCATCTGGTTTAAATGGAACTTCAGTTTCCTGGCCGCATTCAGAACAGTTTATTTTGAACATTTGTCTGTTGTTGTTACTAAAACCTTTGTTGAATGGCATTTTTCTTCCTCCATAAATTTATTTAAGTAAAAAAAATAATCTGTTAAAATTTATAATACTAAAAGAATCAGTTTTCTTGTTCATACTAATACAGTTAATTAATTATGGAAAAAACAACCTTAAAAACCTTGTGGTCAAGAGTTTCAGAGAGATTTATCCCTCAGTTTTTTGATAAATCTTTTTTCTAAAAAGGTTTCTGAGGAATTCATTCCTCAGTTTTTTGATAAGTCTTTTTTTTTAAAAAGATTTCAGAACTCATAATCTTAATCATTGCTTAACGCTCATATCAGCCTAGTTCATCACAATAATAATAAAAGAAAAAAGCCTAATAATTGTTTTCATATGAATATTTTCTGTATTTCTTTAAAATATTGTTGGATTACATAATATTCAATGAATTTAACAGCAAATTTACAAAATTCAATCAAAAAAATTCAAAAAGATTATTCCCTATATTTTCTTAAAATTCTTATAGTTATTGCTTTTATTTTTAAAACTCTTCATTTATTTTTGTTTTCTATTCCAAAATATCTTATTGCGTCTGATATATCAACACATTATCGTTGGATAGAATTAATAATTCAGGACATTTCTTTTATTGGTTATGACGCTTTTTATCCTAAAGGATTTCATTTAATGACAGCTGGATTAACTACAATACTGTCTATAGGGACTGCAATAGCAGTAATTGCTTTTATTTTTTCAATTGTATTTGTTTTTTTTACTTATAAACTTGCATTTCTTTTTTCACATGACCAAAAAATTGCATTGTTGACTACTTTTTTTGCAATTAGTATATCCATAACAACAAAAGTTCCTGGTTTTGGTTTTCCATTGCCTCAATCAATAGCTCTTTCATTGATTTTAGCTGCAGTTTATTTTTTTGCTAAGAAAAAATTTTTTTTAGCAGGATTAATTCTGGGATTTCATTCAATTACACATTCTTCCTGGCCATTAAGCTTTATTTTAATATTGATTTATTTTTTGTTCACTGAAAAAATAACAAAAAAAAATATAAAACAAACTCTGTATTTTTTTGCTGGTTTTTTGGTTTTATTTATTCCATATAACCTAATAAACAATTTATTCAGTGAAAATAATTTAGGAGGATTTATGGTTCTTTCAGAGGGTTTTTTAAAATATTCTGCTGAATGGATGATTAGTCCGCTTGCTTTTCAAGAATTAACTGAACCTAATTTCTTTATTTTTGCTGGATTTTTTGGTATTTGGTTGATAAGAAAAGAACTTACAAGAACTTATTTGTTTTTGTTATTCTGGTTTTTTTCAGTTATTGCAGTAACACAATATTACTGGTTTATTGACTTAAATACCTTGCTTGAATTAGGAATTAATGTTCCTTCAAGAGTTATTGCTTTTATTATTTTTCCGCTTGCTTTTTTCAGTGCTGTTGCATTATCTAAAGTTTCATTAAATAAAATAGTTCCTAATGCAGATAAAATCAAAACATTTCTTTCAATGACTTTTTTGATTTTATTACTGTTGTTTTCAGTTCCAGAACTTGAAAGAAAACCAGATTTAACTCAGAAAGATTTTAATGCAATAAAAAAACTTAAAGAATTACCATTAGATTCAGTTGTTTTTCCGGAAGATTTCTTTAAACAGACAAACTTAATAACTCTTGGAATGAAAAAAGCACCTCCTTTAAGAGACAGGGCATTAATTTTATCTGGTTTGAATCCAATTGAAACTAAACACATTGATTATATTTTAGTTGATGAAGGAGAAAAATATTCAGTATACAATATAGAAGAAAACCAAGGAAACATTAGTTGGTTAAACCAAAAAGTGCAGATTAAAGAAAAAAATTTCAATAAAACTGATTCTCTTGTCAATTATATTGCAGCATTTATGGTTGTAAAAAGAGGTTCAATTCCTTTTAGTGAATCAGCATTCAAAATTATTGCTACAGATTCAAAAGAAATGGTTTGCTTTCCTGAAAAAACTTTTATCAGCACAGGAGAAAAATGCACTGAAAAAAAATATGTAGTTATAAAAGGAAAAAAAGCAGATTTAATTGAATTATTTGATTCATTTGATGATGATTTATTTCTAAATAAACTTAATTATTTTTACAGAGAAAAAAAAATAGTTTTTGAACCAGAACCCTTAATGAAATTTGAAGATGGAGAAATTGTAAGTTTAATGAATTATGCTTTAGCACATAAATGGACAAACAAGCAGGCATCATTAAGCAAACCTAATTTAATTATTGGAAGATTATTAGTTTCATTAAAGATATTAAAGTAAATAAAATAATTAATAAAAAAAGAAAAAGAAGTTAAAGGCTAAACTACCATTTCTCAAAAAAGATTTTTTCTTTTTCAAAGCCTTGTTCTATAAGAAATTCATTGATTGATTCAATTGCTTTAGGAATACCGCATAAATAAAAATGAATTTCTTTTATTGGAGAAGAAAAATCAGTGTCTTTAATTAAATCCTGAACAAAACCTTTTTTTCCAGTCCAGTTTTCTCCCGGATGACTTGCAACAGAATAAAACCTGAAATTTTTATGTTTTTCAGTTAATTCAGTTAATTCTTTTTCATACAAAAAGCATTCTCCATTTCTAAAACCATAAAATAAAGTTATAGGTCTTTCATCATTTTCATGCAGTAAAGTTCTAATCATTGAAATTAAAGGAGCAATTCCTGTTCCTAAAGCAATAAACGCAATTTCTTTGAATTCATTGTTTAACATAAAATGCCCAAAAGGACCTTTAACAATAAGTTCATCTCCTGCTTGTTTTTTTCCTAAATGATTAGTTAATCCTTCAGTTGAATGAATTCTAATGCATAATTCAAAGTATTCCTGAAAAGGAGCACTTGCAACAGAAAAAGAACTCCATTTAAGCAGTTTAGGATTAGTTTTAAGTTTAAAGTCAGCACAGCCAACCATAATAAACTGTCCTGAAGTAAAAGAAAAATCTTTTGGTTTTTCAAACTGCATTATCTGAAAATTGTTTTCATTGTCGCCGCATTTAATTAATTTAGTAATTTTTGATTTAAATTCCATTATATCACTAGTTAATAATAACACAAAAGATTTTTAAAAAAGTTCATTAATAATATTAAAGAAACTAAACAAAATAAGGCAACCCTAATTGGAGGAATTTTTAATGACAATTTTATCAGATAAAGATATAAAAAAAGCAATTGAAAAAGGAGAATTAGAAATCAAAGGAGTAAATTTTGATGATATTACTTGTGCTTCAATTGATT
>JAJRVL010000004.1 GCA_024277355.1 archaeon
AAGAATTAGTTAAAGTCAGTGGATTAAGTAAAGCTTTACCAATGAATTCAGGAGCTGAAGCAGTTGAAACTGCAATTAAAGCAGCAAGAAAATGGGCTTATGAAATTAAAAAAATAAAAAAAAATAAAGCAAACATTATTGTATGCAAGAATAATTTTCATGGAAGAACTACAACTATTGTTGGTTTTTCTTCTGAAGAACAATACAAAAACGGTTTTGGTCCTTTTTGTGATGGATTT
Source organism: archaeon (assembly GCA_024277355.1). Lineage (GTDB taxonomy): Archaea > Iainarchaeota > Iainarchaeia > Iainarchaeales > 1-14-0-10-31-34 > 1-14-0-10-31-34. The sequence continues at coordinate 240 of JAJRVL010000004.1, forward strand.
AAATTAATTGAATTTAATGACATTAAAGCATTAAAAAAAGCAATAAACAAAAATACAGCTGGTTTTTTGATTGAACCAATTCAAGGAGAAGGAGGAATAATTTTTCCTTCAAAAAATTATCTTAAAGAAGTAAAGAAAATTTGTTCTGAAAAAAATGTTTTATTAATTTTAGATGAAGTTCAGACAGGTTTTGGCAGAACAGGAAAAATGTTTGCTTTCCAGCATGAAAATATTAAACCAGATATTTTAATTGTAGGAAAAGCTTTAGGCGGAGGCGTAATGCCTGTTTCTGCAATGATTTCTTCAAAAGAAGTAATGAATGTATTTAATCCAGGAGACCATGGAAGCACTTTTGGAGGAAATCCTTTGGCTTGTGCTGTAGGCTTAGAATCAATTAAAGTAATTAAAGAAGAAAATTTATGTGAAAAAAGCAGAATTAACGGAGAATATTTTTTGAATGAATTAAAGAAACTTAATTTTTCGTTTATTAAAAAAATAAGAGGGCAAGGATTATTTATTGGAATTGAAATAAAAAAAGAGTTTTCTACAGCAAAACCTTTTTGTTTAAAACTTTTAGAAAATGGAATTTTAGCAAAAGAAACACACGACCAAGTCATAAGATTAGCGCCTCCTTTAATTGCGTCAAAAAAAGAACTTGACTGGGCAATAAAAAAAATTAAAAAAACATTTAATTCAATTAATAATAAAGAGGTTTTTTGATTGAATGAATTTAAATTAATTAGTTTTGATTGTTATGGAACTTTAATTGATTGGGAAACAGGAATGAAAAAAGCATTTAAAAATTTACTTGAAAACAAAAAAGTTTCTTTAAATATTTAAAGTTTGCCTGAAAAATATATTGAAACAGAACTTGAAATTGAACAAAAACAATACAAAAAATATTCAGAAATACTGCAGTTAAGTGTCATTGAATTATTTAAAAAATTTAATGTTAAACTTTCAGGTAAAGAAGCAGAATCTTTTTCTGATTTAATTTATTTTTGGCCTCCTTTTCCTGAAACAAAAACTGTCTTAAAAAAACTAAAAGAAAAACATAAATTAGTGATTTTATCAAACATTGATGATAAAATCATAAAAAAATCCATTGAATTAATTAACATAGATTTTGATGGAGTAATAACTGCAGAGCAAATTAAATCTTATAAGCCTTCTTTTGGGCACTGGAAAAAAATGCTTGAAGTATTTGAAATCCCTAAAAAACAAGTTTTGCATGTAGGTGCCAGTTATATTCATGATGTAGTTCCTGCAAAAAAATTAGGTTTTACTACTGTATGGATAAACAGAAACAAAGAAAAAATTAAAGGAAAAATAAAACCAGAATTTGAATTCACTGATTTATTGCCTTTGCTTGATTTTTAAATATAATTAAATTAAGTTTTCTAAAACAGTTTTTTTTATGTTTGATTTTGAATTAGAAAGAAAAAAACTTGTATTTCATTTAAAAGAAGTGAATGCAATAAAAACAAAAGCAGTTGAAAACGCTTTCTTAAAAGTTAAAAGAGAAGAATTCTTTGAAGAAGAAATGAAATTAAATGCATATGAAAATGAAGCTTTTTCAATAGGTTTTAATCAAACGATTTCTCAGCCTTATACTATTGCAGTCATGCTGGAAATGTTAAATGTAAAAGAAGGAATGACTGTTTTAGATGTAGGAAGCGGTTCAGGTTATACTGCTTGTTTGCTTTCAGAAATAACAGGAAAAAAAGGAAGGGTTACTGCAGTTGAATTAATAAAAGAATTAAAAGAAAAAGCACAAGCTAATCCTGAAATAAAAAAAAGAAAAAACATTAAATTAATTCAGTTAGATGCAGTAAAAAACGATTTTAAAAAAGAAAAATTTAACAGAATTTTAATTTCTGCTGCCTGTCCTTTTATTCCAAAAAACTTATTTGATTCCATAAAAGAAAAAGGAACTGCTGTTGCACCAGTAGGCGATAAATTTTCTCAGGTAATTCAGTCAGTAACTAAATTTAACGGAAAACCATTAAAAAAAGATTTTTTGGAAGGATTTTTTGTTTTTGTTCCTTTAAGAGGAAGTTTTAAAACAACAGAATAATTTTTAAATACTACTATGTATTACTTTGTATTATGGAGAATATTAGTATTAAATTAGATGAAAGAATAGCCAAACAGATTTCTAAAGCATTAAAGGATTTTAATTATTCAACTAAAACTGAATTCATCAGAGATGCAATCAGAATTAAATTAGCTGAATTAGAAAAAGAAAGAAGAATTGAAAAGCAATGGGAGAAACTGCTTTCTTATAAAGGGAAATTCAGAGGGCAGGGAAGATTTAAGTCAAGTGAAGAATTTATTAAATGGAGAGAAAATGAAGGAAGCGAAGAATTAATGAAAGAACTCAGAAAAGAACACGATTTAGATTATAATTCTTCTGGTAAATAACTTTCAATAATTTCAATTTCATTGAAATGCCTGTCTCTGCTTACAAGAATTGCATTTTCATCTCTTGCAATAATTGAATGTAAAATGTCAGCTGAAGGAAATTCTTTATTATTTTTTTCCCATAACTTATCAGCTTCATTAAATTGTTTTTCTGAATGTTTCAGTTTAATAATTAAATCTGAAAAATCTGAAAGCATATTCTGGATTTTTTCTTCTGATACCTGCCTTTTAAGTTCTTTTATTACAATATCTGAAACAATTATTCTTGCTTTTTCTTTCCTGCATTTTTTTAAAAACTGAAAGGCAAATTCTCCTAAAGGCTTTAAAATGTCTTTTCTGTCTTCTAAATAATCAATCCATATTGAAGTATCTAAATAAAATTTCTTTTCCATTCAAAAACTGAAAAAGAATGCTTTTAATTTTATTTTTGTACGTGAATCAACGAAAAAGAAAAATCATTTTAGGATTTTATTAATTTCTTTTTCTATTTCTCCTGAATTGATTTCTTCTAAATCATATTTAACGCGAATTATTTTTTTGTTTGTTTTAATTATTTTACTTAAATCAATTGGAGTTCCGCTTAAAACTAAATCACATTCAATTTTATTTATTGTTTCTTCTAAGTCTTTGATTTGTTTTTTTCCATAACCCATTGCAGGCAGAATTTTATTTAAATGCGGGTATTTTTCAAATGTTTCCTGAATAGATTTAACTGCAAAAGGTTTTGGGTCAATTATTTTTGCTTTTTTTTCTTTTGCAATAACTGTTGCTGCACCAGTATTCATTCCTCCGTGAGTTACAGTTGGACCGTCTTCAATAACTAAAACTTTTTTTCCAGTTAAATTAATTTCTTTTTCTAAAATTAATTTTGAATTGCATTCAATTACTTTTGCTTTTGGATTCCATTGCTTAATGTTTTCTTTTAATTTTTCTACTTCATTTTTTTCTGCTGTATTAACTTTATTTATAATTATAACATCAGCCATCAGAAAGTTTGCCATGCCTGGATGAAAAGTTAATTCATGTCCTGTTCTAAATGGATCAACTATAACAAACAATAAATCTGTTTTATAAAAACTAAATTCATTGTTCCCCCCGTCCCATAAAATTATTTCAGATTCTTTTTCTGCTTCATTTAATATTGCTTTATAATCTACTCCTGCAAATAAAACATTTCCTTTTTCTATATGAGGTTCAAATTCTTCCATTTCTTCTATAGTGCATTTATGTTTTTCTAAATCAGAGTATTCAGAAAAACGCATTACTTTTTGTTCAACTAAATTTCCATAAGGCATTGGTTCTCTTATTACAACAAATTTTTTTTCTTTTTTCTTTAAGATTTCTGCAATAAATCTTGTTGTCTGGCTTTTGCCGCAGCCGGTTCTTACTGCATTAACTGCTATTACTGGTTTAGATGATTTTAACTGCATGGCTTTTGGTCCAAGCAACTGAAATGAAGCGCCTGTACTTAAAACCAAAGAAGCTTTTTTCATGACATAATCAAAAGCTAAATCAGAATAAGACAAAAACACTACATCAATGTTTTTTTCTTTAATTAATTCAACTAAATTTTTTTCGTCTTTAATTGGGATTCCGTTTGGATAAAGTTTTCCTGTTAATTCAAAAGGATAAATTCTGTTTTCTATTCCTGGAATTTGTGTTGCAGTAAAACATTCAATTTCGTATTCTTCATTGTCTCTGAAATAAGAGTTAAAGTCATGGAAGTCTCTTCCGGCAGCTCCCATTATTATTGCTTTTTTTTTCATTTGATTTCCTCCTTGAATTATTAGTTTTTTTTAGTTTAGTTTTCCCAGACTTCTTTTTTGTTTTTTATTTTTAATTCTTTCATCATATCATTTCTTGCTTTTTTTAATTTAGTTGTTAAAAAATAAGGTTTAATAAAAAATAATATTACTGCTAAAATTAAATCCAGAAAAATAATGAAAACAAAAAAAGTAAAATTCATTAAAACAAGTATTCCTAATAAAATTGCCCTTAAAACTAAAAGTATTTTTGCAGGAACATAAGCCCAGAATTTCATTTTATATAAACCAAAACCTAAACTAAAAGAAATTAAAGTAAATAAAAGCAATGCACTAAAAGCAATAAATTCATTTGATGAAAGAGAATAAACATCATATGAAACTGAAATAAAAAAATAAAATAATTCAATTAATGCACTTAAAACAAAAAGCATTCCTGTTACTTTAATTATTAAATGATTATTTTCTTCTTCTTGTTTGTATTGTTTTGTTTTTTTCATGGTTTTTAGTTCTTCTAATCTTGCGTCTTCTAATAAACTTAAAGGATAACCTGATAACTCTAAAAATTTAGTTAATTCTTCATCTGTTGTTCCTTGTTTTCTTTTCTGAATTATTTTCTTTTTTATTTCTTCATATTCGTATTTTTCCATTTTTATTCTCTCTTTACAATGAAAATTATTTCGTTTTCAAATTCAATTTTTGCACTTAAATAAAGTGCGTTTTCTTTAATAAATTTATTTATTGCTGCAGTTTCACGAAAAGAAATTTTTTCTTTTTTTGTCATTGATTCTCTTGAAGCACTTAATACAATCCATTCAGCAGGAATAACATCAATTAAGTTTTGTGTTACTCCTTTTTTTTCTCTTTCCATTACTGGAATTAACTTAAACAAAAAAGCTACATCAAATGTTTTTTCGTTATTTAAGTAAAGTAATTCATTTCTTGAATCAAAATCAGTTTCTTTTAAATCAAATAAAACTCCTTTTCCTTTTATTTCAGAATAGTTTTTAATTAACTCAAAATAATCATTTATTTCTTTAACAAATTCTTTTTTGTGTTCTGTTCCGACATAAAATAACTTTTTTGTTTTCATAAAAGGAACTGAAAAATAATTAAAACCACAGGAAACATCTAAAACTGTTTTTGGAATTCCTGTAACAGCAAAAATTTTTTCATAAAATTTTTCATATGAATTAATTCTTTCTTTAGAAGAAATATGCATTGAAAGCAATTCTTTATGCAGTAAAACTGTTTTTTCTAGTTTTTTTTCTTTTTCTAAAGCATTTTTTAATTCAATTAATTTTTCTTTTACTTTTTCTTCTGGTTCATGTTTATACTGCCTTAAAAAATAATAAATTGTTTTTTTGGTTTTTTTCATTAATTTTTTGTATTCATGCCATTTCTCAAAATTCCTTTTTTCAGAAAACTCTAATACATTTTTCATGAACTTCTTGTTTTTCACTGCTTCATCTAAAAAAATTTGTTCGGCTTGTTCAGCTGAAATTTTATATCTTGCAACTATTTTTTCAACTGCTTTTTTTATTATTTTTTTTGGAATTAAATTCATGTTATCAAATAAAAATTTAGAATGGTTGTTTCTTAAAATTTATGTTTTAATTAAAAAAAGCTTTTATACCATTTTTCGTATTCTTTGTGGTTTCCTATAAAATAGAATCTTACTTCTTTTTGTTGTTCAAATATTCGGTAGATAATTCTGCTTTGGCCTATTTCGTCCACAAAATAATTCGCGCTTTTTTTTAAATGCCTTTTTTGTGGAAATTCAATAATTTTTTTAATTTTTTTAGCAGTTCTTTCTTTTATTAAGTTGTCGAGTTTATTGAAATATTTTGACCAGTCTTCATCAAAAACAAGTTTATACATATTGATTACTTTAAATGTTCTGAGTATTTTCCTAATGCCTGTTTTGCATTAAGAAGCTTTCTTTTGCCATCTCTTATTTGTTTATCTATTCTGTCTATTTTTTGATTTACAAGTTCATTTTCGTTAAAATATTCTTTTCCAAAATTTATTACTGCTAATCTTACAGCTTCAGATTGAGTGTTTGCATAGCCTTCTTCAACCATTTCTTCTAATATTTCTTTTGTTTTTCCTTTAAAAATTACATTCATTAAATTACCTGTTACAATAATATATGTATTATATTTGATTTAAATATGTTCCTATTTGATACATTAATTATGGTTAATTTTTCATTAAAACCATTGATTCAAAGAACTTTGCTGTCCTTTTTCTTCTGTTTTTTTCTCTAATTTTTTTAATGTATTTTCAACTCTTTCCCTGCTGAACTGGTGTTTTTCACATAATAATTCAAGTACTTTTTCTTTATTTGGAGGATTAAATTCAATTTTAAAGTCATCTTCATAGAGTGGTTTTAAAAAAATTTTTTCTATTTCTTTAAAATCAAAGTCAATTTTATGTTTTGTTTCTTTTATTATATCTTCAAAAGAATCATTTTGTTTAACTAATTTTAATGCAGTTTTTGGGCCAATTTTAGGAAACTTTTCATTAAAATCATTTCCAATTAAAATTGCAATCCAAACTAATTTTTTTCTGTCAATTTCATTTTTTTCTAATGCTTTATTTAATTCAATTTTTTCCGGAAAAACATCAAAATAAATATTTCTTCCGGGAACTTTTCTTTTTCCGCCAATAGTAATATTTCTAAGTAAAACAGGCGTTCCAAATAATAATGAATCAAAATCCTGGCTTACACAACCATTTAATTTTCCTTTTTCTGTCATTAAAGAAATTTGTGCTTCGCCGTCTGATTTAGCCTGAATAGCAGTTAAACCCATAAATTCAACTAATTGTTTTGCTTCTTCAACCATTTCTTTAGTTAATCTTGAAGATTGCTGAGCGAACTTTTTTGCTGTTTCTAAATCTCCTTTTTCTCTGGCTTCAAGCATTTTTTTTTCTGCTGCAGTTCTGATTGCCCTTCGTTTTTCTCTTGTTTTTTGTTTTAATGCATGAGCTTTTCCATCAAAAACAAATACAGGTTTTATATCTCTGTTTAACAAGTTAGTTGTCCTATAAAATAATCCTGTTAAATGAGAAGTTATGTTTCCTTCTGCATTCATTAAAGGGCTTCCATCAGGTCCTCTAATATTTGAAAGAAACTGATAAAGTATGTTAAAAGAGTCAATTCCTAAAATTTGTCCTTTAAGTGAATCTAAATCAATTATTTCTTTTTCAATTAAGTCTCCTAAAGCAGTACCCATATTTAATCAATAAGAAAACAGAACAAAACAAATTTTAATATTTCTTATTATAAGACTATTAATTAAAAAACTCCAAAAACAGCTTAATTTACATAAATTTGCTGTTATTAGGCTAAACTAACTTTCTTTTTAAAGGAATCCTGAACCAAAACATTTAAATACTACTTAACGACATATTTATTATAGTGTATACTAATTTATTCACATTTTACTTCAGTACATCAAAACGTATTGTAGCGAATTTATTTCGTGTAATAAATTATTTTTATTTTAAAGAAGGTGAGTTTTAATGGCTGAATGCCCTGAATGTAAAAGCAAAAATATAAGAAGAGAGTCTGAAAAAGGAGAATTAATCTGCAAAGACTGCGGGTTAGTATTAGAAGAAGATGAAATTGACCAAGGAAAAGAATGGAGAAGTTTTGATTCTGATCAATTTGAAGAAAGAGCAAGAACCGGAAGTCCAATGAAATATGTTAAACTAAACAAAGGTTTAGTTACAATGATTGACAGAAGAGGAACTGATTTAAGAGGAAACAAACTTTCATCTAAATCAAGAGCTCAAATGTATAGGTTAATTAAATGGCATAAAAGAGCTTCAATTTCAAGTTCAATGCAGAGAAATTTATCTATTGCTTTAACTGAATTAAGGAGAGTTGCATCTTATTTGAATATTCCTGATTCATTGGTTGAAGCAGCAGCATTATTATACAGAAAAACAGTCAAAAAAGGATTAATCAGAGGAAGATTAATTGAAGCAGTTGTAGCAGCAGTTCTTTATACAGTCTGCAGAACATATCATGTTCCAAGAACATTAAATGAAATGGCTGAAGCTTCAGGATTAACCAAAAAAGAAATCGGAAGAACTTATAGGTTTTTAGTCAGAGAATTAAAACTTGAAGTACCTTTAACTAATCCAATTCATTATATTCCAAGATTTGCATCTGAATTAAACTTGTCAGGTGAAGTACAAGAAGAAGGAAGAAAAATCTTAGAAGAAGCAATAGGAAACGGATTAATTTCAGGAAGAGGTCCGACAGGAGTTGCAGCAGCAGCAGTATATATTGCAGGTTTATTAAAGGGAGAAAGAAGAACCCAGAAAGAAGTTGCAAATGTTGCTGGAGTAACTGAAGTTACAATCAGAAACAGATATAGAGAATTAAAAAAGAGGTTGCATATTGAAGTGGTTGCTTAAACCACTTTTAATCTTTTTTTTGCAGCTAGGTTATGTATACTTATAAATTCTTTTAACCAAAAACGGAGGGATTAAATGCCAATACAAAAAATAAATGCTTTATTCAATGAAATTAAAAGCAATTTAGGTTTTTCACAGACAAAATTAAAAGTCAGAAAAGCTAAAACTGTTAAAGTTTCAAAAAAAATTAAAGCAAAAAAAACAAGAACTACAAAAGCTAAAACAAGAACAAAAAGAAAATCAGTCAGAAAAAAATAATTTTGATTTTCTTTTATTTTTTCTTTTTTATTTTATTATTGCATTTTCTAATTCAGTTAAAGAAGTAAGCCATTCAACCGGAATCAATGAATTAACTATCATTGAAAGAGTATTAGTGAAAATTAATATTCCTAGAATAATAAATATTATTCCAAAAATTAAATTTAATTTTTTCATGTAAGGTGCAAGTTTGTTTAAAAAAGATGAAGCTCTTGAAACAAATAATCCTACTAATAAAAAAGGAGTTCCTAAACCTAAAGAATAAGTAAACAATAAAGGAAAAGCTTCAACCGGCTGGGTTATTGCAATAGTTAAAATTAATCCTAAAAACGGACTGACACAAGGACTCCAGCCTATACCAAAAGCTGCTCCAAATAAAAAAGACTTAAACAAAGAAGTTTTTCCCTGAACTTTTAATTTGTATTCTTTTTCTAAAAAAGGAATTTTAATTAAGCCGGTCATCATTAAACCAAAAATAATGATAATACTTCCAAAAATATAACCTAAAATAATTCTTGCATCAAATGCAATTGAAGACAAAACACTTTGAAGTAAAACGCCAATTAAAGAAAAAAACAAAGCTAAACCTAAAACAAAAGCAACAGTGTTAAGGAAAATTTTTCCTTTGGCTTTAACAGGATTATTTTTTATTTCTTCTAAACTTGATCCAGCCAAAAAAGTTAAAAAAGCAGGAATTAATGGAAGCAGGCAGACGCTTAAAAAAAATGATGCAAACCCTAAAATAAAGGCGCTAATTAATGATACATCAGCCATAATTAATCTAATTTAATGCTTTGTTTATTTCTTCTATTATTGTTTCTTCACTCCACATTCCAATTGCTTTTTTTGTTACTTTTCCTTTAGAATTAAGAACTACATGAGTGTGCTGTAAACTTATGCCGAATTCTTTTGCTAATTCTTTTTCATTTTCATTTGTTTCAGAATCATTGTAATTTACTCTGAAGCCAATTACATTTTTGTTTTCTATTTTTGTAAATGCTTCTTGTACTATTGGTTCTTGTGCAACGCATGAAGGACACCATAAAGCATAAAATTCAAGTAAAATTACTTTTCCTTCTTGTCTTGCAGTATTATATTCTTCTTGAGTAAAAGAAACATATTTTGCATTTCCTTGAATATTAACTTTAGAATTTAATTCATTTGTTTTTGTTTCTGTATTTTTTGTTTGCGTGTCTGCTGAAGACTGAATACAACCTAAAACAAACACAATCAATGCAAGCAAAATCAATATTTTTTTCATTTAACTAACTCTTTAAAGTTTATGAATTAAATTATTTTTTTTCCTGTTTCTTTTTCAATTATGTGGATTACATTTACTGGACATGCGCTTGCTGCTTCTTTGTGTTTTTCAAAGTCTTTTTCTTCTATGTCTAATGATTCCAATACAATTTCGTTATTTTCTTCTTTTTTCTGGCAGTTTTTTAAATCAGATTTTCCATCTGCATCCATTTCCCAGAATTCAGGAGCTAATGCTGCACATGCTCCGCATCCAATGCAACCAGGACGGTCGTGTTCTACTTTATAGTTTACCATAAAATACACCTCATTGTTAGGGGACCCTAACTTTTTGTTTTAATCTTATGTATTATAGTTTAATTTATTTAAATAGGTTTTGTTACAAGATTAAAAGCTTTTTGAGTTATTTTTTGTCTTTTGGTTTAGTAGTTTTTGTTTTTACTGCTGTTTTTTTAACTGCTTTTTCTTTAATGGTTATTTTTCCGCCTATTGCTGTTCCAGGCAAACCTTTTTCCAGTCTTGCTATTACTGCACCTTTGTCTCCGTGTATTCTGCTTATTTTTCCCTGAATTAATTTTCCTGCTGGACTTTTCCATTCAACTTTTTTTCCCATTAAAGCTGAAGCTTTTGTTTTTGTATCAACTGAATCTGCTATTAAAACAAACTGGTTTGTATGCTGTGTTCTTCTGCCTCTTCTGAAATTTTTTATTGTCATTTTCATTTTAAATTACCTCTTGTGAAATCAAAAATAGAGTTATTCAAGAATTTGTATATAGTAATACTTTTAAACTATACTTTTTGTTCTTTGATTTCAATTAACTTATTAATATTTTATGTGTTTTCTATTTATTGAAGATTATGCTTATTGCAGGAATAGATGAAGCAGGAAGAGGACCGGTTTTTGGGCCAATGGTTTTGGCTGTATGCTGTATTAGAAAAAAAGATGAAGAAAAATTAATTGAGTTAGGCGTAAAAGATTCAAAGCTTTTATCTGAAAAAGAAAGATTAAGAATGCTTCCTGAAATTAAGTCTGTTGTATTTGATTTTGATTCTGTTCATGTTTCTGCAAGAGAAATTGATGAATTAAGAAACAGGAAATCTTTGAATGAAATTGAAGCAATGAGGATAGGATTTTTGTTAAATAATTTAAAGGAAAAACCTGAACTTGTTTTTGTTGATTCTCCTGATTCAATTCAGGAAAATTTCACTAAAAGAATAAAAAATTATTTATCTTTTGATTGCATTATTAAATCTGAGCATAAAGCTGATTTAAATTATCCTGTTGTTTCTGCGGCTTCAGTTATTGCTAAAACTGAAAGAGATAATGAAATAAAAAAATTAGCAGAAAAATACGGCAATATTGGTTCGGGTTATCCTGGAGATGAAGTTACAGTAAAATTTTTAGAGAACTGGATTAAATTAAATAATTCTCTGCCTGTTTTTGCAAGAAGTTCATGGGATACTTCAAAAAGAGCTTTAAATAAAAAATTCCAGACAAAATTATTTTAATTTTTTTTGAAGAAAAAAACTTTTTTTAACTTTTTTCTTAATTAGGTTTAAAAAACTAATTAGAGATATTTGATTAGAGTTGGTTTAATGGAAAAAGAAAAAAACAAAAAAGTCATTAAATTTTCAATGGACATGGATAAAGTAGAGGAAATGATTGACAAATTAATGGATTCAATGATGGATAAATTTCCGGAAGAAAAACAGCCTTTTGTTATGGGTTTTACTATTAATTTTAATTCAGATGATTTGCCTGTAATAGAAGAATTAAAGGAAATTGAAACTGATTCTGAAACAGAAAAACATTTGGTAACAAAAAATTTTTCTGTTCTTTTAGCTGAAGCACATTATTTTCCAAAAGAAGTTTTAGTTTCTTTTGAGTTGCCAAAAAATATTTCAAGAAATGATTTAACTGTTGAAATAAAAGAAAAAACTGTTTTAGTTAAATCAAAAAAATTTTCTTATTCAAAGAGAATTTCTTTAAAAGAAAAAATTAATCCAAAAAAATTTTCTTCTAATTTTAATAATTCAGTTTTAGAATTAACTTTTATTAAAAAATAGTTATTCGTATTCAGGGTTTTTTGTTAATCTTATTGCGTTATCGCCGAAGTATTGTAAAAACTTTTTTGTTGTTTTTATTACATAAGTTATTCCTGCTTTTTCTCTTGAAATAAATCCTTGTTCTTCTAAAATTTTTATTTCATCATAAGCTTTATTTGTTCTGTATTTAATTACAGTTGATTGTTTTACTGGTTGTTTAAATGCAATATAGGCTATTGTTTTCATTACTCCTTTAGAAAATCTAGTTGGACCTGCTAAATGAGCTACTTTTACTTCTAATTCTGATAAAACCTGCATTCTGTATCCTTCTGTTTCTCTTATAATTTCTGTTCCGCTTTTTCTTTCGTTTAATGATTCTTTTAAGCTTTTAATTAATTCAGAAATTAATTCTAAGTCGTTTGTTTCACAGATTTTTGCTATTTCTTTTAATTCAATTGGCTGAGGAGACATAAAAAGTATTGCTTCAACTAACTGCCTTAATTTTTCTATTCTTTTTTCTTCTGCAAAATAATCTTTTTCTGGTTTTTTTGTTTCTGTTTCTTCTTTTTTGTCTGCTTTGTTTTTCTCTGGTTTATCTTTTTTTGTCTCTTGTTTTTCTTCTTCTTTTTTTTCAGTTTCTTTGTCTGAGTTTTCTTCTGAGTCTTTTTCTTGTTTTTCTTCTGTTTCTTCTTTCTTTTTTTGTTTTTCTGTTTCTTTTGTTATTTCTTCTTTTAATCCGTTTACTTCATCTTCAAAGTCATCTGATTTATTTACTTGTTCGTTTAAGTTTTTGTTTAATTCTGGATTCAGATTTTTGTTTAATTCTGGATTTAAGTCGTCTTCTGTTTCTTCGTTTTCTTCATTTAAGTATTCATCCATTTTCATCAGCTTAATAAAGTTATTTCCAAAAAATATTTAATTAAAAGCATTAATAACAAATGTTTTTCTGGCTTATTAAGTTAACTTAGAATTAATGAATTTAGTTAGATTTAAATAAATCTAAAAACTTATTATTTTTATGCCTACTTTTGGGAAAGGAAGAATTAACAGGAAGTTAACCAAAAAAAGAAAGTTGGAAACACATATTTATTCAAAAAACGGAAGGAAATTTCTTAGAGAAAGACGACGCTATCCTGTTGATAATTCAAGTTTGAATAGTTATTCTGTACGTTTTAATCTTAATATTAATAATTGGATTAAAAAAAGATTTAATAAAACAAAAAAACCAGTTTTTGTTTTGGATTGGGGTTGTGGGAAAGGAAATGCCTTAACTGAACTTGCAAAAACAAATAAAAACGTTAAATGTTATGGTTTTGCCAGAGATTCACATAATGAATGGAGAAATAACTCTCATGTAAAATTTATTCAGAATGATGCTGAAAGCTTGTTTCGTTATTTTAAAAATGGCTCTTTAGATCTTGTAATTTCTCGCTTGGGATTATTGCATTTAGGTAATGGTTTTTTTGATTATGCGGTAAGGGTTTCTGAAAAACTTAATCAAGGAGGAGTTTTGGTGTCAGACATTCCTTCAAGAGATGCAATTCTTACTACAGAAAATTTCTGTGGGAAGTATAATAACTTAAGAAAAAAAAAGAGACGCAAAACTGCACTAAAAGAAAAATTTGTTATTCCTTCTAAAGGAATTGATGTTGAAATAAATTGGGTTAGTAATATAATGAAAATCAAAAAAGTCAGTTAATTTCTTTTTTTTGTTTGTGTTTTCATTCATTAAACTAATGAAGATTTCTCTAAAAACTCTCTTAAGGAGAAGTGATTTTGAGGACTCTGAAACTTTGGTTTTCATGTTCTTTTTGAGTTATATTCTTAAAAAAAATGGGTTTTTAAACTGATTTTACTATAATATATTATTAGATATTATGTATATGTTATTAGATGTTGCGTGGAAAAGATTAGGGTTAATTTTAATTGTATTAATTATTTTTAGTCAACTAGCTTTTGCAGATTATGTTTGTTATGATGGGGGCTGTTCAGATTCATCTAATAGGCGTTCTCAAAAATACTATTATGATTCAGGATATTATTCTGATAAATATAGTTATCCTGCTTCAGACTCTTATTCTAATAAATATGATTATTATGCTTCAGAGTATTATTCTGATAAATATAGTTATTCTGGAAGCAATTATTATTCTTATAATTATGGAATTTACAGTAATTTAAGTTATAGTCCATATTATTCTGGTTTGTATTATTCTGGATATTCTTATCCTTATTATACTAATTATTATCCTAATTATTATTATCCTAATTATTATTATCCTAATTATTATGCTGGATATTATCCTTATTTTGGGTATTATTCTATGTATAACAGTCGTGGATATTACAGATAAAGATTTAACTGATTGAAAACAGAATTACTTGTTTGAACCGAAAAAATACTGTTTTTTTGAGGGTTTTGAACATTAAATTTTTATCAGAAAATTAGGGTTGGTTTGTCTGGTTTTCCAGCAGATAAATAAATATTTCGCCAAACCAGTCTTCCTGCCAGACATTAATTTTTTCTTCATTGTTTAAGAATAAAATTGGAATAAAAGTGTCAATTAAATGTGAAGAAGAATTTTTTTCAATTAAAGCAGAAAACAAAACCATTCCTTCTGAGTCTGCTTTTTGTTTTATTTGGCTTAAAACTTTTTCCATTTTTTCATTAATGTTTTCTGTTACTATTGGAACTTGAAATTTTAATTCAGGCATTTCCCTTAACTTGTTTTTTTTGCTTTTAGTTTGTTCAACTATTGCTTCAATTGCATTAACTAATTCATCTAAAGAAATTTTTCCTTCTCTTAAAGTAGCAGGATTTTTCAGTTCAGGAATAAATTCTTCAATTATTTTATCTGTTCCATTTTTTGTTTCGTCTTCTTCTTCTAAAGAAGAAATTTTAAGTAATTTAGATTTAGCTCTTAACAAAATTGCTGAAGCTAAAATTGCATTAGCTGGAATTCTTAAATCAACTCTTTCCATTGAATTAATTTTATGCAAATATGTTTCAGCTAAAAAACTAATATTAATGTCCCATGGATCCATTTTTTCAGAGTTAACTAAATCTAATAAAATAGTTTTCCATTCAGGCATATCAATTAAGGAAACTAAGTTTACGTTTCCTAATACTATGGATTCCTGCATTATAAAAATAAGTCAAAGAAATATTTAATTCAATGCTTTTAGAAATCATCTATTAAATTATAAGCTTTAATCCAGTTTTCATCTAACTGCTGTTTTTTAATTAAAGAAAGCAGTTTTTTTTTATTATAATTCATTTTTTTCAGGTTAGAACAGACTCTTTTATCAATAAAAATTTCAGTTTTTTTGTCTTTAAGTTTAAATGACAAAGGATAGATTTCGCAGTCAAAAGGCTTTTTTTTGTAAATTTTGCATTGGTTTATTTTATTGTTTAAAAAAATGCATTTATTTTGTTTTCTCTTTAAAACTTTCAGTTTCCTGTAAGGAGTAATTATTATTTCAGAATAATTTTTAAATTTTTTTTCTTCTGAAGGTAAAAGAACAGGAATTAATTTTTCGTTTTGGCAGCATTTTGCATTGCATTTATTGCAGTTAATTTCAAGCATATTAATCTAATTTTCACCGAAACACTTATTAATAATTAAACTCTATTTAATAAAGAAAAATTCATGAAATTAATGTTTTTAAGGTGGTTTAATTGAAGAGAGTTCCAATAGGTATTGAAGGATTAGATGAATTAATTCAGGGAGGAGTTCCAAAAGGTGCTTCAATTTTAGTTTCAGGTGGAGCAGGAGCCGGAAAAACAATTTTTGCAACACAATTTTTGTATAATGGTGCAACAAAATTCAATGAACCAGGATTATATGTTACTTTAGAAACTAACTTAAAAAATATTACTTGGGATATGGAAAACTTTAGATGGGATATCAAAAAACTTCAAGAAAAAGAATTATTTAAAATTTATAAATTAAATTTAGCTGAAAAAGACTCTGAAAACATTGAAGAAGAAGTATTAGAAGAATTAAATATTATTTCTGAATACATTGAAAAAGTTGGTGCAACAAGATTAGTTGTTGATTCAACTACTTCTTTAGCAATGTGGATTAGAGGTTCAGCTGCAATGAGAAAAACTTTGTTTCAGTTCACTGACGGCTTAAAAAAATTAGATTGTACTACTTTAATGACTTCAGAAACAAAAGGAAGCAAAGATGCAATTAGTGCTTTTGGAGTAGAAGAATTTGTTGTTGACGGAGTAATGGTGTTGTATTTGCATCCTCCGCATAGAACAATTTTTATTAGAAAAATGAGGGGAACAAACCAGTCAATGTCTCCTCATCCATTTGAAATAACCGAAAACGGAATTGTAGTAAGAAGCAAAGAAGAAGTTCCATGGGAAGGCATACACTTATAGTGCCTTTAATTCTTTTTCTTTTTTTAATTTCTTTCTTTAAACGGATTATTACTTAGTTCTCTTATAAAAAAACTTTCCTGATTACTTTTATTTGATTTAAATGAAAGTTTTGGTTACAGGCGGAGCAGGATTTATTGGAAGCAATACTGTTAATTATTTAATTAAAAAAAATTTTGATGTAATTGTATTAGACGATTTATCAAGAGGATTTAAAAAATTAGTTAATCCAAAAGCAGAATTTATTAAAGGAAGTTTTGGAGACAAAAAAATTTTAAGTAAAGCTCTTCAGGGAGTTGAAGCAGTAATTCATTTTGCGTCATTTATTTATCCTGAAGAGTCAATTGAAAAACCTGAACTTTACTATAAAAACAATGTAATGAATTCAGTTGTTTTATTAGAGGAAATGAGGAAAAAAAATGTTAATAAAATTATTTTTTCTTCCAGTTGTTCTGTTTACGGAGAACCAGAAAAAATTCCTGTTTCAGAATTAAATCCATTAAATCCTATTTCTCCTTATGGTGAAACAAAAAAAGTAATAGAGAAAATTTTAGAATTATATTTTATTATTTTTGGAATTAAAAGTATTTCTTTAAGATATTTCAATCCTTTTGGTCCAAATGAAATGCATAAACCTGAAATTCATGCAATACCTAATTTTATTAATGCAGTTTTAGAACAAAAACCAATTCAGGTTTTTGGAGATGGAGAACAAATAAGAGATTTTATTTTTGTTGAAGATTTAGTTAAAGCTCATGTTTTAGCATTAAAAAAAATTGATGAAATTAAATTTGATTTTTTTAATGCCGGTACAGGAACAGGCCATTCAGTTAATCAGGCAATTAAATTAATTTTTGAGTTAACTGAAAAAAAAACTGAAATTAATTTTTTGCCTGAAAGAATTGGAGATCCTAAAAAATTAATTGCAGATACAAAAAAAATCAGGGAAAAACTTGGGTGGAAACCTGAATCAGATTTTAAAAATTCATTAAAAAAAACTATTGTCTTTTTTAAAGCAAACAATAACTTTTAAAAAAAGGAATTCAGCTAATATTACTGGAATTTTACATTTCAATAAGGGGTGAATTAATGAATAAATTTAAAGTAGTATTAATTGCTTTGCTTTCTTTGATTTTGCTTGCTTCAGTTGTAATAGCAGAAGCAAATAATTTAACTGAAAATACAAGCAATGATAATCAAATAACTGATTTAGATGAAACAGATGTAGATGAAACAGATGTAGATGAAACAGATGATTTAGATGAAACAGATAGCTCAGATGAAATTGATGAGTTAGATGAAGAAGATAATGAATTAGAAGAAGCAGAAGAAACAGAATTAGATGCTGATGAAATAAAAGAAATAAAAATAAAAAAGAAGCATTATATTAGAACCTTGTTTTTTTCTGGAACAGGAATTGCTTCAAGTCCCTCTGATGCAATGGATTTTTATACTGTAAAAGTTGTTGGAGGAAAAGTTGCTTTAACTGATGGAACAATTGTAGGAAAAGGTTTGCTTGTTTTAGACAGAGAAAAATACAGGTTAATTAATTTGACTGTTGAAGGAGATTCAGCTACAGCAGATATTGTTTCTTTGTTTAATGACATAAACTCAAGTGAAGTTACTGGAAGTCTTTCATTAACTAAAGTTGCTAAACCTGGGGTTGATGTCTGGGCAGGAACAATGATTTTAGATGGAGATTCATATAACTTTTATCTGTTAACTCATAAAAGAAAATTTAAGAAACTAGAATTAGCAGAAAAAGCAAAAAAGTACTGTAAGGAAAATCCTTATGATGAAACATGCAAGTCAGTTGCAGGTTATTTATGTAAAGATAATCCAAAAGAATGCAGGAAAAAAGTTGAAAGATATTGTGAAGACCATCCAAATGATTCAAGATGTAAAAAAATAGTAAGAAAATTCTGTGCAGGAAACTTAAAGGATGCAAGATGCAGAGAAGAAGTAAAAGAATATTGTGAAGATAATCCTAAATCAAAGTACTGCAAAAATGAAGTAATTGATTTCTGTAAAGATAATCCAAAAAATGAAAGATGTCAGAATGTATTTACAGAATACTGCAAGAAACGTCCAACAGATTCAAGGTGTACCAGAACAGCAATAGAATTATGCAAGAAAAACCCTACAGCAGAAAGATGTGCTCCAATAATAAAACAGTATTGTGAATACAACCAGAAAGCAGAATTATGCGGTACAGTGAGAATTGATTTCTGTAAAGAAAATCCTGACGCAGAAAGATGCAATGCAACAACAACTTCTTTGTGTAAATTAAACAGATTTAAGAATTCAGAAAGATGCAGAGAAATAACTGAAAAAACAGATGAAAGAATCAGGAAAATAACCAGAACAGTAAATAAAGTAAGAAATACAGTAGGCGTGGTAGAATGAAAAAGGAATTCATTATTTCTTTTTTCCTTTTACTTTCAGTTGTTGCAATTGGATGTATTCAGAAACCATTAGACAAACCTGATGTAATACAAAAAGATGACAGCATAACAGAAAAAACTGATCAGGAAGTTGACTCTTTGTTTGAAGAAGAATTAAATAATCTTCCTGAAGACAAAGACTTAACTGCATTAGAAGACGAATTAGTTTAATTCGTTTTTCTCTTTTTCTTTTTTTTTAATTTTATTTATTAATTTTATATTTTAATTAACTTACTTTTTTTATTATTTTTTTAACTAATTATTTTTTTATTTTATTTAAGGATTTCTCTTTTTCTTTTTTTGAAGTTTTTGTAATTATTCTTTTTTTTTGATTTTTCGTTTATGCGAAAACAATTTAAATTATTAAAGCGTATTTTATTAGATGAATTCATTTAAGTTTTCTGTTTTATTTTTAAGTTTGTTTTTATTTTTATCCAGCAGTGTTTTTGCAGGTTATTTTTTTGAAATGGATAATGTTTCAATTACAACTATTGCAAATATTGATGGCGGTCCAAATGGTCCTTCTCCTTTAGGAGTTAATGCTTATTATAACCAAGGTCCTCCTACTCAGACTTTAGAAAGCCTTCCAAATCCTGACTGGATTGAAATTACTTTTACTTTAAGAAATCTCTCTACAAGCGATTTAACTGGAAATCCAAGAAGTGTGGATACTTTTGATTTAAGTTTGGATTTATATAATATATTTGACAGTTCACTTCCTTCTTTTAATTATGAATTAATTCATTCTGAAGCAGATATGACTTCTGATGTTACAATAGATCGTTTTATTAATATTCATTATCCGGCATCTAATTCTGATTTTGTTTATAATGCTACAAAACAGTTTACTGTGCGTTTTTCTTTGAATAATATTGTTAATGGAACAGCCTTTAATGAAATAAGAGCAATCGGTATGCCTATTATTTTTGATGGTTCAAATAATGGCAGTTTAGTTGATGAAGACACTGGAACTTATCTTAATATTTATGTTTATGATCCTAATTTTGTTCCTCCTCCTGTTCTTCATGATTTAGATGTTTATTTAGATCCAATTACTTGTATTAATCCTTTAACTGGAAATCCTGTTCTTGATGGTTCATTAGGTTCAGGGAATGGAACTACTAATGCAATTAGATGTGATTCAATTGATTCAAATACAATTTATTATGAAGTAATGTTTGAAGATATTAATGCAAATCATAATGCAGCAACAGGAAATTATCTTAAACTGAATTATTTTGAATTTAATTGTAATACTATTACTAATCCTGTTCCAACTGAAAGAATTGATCATTTTTATACTGGTTATCCTGGAAGTCTTTGGGCAGAAGATATAGGCCAATATATTGGTTTTCCTCCTTCCTGTGAATTTTTACATTATGCAGTTAATGAACCAGGACATAATGACTGTCAAACAAGTTTATTTAATACTTTTCCAGAATATTCTGCGCCAACAGATTTCACTGCAGTTCCTGATTGTCCTACTGGAACTCTTTGTCCTGATCAAGACAAAAATATTTTTTATAATGTAAATTTTTTTGCTTTTAGAAAATATCTTAATCCAGATGAATTTAATTTGCAGTTTGGTGATAGAAAAGTATTCAAGGGAACTGTAACTAATGCAATGACTGGCGGGAACTTTCGTTGTTATGTTACTGATGTGAATTATTCTTTGTTTGATTTAACTGATACTGAAATTACAACAAGAACTGTGAATTATGATAATTTTATTTATGATGGAAGCAATTTAGGTTTATATGATGGGATTGGAAATTATGTGTTAAGAGTCATAAAACTTAACGGGCATGATGCTTTTGTTATTAGAACTGGGGCATTTATGCCTTCAAGTCTTTATGTCAGGCCTTTAATTCCCTGGACTGTTGAAGTTCCAATTAGAAATAATGGAAATCCCTGGAATAATGCGACTCCAAAAGATATTTTATATGTTGATGTAAATATTATTAGTGATTCATGGAGTATTATTGGTCAGACTTTGGAAATAGATGGAAGTGTTCCTGAACAAACACTTAACACTGATGAAAACAAGGTTTTTGTTGTTTCTTTTCCAATAAATGAAGGATTATATCATCAGTTTTTAACTGCTGCTGCAATGAATGCAAAACTTTATGATATTAATGGCTGGATTTTTGATTTAACTCCTGAATCTCCTGTTTCTAATGTAAGGTTAATTACTATTTTGAATCCATTGGTTTATGAAATTTTAGGAGATGTTTGTTTTACTGATCCAAATTGGGAGTCATTATGCTGGTGGAATATTATGCCTTATACTTTGTCTCCAGTTGATTTAAATGCAGGAGAAGATATTGAATTTGTTTTAAGGTTAAGAAATCCATTTGATTTTAATGAATTTTTTGATTTAACTTATGAAACAAATAATTCAGGAAATGCAAGATTAGATTTTGAACCTGTTAGTAATTTTATTCCTCCTTTTTCTACAGGAATGTTTGGATATAAATATGCTAAACTGGTTTTAAGAAATCCAAGAATATTAAAACAAGATACAAATTATACTGTTATTGATACTTCTGCTAATTATCCTTATGTTTGGGACAGCTTACAACTTGAATTCAAAAACTTTTCACATAACTTAAAAATAGAAAATTTCAGTGTTATTCCAGAACAGAATGAATATGCTTTAGGAGATGTATTGGATTTTGAATTATCAATAACTAATACTGGAAATATTATTGAAAGAGACATTAATTTTTTGGTGGTTTCTTCAATGGATTCAACTGTAAGCTTTTATGCTCCTGATGGAACAGATATTAATCCAGGACAAACTTTAACTTTTACAGGAACTCTTCCAGGAATTCCTTATAAAAATGTTTTTGTAATTGAAGCAACAGTTGAAGCAGTTCCATTTGAATTTACTACTGTTGATAATAGTGAAAAAATTGTTATTCTTACAGGTTATGAAGGAGATGTTTCTGCTTTGCCTGAAACAAATTATGTTTTATTAATTTTAATTGCTTTAAGTGTATTGTTTGTGGTGAAAAAAAAATGAAAAAATTATTTTTATTTATTGCAGTAATTTTACTTTTTTCTTTAGTTAATGCAATGGAAAAAAATCCTTTTACTAAAGAAGATTTTAAGTTAAGATTAGATAATGCTTTAGGACAAAATAGACAGGAAACTTTATTGAAAATTACTTCAGATGAATCTGGAAGACCTCAGCAAGAACAAGTTGAATCAGCTCAAACTAAATTTGAAAGATTAGATGTATTAAAAGAACAGGCAATAATAGAATACAATGTTTTTTATGATGCTTATTATGAAGCTGATGCAAAAACAGTTCAGGAAAAAACATTTAAACTAAAAACTATTTTTGATGAAATGAATTCTTTAATGGTTACAATAGTTAAATTTGATGGAATTTATTCAAATATTTATTACTGGGGAATTCAATTAGACTATTATATTGAAAAAGGAATATTTGAATCAAAAGATTCAAATAATAATATAACTAATAAAACAATTAAAGCAGTAAAAGAAAAAACTGGGTTTAACAATGAAATAACTGATATTAATGCAGCTGTAAACAAAGATAAACCAGTTGCTTCTCAGGGATTTGATTTTGTTCCAGTTATTGCAGTAATTTTAATTGTTGTTGTAATCTGGATAATTTACATAATCTTTGTTAAAAAATGATGATTGTACTATGGATTTCTTTGATTTAAAGCGATGAATATAATAAGTTTTCCCTTTTAATTTTTTTATTTAAAATGAATTAATTTTATTTTTTTATTTTATTTTTTTATTATTTTTTTACGGAGGATTTAAAATGCCAGATATAAAAGATGAAAATTTAGCAGTAAAAGGAAAACAAAGAATTGAATGGGCAGAAAAACACATGCCTGTTTTAAGGTTAATTAAAGAAAGGTTTGAAAAAGAAAAACCTTTAAATGGAATTAGAATTGGAGCTTGTCTGCATGTTACAACTGAAACAGCAAATTTAATGATAACATTAAAAGCAGGCGGAGCAGAAGTAAAATTATGTGCTTCAAATCCTTTAAGTACTCAGGATGATGTTGCTGCAGCATTAGTAAAAGAATATGGTATTGATGTTTATGCAGTTACAGGGGAAGACAATGAAGCTTATTATAAGCATATTAATTCTATTTTAGATTTTAAACCTCAGGTTACAATGGATGACGGGGCAGATTTAGTTTCCACAATTCATTCAAAAAGAACTGAATGCTTAGAAGAAATTATTGCAGGAACAGAAGAAACAACAACTGGCGTCATTAGATTTAAAGCAATGGAAAGAGATAAAGTTTTAAAGTATCCAATAATTGCAGTAAATGACGCTACAACTAAATTTATGTTTGATAACAGGTATGGAACAGGCCAGTCAACTTTAGATGGAATAATCCGTGCAA
The DNA here is from genome assembly GCA_024277355.1 of archaeon. Taxonomy (GTDB): domain Archaea; phylum Iainarchaeota; class Iainarchaeia; order Iainarchaeales; family 1-14-0-10-31-34; genus 1-14-0-10-31-34. The sequence goes on from JAJRVL010000004.1 coordinate 23,653, forward strand.
CAAATATTTTGATTGCAGGAAAAAATGTTGTTGTTGCAGGTTATGGCTGGTGTGGAAGAGGTTTTGCATTAAAAGCAAAAGGAATGGGAGCTAATGTTATTGTAACTGAAGTTGACCATTTAAAAGCTTTAGAAGCAAGAATGGATGGCTTTAGAGTTAAACCAATGAATGATGCATGCAAAAAAGCAGATATAATTGTCACTTTAACCGGAGACATTAATGTAATAGACAAGCATCATTTTGAATTAATGAAACCTGAATGTTTGATTGCTAATTCAGGTCATTTTAATGTTGAAATAAATATTGATGCATTAGAAGAAATAAAAAAATCAAAAAGAACTGTAAGAGATTTTGTTGAAGAATACACTTTAAAAGACGGCAAAAGAATTTACATTTTAGGAGAAGGAAGACTGATTAATTTAGCTGCAGCTGAAGGGCATCCGGCTGATGTAATGGATATGAGTTTTGCTAATCAGGCTTTATCTGCTGAATATATTATGCAGACTAAAGGTAAATTAGAACCAAAAGTTTATGTGGTTCCTGAAAACTTAGATAAAACTATTGCAAAACTAAAACTTGAAGCAATGGGAATTAAAATTGATACTTTAACTGAAGAACAAAAAAAGTATTTAGCTTCATGGGAAACAGGAACATAAGTTTAAATACAACTTTAACTTTATTTTTGTGTTGAATTCTTGAGGAGATGTTTATGGCAAAAAAGAAAACAAAAAGAACTGTAAAGAAAAAGAAAACTGTTAAGAAAAAAACAACTAAAAAAAAGCCAGTAAAGAAAAAAGTAATCAAAAAGAAACCTGCAAAAAAAACAATTAAAAAGAAAACTATTAGTCCAGTTAAAAAAGAAGATTCAAAGAAAAGTTTTTCTCAGACAGTAATGGATTTATTGAGAGATTTCAATACAAATAAGTAATCTTTCTTTTTTATTTTTTTTATGAGAAACTTTAATTCAGTTAAAACTAATACTTTTAATTCACTTACTAAATGGTATGAAATAAAAAATCCTTTTATTGTTGCTTATAATTTTATTTTAATTTTTTTATCTAAATATTGTCCTTCACTCAGAGTAAAATGTTTTTTATTAAGATTAACCGGAATGAAAGTAGGGAGAAATGTTTCTGTTGGTTTAATGGTTAATTTTGATGTATTTTGGCCTGAATTAATTGAATTAAAAGAAAACTGTTTGATTGGCTTTAATGCAACAATTTTAGCGCATGAATTTTTAATTAAAGAATACAGAACAGGAAAAACTATAATTGGAAAAAATGTTTTGATTGGAGTAAATTCAACTGTTTTAGCCGGAGTAAATATTGGGGATAATTCTGTTGTTGGTGCTATGAGTTTAGTTAATTCTGATGTTCCTGCTTTAACTTTTTATGCTGGAGTGCCAGCCAAACAAATAAAAACAGTTTAGGCTTTTTTTTTACAGAGAGTTATTTTAGGAGTTGGTGTGTCATGAAAGAATTTGAAGTAAAGTTATCTGGTTTTTATGAAGTAGAAAAAATAGATAAAGAAACAATAAAAAATAACTGCATAAAACTTTATGAAAGACAGAATAAAAAATTAAAGACAATTGAATTTATTGAAATAAGATTAAAAGATTATCAAAAAAGCGGTACAAGAAGAAAATTTTTAGTTCATTCCACTTTAGGTTTTGCTGGAACAGTTTTAACTTCAAAAGCTTTGGACTGGAATTTAATTAAGGCAGCTGATGCAAGTTTAAAAAAAATTGACAGTGAAATTAAAAGAAAATTTATTGGAAAAATTCAGTCAAAAAACAAAGCAAAAGCAAGAGTTGTAAACAGAATTCTGGAGTAAAATTAAAACTTCATGAATTCTTTGAATTCATCAAATCTTTCTTTTATTTTAAACTGGTTAATGAAATTCATGTTTGTTACTCCCATTCCTTCTGCTTCTAATGAAGCAACAACTGAACCATAAACCATTGCTTTTCTTATATTTGATTCATTTAAGTCATTTGTTTTAGCTAAATATCCAATTAAGGCTCCTGCAAAACTGTCTCCTGCGCCTGTTGGATCTTTAATGTCTTCTAAAGGGTATCCTGGCAAAGCAAAATGAGTTTTTTCTGTAAACATTACTGAACCATGTTCTCCTTTTTTTATTATTGCATAATCTGAATCTAATTTTAGTATTTCTCTTGCAGCTTTAATTAAATTATTTGTTCTGAATAATTCTCTTGCTTCGCTGTCATTCATTAAAGCAATATCAACTGCTTTAACTACTTCTAATACTTCTTGTCTTTTTGAATTAATCCAGTAATTCATTGTATCGCTTACAACTAATTTAGGTTTTTTTATTTGTTTTAAAACTTTTAATTGTAATTCCGGATCAATGTTTCCTAAAAAAACATATTATGCGTTTTTGTATTCTTCTGGAATTTTTGGATCAAAGTTTTCTATTACATTTAATTCAGTTTTAAGTGTTTTTGCGACATTTAAATCAAATTCATATTTTCCTGACCATCTGAAAGTTTTCCCTTCAATTATTTCTAATCCTTTAGTGTCAATGCCTTTTCTTTGAATTAAATCTAAATGTTTTTTTGGAAAATCTGTTCCTGCTACTCCAACTATTCCTGTTTTTGCAAAAAAAGAACAGGCAACAGAAGAATAAATTGCAGAGCCTCCTAAAGTGTCTATTATTTTTCCAAAAGGAGTTTCAATATCATCTAATCCAATGCTTCCAACAATTAAAACTTCAACCATAAAATCACATAAGAAAATAATTTAAAAACAATTAAAAAACAAACCTCTTTCAGTTATTTTATGTCAAAAGAATTATTGATTGGAACAGCAGGAATTCCTTTTTCTACAAAACAAAGAAACACTGAAAATGGAATTAAGCAAATAAAAAAACTTGGTTTAGGCTGCATGGAATTAGAGTTTGTTCATTCAGTTAATATTACAAAAGAAAAAAGCCCTGAAATAAAGAAAGTTTCAGATGAAACAGGAGTGGAATTAACTGTACATGCGCCTTATTATATTAATTTAAATGCCTTGGAAAAACCAAAATATCATGCTTCAATTAATCGAATTCTTTCTTCTGCAAGGATTGGCTATTTATGTGGTGCTAAATCAGTGGTATTTCATGCAGGATTTTATATGAAACAAAATCCTAAATCAGTTTTTGAAAAAATTAAAGCAGGAATAAAAGAAATAGAAAAAAAAGTTTTAGATGAAGGGTTAGACATATGGCTTAGGCCTGAAACAACAGGCAAGCCAACTCAATGGGGTTCTATAGAAGAAATTGTTTCTTTGTCAGAAAACTTTGAAAAAATTTTGCCTTGTGTTGACTTCTCTCATTTGCATGCACGTTCAGCAGGAAAAAATAACACTAAAAAAGAATTTCATGATAATCTTTCTTTAATTGAAAAAAAACTTGGAAGAAAAGCATTAAATGAAATGCATATTCATTTAAGCGGAATAAATTATTCAGATAAAGGAGAAAGAAATCATTTAATTTTAAAAGAAAGCGACATGAATTACAAAGATTTAATTCAGGAATTAAAAGACTTTAAAGTTAAAGGCTGGCTTATCTGCGAAAGCCCAAACCTTGAAGATGATGCATTACTAATAAAAAAAGAATTTGGAAAAAGAAAGCGATTTTATGCCTAAAAGAATTCATAAAAAACCCGGAACAAAAGCTTATGAAAAAAGTGTAAAAAAAACTGCAAGAAGAACTGTTTCGAATATTATTAAGTATAATAAAAAACCCGGTTCAGCGGGTTTAATTATTAACAAACTAAAAAAAGAATATAAAAAAAATTATGTTGGAGAAAAAACTAATGCAATTCTTGAAACTTTTAAGTTAATTAAATTGTATTCCGGTAAACCTAAAAGTTATTATTCAAATCTAAGAAAAAATTTAACTAAAAATTATTCTGAAATAGAAATCAAGGTAGCTCAACTTAAATTAAATCCAAATAATGTTTCAGCATTAATTGAATTAAAAAATTTATTTTTAAGAAATTCGTCTTTTATTAGTAAGCTTGAAAGTGAATTAGATTCTCCTAATGAAAAAAAATTATATTTTGATGAACTAAAAAACAACAGGCAGATTATAACAAACTTAACTAAAAAAATTAACTCACTAAAAAATGATTTTTAATTTTCTATTTCTTTAATTATTTCATCAAAGATTGGTTTAATTTTATCTAAGATTGGTTCTGCATCAACTTCTTTTAATAATCCTTTTTCTTTGTAATAATCAATTAAAGGTTTAGTTTGTTTTTTGTATTCTTCTAATCTTTTCATTATTGCCTGTTTTTTGTCATCTTCTCTTATAATTAATTCTCCGCCGTCTACATCACATTTTCCTTTTTCTTTTGGCGGAAGAAATTTTTCATGATAAACTTTGTTGCAAGTCTTGCAAGTTAATCTTCCTCCAATTCTTTCAAAAGTTGTTTCATCTGAAATAGTAAAATTAATTACTGCATTAATTTTCATGTTTAAATGATTAATTATATTTTCAAGTAATTCAGCTTGTTTTAATGTTCTTGGATAACCATCTAATATAATTCCATTATTTTTTTCTTTTTCAATTTTTTTTTCAATTAATTCTGCAATTAATTCATCTGGAACCAGTAAACCTTTATTCATTATTTCTTTTGCTTTTTTTCCTGTTTCTGTTTCGGCTTTAACTTCAGCTCTAAGCAAGTCTCCTGCACTAATCTGCACTAAACCTTTTGTATTTCCTAAATATTGTGCAAAAGTTCCTTTTCCTGCTCCTTGTTGTCCTAAAAAAATCAAGTTCATGTTTTCACCAAAAAAATAAAACTACAAAACTTTTTTAAACTTAGAAACTTACTTTTATTTTGCTTTAAAATCGATTACAACTTGTATTTTACTTGCACTAAAAGGTCTTACTTGTCTTTTATTTAATAAAATAAATTTTCTTTTCTGTTTAATGCATTCATTTTTAGCTCGTTTAACTGCTTCATCAAAAGCAGTTTCTTTTTTTAACACTTGATAAAAATGAATTATTCCTCCTTTCTTTAAAGCTTTAAGTGAAGCTTTCAGAAAAGTTTCTCCTCCATGAGGCATAGGCATTGTGATTCTGTCAAGATTTTTTAGTTTTGCTGAGGCAATTTTATTTACATCTCCTTTTAATACTTCGATTTTTTCTTCACATTTATTTAACTTAATGTTTTCTTTCATAAATTTAACTGCATTAGGATTTAATTCAACTGCAAATGCTTTTTTCATAAAAGAATTTTTTGTAAAAACAATCGGGTAAGGACCTATTCCTGCAAAAAAACAGCCAATTTTTTCTCCTTTTTTTATTAATTTTGAAATTCTTAATCTTTCATTACACAAACGGGGAGAAAAAAAAGTTTTTCTTACATCAAAAACAAATCGACAGGCAGATTCTTTGTATTCTGTAATAAACTTTTTTTCTCCTGCAATAATTTTCAAAGGCTGTAACCTGTATTTTCCTTTATGTGGTCCTGAAATTTTGCAGACTGTTTTAATATTTTTATTTAATTTAATTATTGTGTTTCCAATTAGTTTTTCTTTTTTTTCTAATTCTTTTGGAATTTCAATTACTGCGATATTTCCTAATGAATCAAAACTTTTAACAAAAACTTCTTTTTCTTTTTTTGAAAGCTTTTTTTCAAGAATTTCCTTTAAATTTCCTGCCATAAAAAACTAATCAAAAGAAATAATTAAGAATTGTTTTGAAAAACTCCTTTAAAATCAATTTTTTTCAACTGTAAGTATTGTTTTAATCTGATTTTCTGAATTATCAGGTTAGGTGTGCCTTATATTAGTTTGTGTTTGTGCATTAGCTATATAATACTTTTTTTTAATTAAGATTTTATGGTTTTTGAACTAATCAATGAATTTTTTATTAATCCTATTACAAGTCATTCAGGATATAATTTAATTAACACTTTTGTTTACGCAGGCATACTTTTAGCTGTGGCATTTTTAGTTGTTTTTCCTTTTTTTAAAAAAAAAGGAATTTCATTTGATTTTGAATTCTTTAAAGCAGTTTTTCCTTTTATTGTATTAGGTTCAACTATAAGAATTTTTGAAGAAAATTATTCTGCCGTTTATTTAGAATTATTTGAACGTTCAACTAATCCTTTTTCTTTTGGTTTCTATACAGTTTCTCCAGGAATATATATTTTTATTGGATTACTTACAATTTTCAGTTTAATTCTTTCTTTTTATCTTTCAAAATACTTAAACAAAAAACCTTTAGAAGTTTTTATGGGAATAGGAATTTTGCTTAGTGTTCCTGTTGTATTATTCCATTTAATTAATTTAACTCATGCATTTGAATTCTTTTTTGTTTTTGGAGCAGCAGCAATAATAGTTTTTATTGTAAAAATTTTAAGTGAAAAATTAAATCAAAATTTTTTATCCAGCAAATTAAATCTGGCAGTTATTATGGGGCAGACTTTAGACGGTGTTGCAACTTTTACTGCATTAACTTTCTTTTCTTCTTATAGTGAACAGCATGTTTTTTCTGATTTGATTATTCAAAATTTTTCTCCTGCTGCATTTATTTTAGTTAAAGTCATTTTGTCAATTCTTGTTTTATGGTATGTTGACAAAGAAGTTGAAGACGAAAAATTAAGAAACTTCATTAAAATTTTTGTAATTATAATTGGTTTTGCTCCGGGAATAAGAGATGCTTTTAGTTTAGGATTAACTACTCTTCCATAAAATAAATCTGAAATTAAAATTGAAAATAAAAATAGAGGAAAGAAACTAATTCTTTCCCTTAAAAAATTACTTTATTATTTATCGTTTTTTCTTTTTTTTGGTTGTTTTCTTTTTAGTAACTTTTTTCTTTTTAGTCACTTTCTTTTTTTTGGTTGTTTTCTTTTTAGTTGTTTTCTTTTTCTTTTTTGCTGCCATAAATTTAACCTCCTTTTATAAAAAAATTTATTTAACAAAATAAAGGTTTTATAATATTTAAATGTTTTGTTTTAAATGTAATTTTAGAGGGTAAAAAATGTTTTTTTTAATTGGAATCGGGCTGAAAAAAAATAATTTAACTTTAGAAGCGCAAAAAAAAATAAAAAAATGCAAAAAAGTTTTTTTAGAATCATATACAAGTATTTATTCAGAAGGAAAAATTTCTGAATTAGAAAAAGAAACCGGAAAAAAAATAATTTTTCTTGAAAGAAAACAAGTTGAAGAAAAAACTGAAATCTTTTCTTCTGCAAAAAAAGAAGATATTGCTTTGCTGGTTTATGGAAATCCTTTAAGTGCAACAACGCATCTTTCTTTAATTTCAGAATTAAAAGAAAAGAAAATTCCTTTTAAAATCATCCCGGGAATTTCAGTTTTTAATTTTATTTCTTTTACTGGATTACAGGAATACAAATTTGGAAAAACAGTTTCAGTTGTTTTCCAGAGGGAAAATTATGCTCCTGAATCATTTTTTAGTTCAATTGAAAAAAACAAGTTAATAGGACTGCACACTTTATGTCTGCTTGACATTGAAGCAAAAGAAAAAAAGTATATGAAAATAAATGAAGCATTAAATATTCTTGAATCAATTGAAAGGAAAAAAGAAAAAAGAATTATTTCTGAAAGCGTTTTAATAGGCATTGCAAGAGCAGGTTCAGATAAAATGAAAATAAAAGCAGGAACTTTAAATGAATTAAAGAAATTTGATTTTGGAAAACAACCTCATTCGTTAATTGTGTGCGGAAAACTAAGTGAAGATGAAAAAGAGTTTTTAAGAATTTTTTCTGACTGGGAAGAATAAAAATAGAAGCATAGTAATCAATGAATAAAAAAATTAATGGTATTTTGGAGTGAAAAATAATGACTAAACAAAAAGAATTTAATTTAGAAAAAAAATTATATGAAAAAGTTGAAAAATATTTTTTGTTGACTGAAAAAGCATTAAATAAAATTGAATTAAAGGAAAATTTAACTGAAAAAGAAAAAAGCACTGCAGAAGACTTTTTAAGCATGGCAAACAATTATTTTTCTGATGCAAAACATTTTTCTGAAAAAAATGATTTGTTGAATGCTTTAGCTTCTTTGTCTTATGCTCATGCATGGCTCGATGCAGGAATTCGTTCAGGAATTTTTGATGGAAAAGAAGACGATAAGCTTTTTACTTTAAAGTAAGTTTTTTATATTTCAAAAGCTTTATTTTAGTGGTTTAAATGAGTATTTATGATGAAACAAAATCAATGTCAATGCCGAAATTTTCTTTTCGTTTTGAAAAATTAAAGTTGCCAATTATTGGAGTAATTTTAATTTTAGTTATTGCTTTTTTGATTGTTTCTGGTTCCTCTTTATTTGAACCTGATCCCTTGCTTATTTCATTTGAAAATAATGCTTTTGATTTAAGCGAAAAAAAATCTTTAGTTATGACTGTAGTAATATTTAATGTTTTGCAAGAAGATGCAGTTGATTCAGTTTTAACTATTAGTCCTGTTGATAAAGATTCAGTTTCAATTTTTCCTTCTGAAGTTACTGTTCCTGTTTTAGGCAAAGGAGAATCAAGAAAATTTGATTTTAATTTACGGCCTGTATTTGAGGAAATTCCTTCAGGTAATTATGAAATAGAAATAAAACTTGTTTCAAATGAAAACACTTTTTCTAAGCGAACTTCAATTTACATTAAAAACAACTAATCAAAAAAAATTATTATAATACTATTTTTAATTAAAACTTTTTTAAAAAATTTATTCCATAACTGCATTCTTTGTTTAACAAGCAAATTTCGCATTTTGGGTTTCTGGGAAAACATTTTCTTTGTCCAAACTTAACCATTAAATCATTTAATTCAATCCATTTGTTTTCAGGAAAAACTTTCATTAACTTTAATTCAGTTTCTTCAGGAAGTTTTGTTTTAACTAATCCAATTCTATTTGAAATCCTGTGAACATGAACATCAACTGGGATTGCCGGTTTTTTAAATGAATAAACTAAAACACAATTAGCAGTTTTTCTTCCAACGCCTTTTAATGAAACTAATTCATCTAAGGAATCCGGAACTTTTCCTTTAAATCTTTCAATTAATTCAACTGAAATATTTTTAATTGTTTTAGCTTTAACTCTGTAAAATCCAGAAGCTTTAATTAATTTTTCAATTTCTTTCACAGGAGCTTTAGCTAATTTTGTTGCTGAATTAAATTTCTTAAATAATTGTTCTGAAGCTTTAGCAGTATTTTCATCTCTTGTCCTTTGACTTAAAACAGTTGAAATCAAAACTTTAAAAGGAGAATTAAAACCAATAATTGGTTTGTGTTCTCCGATTTCCTTTTTCAGCAATTTAAGAATTAAATTAATGTTTTTTTTATTCATTTAAATCAAAAATTAATTTTTTTTATTTCTTTTTTTTTAAAGCAGATGTTCTCTAATATAAGTAACCCCGTTTCTGAAAATAGATATTCCTTCGCCTTCAAATGGAAGTTCTGTTCTTGTACTTCTTGGATCAGAAATAGAATAAATATTTTTTTCTGGATGAGGCATTAAACCAAAAATTCTTCCTGTTTTATCACATAAACCTGCAATTGAATCAGTTGAACCATTAGGGTTTTTTTCATATTTAAAAACAACTAAATCTTTTTCATATAATTTTTTTAATGTTTCTTCATTCATTACAAGTTTTCCTTCACCGTTATTTATTGGACAATAAACTGAATTAATTTCTTTTGTCCAGACACAATGTTTTCCGCCGGAATTTTTTAAGGTAATCCATTCATCCTGAAAATGACCTGAATCATTTGAAATTAAACTGATTTCCTGCTGAAATAAGTTTCCATTTGCATTAATCAAACCAGATTTAATTAAAGCCTGAAAACCATTGCATATTCCTAAAATTAATTTTTTTGCTTCAATAAATTCTTTTATTTCTTCTTCTAAATTATATTTTATTTTATTTGCAAGAATTCTGGCAGAACTAATATAATCTCCGTCAGCAAATCCTCCCGGAATAACTAAAGCATGAAAATCATTTAACAAAACTTCTTTTCTTATTAAAGAATTAATATGAACTGCTTTTGCTTCCGCACCTAAATAATTAAATACATTTACTGTTTCATTATCGCAGTTTATTCCTGCTGTCCTTAAAACTAAAATTTTTGGATTCATTTCACCACTTCAATGTTTTTTTCCATGCTTTTTTTAATTCACTTAAATCAGAATTAATTATTTTTTCTTCATTTAATCCAGTTACTTCCATGTTTTCGTTTCCTGAAACAAAACCTATTTCAGAAAAAATGCTTCCCTGCATTATTGATTCAAATTTATCTTTAAATTTAAACGGCACTTCAACTAAAATTCTTGAATTTGATTCAGAAAACAATAAAACCGAATTTGATTTTTCTTTTTCATTTCCTTCAAAAAATATTTTTCTTAAATCAATTTTTATTCCAAGCATTCCTCCAAAAGCCATTTCAGCTACTGCTACAGCTAAACCCCCTTCGCTGCAATCATGCATTGAACGAATAATTCTTTCTGAATTCTTTTCTCCAATTAAAGTTAATTCACTTAATTTTTCATAAGCTTTTCTTGCTTCAATTGCATTAACTTCAGGCGCATTTTTTCCTGTTTTATTCTGTAATTTTAAAAAATGACTTCCGCCTAACTCGTTTTTTGTTGCACCTACAAGATAAATCAAATTATTTTTTTCTTTTAAATCCATTGAAATTCTTTTTAAAGCATTAGGCATTACTCCTACAGCTGAAATTAATAAAGTTGAAGGAATAGAAATTGTTTTGTCATTTAATTTAAATTCATTGTAAAAAGAATCCTTACCTGAAATAAAAGGAGTCTTAAAAATTAAAGCAGTTTCCCTGCAGGCAATACTGCTTCTCACTAAATCAGCTAATTTTTTTTCTGAAGGGGAACCCCAGCAAAAATTATCTAATAATGCAATATGATTTATTTGTCCTCCGACACAAATTAAATTTCTTATAGCTTCATCTATTGCTGATTCAGCCATAGCATAACAATCAATATCTCCATACAAAGGATTAATTCCATTTGAAACACAAACGCCTTCATTTGATTCAAATAAAGGTTTAATTACTGAAGCATCGCTAGGACTATCATTTTCTTTTCCCATTAAAGGCTTAATAACTGAAGTTCCCTGAACTTCATGATCATACATTCTGATTGTAGTTTCTTTTGAAGCAATATTAGGCATTGCAAGAAGTTTTAATAAAACTTCATCAAATACTTCTGGTTCATTAAATTCTTCAGTTAATTCTTTTTCTTTCCAAACTGCATTTTTTTCAATTCTCGGAAAACCATTATGTAGAAACTCCATTTCTATGTCAATTATTTTTTCTTCTTCAAAAAACACTTCTAGTTTTTTTGTGTCAGTAAATTCTCCTAACACAACTGCTTCAACATCTTCTTTTTCACTTAACTCTAAAAATTCTTTTACGTTTTCTTCTGGAACACTTAAAATCATTCTTTCTTGCGCTTCACTAATCCAGATTTCCCACGGTTTTAATCCTTTATATTTTAATGGTGCTTTTTCTAACTGAACAATACAGCCTAATTCTTCTGCCATTTCTCCTATAGCAGAACTAAATCCTCCTGCACCGCAGTCAGTAATACAATTATATAATCCTTTATCTCTTGCCTGTAATAAAACATCAGTCATCTTTTTTTCTTCTATTGGATTTCCTATCTGAACAACAGTTGAAGCAGTTTCTTCATTTAATTCAGTTGAAGAAAAAGTTGCTCCATGAATTCCATCTCTTCCGGTTTTTCCGCCAATTGCAACAATTTTGTTTCCTTTTAATGCTTTTTTTTCATGCATGCCTTTAGGAATTAAACCTATTGTCCCGCAGTAAACTAAAGGATTTCCTAAATACCTGTCATCAAATAATATTGCACCATTAATTGTTGGAATTCCCATTCTGTTTCCATAATCTCTTACTCCTGCTCTTACTCCTTTAAAAATTCTTTTTGGATGCAGTAAGTTTTCAGGCATTTCTTCTTTTTTTAAATCAAAATTTCCAAAACAAAATACATCAGTATTAGCTATAGGTTTTGCTCCTAAACCTACTCCTAAAATATCTCTAATAACTCCTCCAATTCCTGTGTTTGCGCCTCCATAAGGATCTAAAGCTGAAGGATGATTATGAGTTTCAACTTTAAATGCAATATCAAATTCTTCATTTAATGAAATTATTCCTGCGTTATCTGAAAAAACTGAAATTAACCAGTTATTGTCTTTCATTAATTTTGTTGTTGTATTTTTGATTGTTTCCTTAAACAAGTTTTCAAATCTTTTTTCTTTTATTTCTCCATTTAATAAAATTTCTTTGTAATTTATTGCTGAATTAAATATTTTATGTTTGCAGTGTTCGCTCCATGTTTGAGCTAAAGTTTCTAATTCTGCCTGAGAAGGATTTCTATTTTTGTCTTTAAAATATTCCTGTATTTCTTTCATTTCTTTTTCATTCAAAGACAAAAGCATTTTTGAACTAAGTTCTGCTAATTCTTTTTCGTTTAATTCTATTAATTCAATTTCTTGTTTCATAAAAGTCATTCCAGTTTCTTAAATTCAAATGATTCAATTACTTCATTTGCAAGCAATTCTTTTGCAATTCTTTTGATTTGTTTTTCATTTAAATTTCCTGATAAAAAATATTTTTTTGATGTTCTGATATTTTCATTTAATTCTTTTCTGAATTCTATTTTAAGTAAATCTTTTACTCCAATTATTGAAGCATTTCCTGTATTATCTGTTACGTTTAAATGTAATTTTACTTCAATTAACCAGTCTGCTTTAATCTCTAATTTTTCTGAATTAATTGAATAATTTTGAACTATTGGGTCTGCAAATAACTTGACTGCAATTTTCTGGAGTTGTTCTTGCATTAAATCAGCATTAATATAATAGCAATTCACAATTTTGACTGAATCAACTTCTATTCCTAAATCAGAAACAATATCATTTTTCACTGAAAAAGATTCAGAATCATTTTCTGTTTTAGAAAAAAAAACTTCAATTTTATGCATTTTTATCAGTAAAAAAATTAAAGCATGAAATATATTTAAAGAGAATTCACTTTATTTACAATTAATTCATTTATTTCTTCTTTTGATTTAAGTTTTTCTCTTAAAACACAGTCTAATTTAACCCATTTTTCTTCTTTTTCACATAATTCAAGAAAAATATCCCTTACTTTCTTTTGATAACTTAAATCTTTTTCATGAATATCCTTTTTTTCGTTCATATAATCTTTTTGTTTTCTTGAATCCATTAATTTCTGAGAAAACTCCATTGGAACATCAAGAAAAAAAACTAAATCAGGAGCAGGCATTTTTGATTCAATTTTTTTCAGCCAATCCAAAAACATTTTTTTTTCATTTTTTTCAGTAAACTTTGCTGTCTGAAAACCAAAATTTGAAGTATAATATCTGTCCATAATTAAAGTAAACCCATTTTTTAATTTTTCTTCAATTTCTTTTTTTATTTCATATCTATCCAGAGAATAAAGCAGTGAAACAAATTCTTCAGGAATTTCTTCTTTTAAGCCAAACTCTCCTTTTAAGTATTTTGCAATAAGTTTTCCAAAAAAAGAGTTATATCTTGGAAAAGAATAAAGTTTAGTTTTAATGTTTTTTTCTTTTAATTTTTCTTCCAGTAATGCTGCTTGAGTGGCTTTACCGCTTGAATCTAATCCTTCAAAAACAATTATTTTTCCTTTCATACTTTTTTTGTATTCAAATGATTTTTTAACCTTTTTTAACGTAAATTAAACAGATGCCTAAAAGCAAAACAAAAGAAAGAGAATACCTGAATTTTTTGTTTTCTTCTCATAAAATGGGAACAGTTTTAGGACTAAAAAGAATTCAGTTTTTATTAAACAAATTAGGAAACCCTCAAAATTCATTTAAAAGCATTCATATTGCAGGAACAAACGGCAAAGGTTCAACTGCAGCAGTCTTAACTCAAATTTTAATGGAATACGGTTTTAAAACAGGCTTATATACTTCTCCGCATATTAAAAGATTCAGTGAAAGAATCCAGATTAATTCAATTGAAATATCAGATAAAGATTTAATAACTGAAATAAAAACAATAAAAAAAATAATTGACAAAGAAAAAGCAATTAACCCTTTATTTGAAATGCCTACTTTTTTTGAATTAGGAGTAGCAATAACTTATAATTACTTTAAACGAAAAAAAGTTGATTTTGCAGTAATTGAAACAGGTTTAGGCGGAAGATTAGACGCAACAAATATTTTAAGTCCGGAAATTTCAATTATAACAAATATTTCAATTGAACACACAGAATACTTAGGAAAAACAATACCAAAAATTGCATTTGAAAAAGCAGGAATAATTAAATCAAATTCAATTGCAATAACATCAGAAAAAAACCCTAAAGCATTAAAAGTAATTAAAACAAAAGCAAAAAAAGAAAAAGTTTTATTACTTGAAACAAAAAAATCATGCAAAACCAAAAATTATTCTTTTTCTTTAGACAAACAAAAATTTGACTTAGAAATAGAAAAAACAAAAATAAATGGAATTGAATCAAACTTAAAAGGAGAATTCCAGTTAGACAATATTTCAACGGCAATTCTTGCATTTAAAAAACTAAATTTAGGGTTTAATAAAATAAAAATAAAAAATGCAGTAAAAAAAGCTTTTATTCCCGGAAGATTTCAGGTCTGCTGTAAAAAACCATTAATTATTTTTGATGCAGGTCATAATCCTGCAGGATTCAAAGAAATAAAAAAAACAATTCTTTTAATGAAACAAAAAAAATTATTTGAAAAATTTAATTTATTAATTGGAGTATCTTCAGACAAAGACATAAAAGAAATAAGCAGAATAATTTTTCCTTCAGCAGATAAAATAATTATTTCAAGTGCAAAATACAGAGGAATGCCTATAGAAAAGCTGGCAGAATATGCAGACAAACACAAAAAACCTTTTATTGGCTTTCATGAAACACAAGAAGCATTTGAATTTGCATTAAGCGAAACAGGAAAAAAAGATTTATTATTAGTTATTGGTTCAGTTTTCTTTTTAGGAGAACTAAAAGTTAATTTATTTTAGATTTATTTAAAGATTTATTTAATTCTGCTTATTTTTTTATTCAAATAATTTTCTTCCAATTCTAATCATATTGCTTCCGTTTTTAACAGCAAAAACAAAATCATTTGACATTCCCATTGAAAGAAATTCTAAGTAATGTTTTTTCTTTAATTCAACAAAAACTTGTTTTGCTTCAATAAAAAAATCAATGCTTTTTTCAGGTTCATCAAAAAAAGGAGCCATAAACATTAAACCATTTAATTTAATTAAATTCATTTTACTTACTTCTTCTGCCAACCCAAAAATTTCTTTTTTTGTTATTCCTGATTTTTGTTTTTCTCCTAAATTTAATTCAAAAAAAACAGGCATAGTTTTTTCCTGTTCAATACATGCATTATCAATTTTTTTAATTAACTTTAATGAATCAACTGACTGAATACAATTAAATAATTCAACTGCTTTTTTTGCTTTATTTGACTGCAAAAACCCAATAAAATGTTTTTCAACTTTAAAATCAAATTCATTAAACTTTTGTTCAGCTTCCTGAATTCTGTTTTCTCCTATAACTTTAATTCCTGCTTTAACTGCCTGTTTTATTGATTCTGCATTTTGTTTTTTTGTTGCAGCTAAAACAACAACATTTTCAGGAATTTCAGTTAAAATTTTATTTAAATTTTCTTTTATTGTCATTTAATCCAGTTAAATTCTGATTAAACTAAATTAAAAAAGCTTACTATGCTTATAATTTATTAGTATTAATAAATCATTTACGGGGTGTATAAATGAAAATAAATTTCAATGAAATATTTACAGCAAAAAGAATAATGTTTTTAGCATTATTTTCAGTTCTTGTTTTAGTAGCAAAACAAATTAATTTTTCTGCTTTAATTGGACAAGAAAACCAATTTTTCACTTTATTCCAGTTTTTTGGCCCAATAGCAGGAAGTTTCCTTGGACCATTTATTGGAGCAGGAGCAGTATTAATTTCCCAGATTACAGACAGCTTATTGTTTGGAAAAGCATTTGATTTAATTGGATTAGTAAGATTAACTCCA
Organism: archaeon; assembly: GCA_024277355.1. Lineage (GTDB taxonomy): Archaea > Iainarchaeota > Iainarchaeia > Iainarchaeales > 1-14-0-10-31-34 > 1-14-0-10-31-34. The sequence goes on from JAJRVL010000004.1 coordinate 39,735, forward strand.
ATGTTATTTGCAGCAGTATATTTTGGATTATATGCAAAAAAGAAATTTAATTTCAGTGCAATAATTCCTTTAATTGCAATGGCTTTATTTATGCTTCATCCAATAGGACAACAAGTATGGTATTTCAGTTTATTCTGGACAATTCCATTAATTGCATCAATTTTTAAGAAAAATCTTTTCTTAAGAAGTCTTGGAGCAACATTTACAGCCCATTCAATTGGCGGAGTAGCATGGATTTATTCAGTTCCAATGCCAGCAGAAGCATGGATTGCATTAATTCCAATAGTAGCAGCTGAAAGAATAGCTTTTGCATTAGGGATAAGTGTTTCTTTTATTGGATTTACAACAGTTTTAGCTAAACTGGAAAACCACATTCCAACAAGCATTATTTCAATTGACAAAAGATATACAATCAAAAACATGTTAGGCCTTTAAGGCTTAACATTCTTTTTCTTTTTTCTTTATTTTTTATCCAAAACCAATTTAATTACTTTCCTTCTTTTTTTAATTAATAATTTAATTTATTTTTTTGGGGGCCAATTTAATGTATTTAGAAAAAACTGATTTAGATGTATTTAATGCAATAGAAAACGAAACAAAAAGACAAATGAATGGCTTAGAATTAATTGCTTCAGAAAACTATGTTTCAAAAGCAGTATTAGAAGCAATGGGTTCCGTTTTAACAAACAAATACAGTGAAGGATACCCTCAAAAAAGATATTACGGCGGAAATGAATTCATTGATGTAATAGAAAACCTTGCAATTGAAAGAGCAAAAAAATTATTTGGAGCAGAACACGTTAATGTTCAGGCTTACTCTGGAAGTCCTGCAAATCAAGCAGTATTTTTAGCTTTTATGAATTTAGGAGACAAATTTATGGGCATGAGTTTAGATATGGGAGGTCATTTAACTCACGGCCATAAACTAAGTTTTTCCGGATTACATTACAAAGCAACAGCTTATGGAATAGACAAAGAAACAGAATTAATTGACTATGAAGAAATAAGAAAAATTGCTTTACAGGAAAAACCAAAAATGATTATTTCCGGTGCATCAGCTTATCCAAGATTAATTGACTTCAAAAAATTAAAAGAAATAGCAGACGAAGTTAACGCAATATCTTTTGCAGACATAGCTCATATTTCAGGTTTATGCTGTACAGGATTACATGAAAACCCAGTTCCATATTTTGATGCAGTAACAACAACAACACATAAAACTTTAAGAGGTCCAAGAGGCGCAATGATTATGTGTAAAGAAGAACATGCAAAAGCAATTAATAGAGCAGTTTTTCCTGGATTACAAGGCGGTCCTCATAATCATATTAATGCAGGAAAAGCAGTTGCCTTTAAAGAAGCCTTACAGCCAGAATTCAAAAATTATGCAGAACAAATAATCAAAAACGCAAAAACTTTAGCTAAATCATTACAAGATTATGGTTTTAGAATTGTTTCAGGCGGAACAGACAATCATTTAGTTTTAATTGACTTAACCAAAAAAAATATTTTAGGAAAAGAAGCAGAATCAATTTTAGATGAAGCAGGAATTTACACAAACAAAAACATGATTCCTTATGATACAAATTCTCCTTTTAATCCTTCAGGAATAAGGTTGGGGACTCCTGCTTTAACTTCACGAGGCTTTAAAGAAGAAGAAATGAAAATGGTTGCAGAATGGATTAACAAAATAATAGAAAACAAAACAGATGAATCAATCAGAAAAAAAGTCATGGAAGAAGTCAAAGAATTATGCAAAAACTTCATAATATATTGAATTTATGCCTAATATAATCCTTTTAATCTTTTAGTAGGTAAAATATTTATGACTGTAACACTAATTAACGGAAAAAAAATAGCTGAAAAACTAAAAGCTGAATTAAAACAAAAAATACAAAAAACAGGCTTAAAACCAAAACTTTCACTGATTTTAGTAGGCAATGACCCTGCTTCACAAGTTTATGTCAGAAAAAAACACGAAGCATGCAATGAAATAGGAATTATTTCAGACCAGCATTTTTTTCCTGAAAATATTAAAGAACAAGAAATACTTGATTTAATTGAAAAATTAAACAAAGACCCTTTAGTTTCAGGAATTTTAGTTCAATTACCTTTGCCAAAACAAATTAATGTAAAAAAAGTAGTGAATTTAATTTCCCCTGAAAAAGATGTTGATGGATTTCATCCATTAAATATAGGAAAAAGTGAATTAAATGAACAAAGTTTTAAGCCTTGTACTCCATTAGGAATAATGAAATTACTTGAATCAGTTAAAATTCCATTGCAAGGAAAAAATGTTGTAATAGTCGGTGCAAGCAATATTGTAGGAAAACCTTTAGGAATAATGCTGTTAAATAAAAATGCAACAATAACTTACTGTAATAAATACACTAAAGACTTAAAAAAACACACAAAAGAAGCAGACATATTAATTGTTGCTGTAGGCAAACCAAAATTAATTACAAAAGACATGATAAAAAAGAATTCAATTATAATTGACGTAGGCACAAACAGATTAGAAAACGGAAAATTAGTCGGAGACGTTGACTTTGAAGAAGCAAAAAAAATTGCTTTATTTATTACTCCAGTTCCAGGAGGGGTAGGTCCAATGACTGTAACCTGTTTACTGGAAAACACTTTTATTGCAGAAAAAATAAAACAAGGAATAAAAGAAGAATAAAAAATTTAAAAAAGAAAAAAAAATTAAAGTTGAGGAAATAAAAAATGAATAAAATTAAAATTGCAGTTTTAGGTTCAACTAAAGGAACAGATTTTCCTGCAGTATTTAATGCATTAAAAGATTACAACAAAGCAGAAATCTCAGTTGTAATTTCAGATAAAATTGATTCAGGAATCTTAGAAAAAGCAAAAGAAAAAAAACTTGAAGCACTTTTCATTGATCCAAACAATTTTAATTCAAGAGAAGAATTTGATGCAAAAATTTTAGAAGAATTAAATAAAAGAAAAATTAATTTAATTGTTTTAATTGGATACATGAAATTAATTACAGAAAAACTCCTTAATGCATTTGAAAACAAAATAATAAATGTTCATCCTTCTTTACTTCCGTCTTTTCCCGGCATGAATTTATCTGTTCACAAAGAAGTATTAAATCATGGCTGTAAAACTTCAGGCGTAACAATATTTTTTGTTGATAAAGGAAAAGATTCAGGACCAATAATTTTACAGAAATCAATTGAAGTATCAGAAAACGAATCAGTTGAATCATTAAAAGAAAAAATCCAGAAAATTGAACAGGAAATTTACCCTAAAGCAATCAAATTGTACTGCGAAAACAAACTAAAAATTGAAGGAAGAAAAGTAAAAATAATGGAATGAAAAAGCAGAAAAACAAAAAAAGAAACAAAATAATTGAATAAAAAATAATAAATAAAATAAAAAGAATAAGAAAATTATTAAGAAATTAAAAATAATTAAAGTGAAAAAATGAATAAATTAAATGAATTAAAATTTGTTTTTGGAGTGATTTAATGAATAAAGTTAAAACAGCATTAATTTCTGTTTCAGACAAAACAGGCATAATTGATTTTGCAAAAGAATTAGAAAATTTAGGAATAAAAATTCTTTCAACTGGAGGGACTTTTAAAGCATTACAAAAAGCAGGAATTAAAGTTCAGGAAGTATCAGATTACACTAAATTTCCTGAAATAATGAATGGAAGAGTTAAAACACTTCATCCAAAAATTCACGGCGGAATTTTAGCTTTAAGAAACAACGAAAAACATTTAGCTCAAGCAAAAGAAAACAAAATTGAATTCATTGATTTAGTTGTAATTAATTTATATCCATTTAAAGAAACAATCCAAAAAAATTCTTCTTTTAGTGAATGCATTGAAAACATTGATATTGGGGGTCCAGCAATGGTTCGTTCAGCAGCAAAAAACCATGAATTTGTCGGAATAATTACTTCTCCTTTACAATACAAAAAAGTTTTAACTGAACTAAAATCAAAAGGAGAATTAACCCTTGAATTAAAACAAGAGTTAGCATTAAAAGCATTTGAATTAACTGCTTTTTATGATTCAATGATTTCAAATTACTTAAACAAACAATTTAATTCAGGTTTCCCGGAAAAATTATCTTTATCTTTTAAAAAAATTTCTTCTTTAAGATACGGTGAAAACTCTCATCAAAAAGCATCAGTTTATTTTGAATTAAACAATAAAGGAACTTTAACTGATATTGAAATATTAAACGGAAAAGAAATGTCTTTTAATAATTATTTTGATGCAGACTCAGCTTTATCTCTTGCAAAAGAATTTTCTGAACCAGCAGCAGTAATAGTAAAACACGCCAACCCCTGCGGTGCAGCAATTTCAAGTAAATTAGAAGATGCTTTTGAAAAAGCATTAGATTCAGACAGGCAGTCAGCTTTTGGCGGAATAATTGCATTAAACAAAAAAGTTAATTTAGCTACCGCAAAAAAAATTACTTCTTTTTTTAATGAAGTTGTTTTAGCTCCTGATTTTGATTCAAATGCATTACAAGAATTAAAAACAAAAAAAAATCTTAGAGTAATTAAAGTAAATAACTTTAATTCAGAAACAAAAGGATTTGATTTTAAAAGAATTAAAGGCGGATTACTTTTACAGGAATTTGATGATAAAATAATTTCAGAAAATGAATTAAATTTTGCTTCAATAAAAAAGCCTTCCAAAGAACAAACAGAAGAATTATTGTTTGCTTGGACTGTAGCAAAATACGTGAAAAGCAATGCAATAGTCATCTCTCAAAACAAAGGAACAATTGGTTTAGGTATTGGACAAACAAGCAGAGTTAAAGCAGTTAAACAAGCCTTAGAACAAGCAAAAGAAAAAATGGTTAATGCAGTTTTAGCTTCAGATGGATTTTTTCCTTTCCCTGATTCAATTGAATTACTTCCAAAAGAAATCACTGCAGTAATCCAGCCCGGCGGCTCCATTAAAGACAAAGAAGTCATTTCAGCTGCAAACAAAAAAAGAATTCCATTAGTTTTAACCGGAACAAGGCATTTTCGGCACTGAATCTTTTTAGAATTTTTTTTATTGCCAGAATCCAATCATTTGATGTCTTCTTGCTGAACGGAATTGACAAAATATTCCAATTAAAATTACACATAAACTAAAAATCCATAAAATATTATTTAAAACTAATTTGCTTTCTGTTTTAAATAAAACAATCCCGCTGCTAAAAAGCAGTAATATACCAAACAGAATTATTGTGCCTCCAATAAGCCTTAATCCCCAACAAGCTAAATCTGAACGCAAATTAATTGAATCAATAAATTTAAGTATAACAATTGTTCCTGCAAGAGTTAGAAATAATACAATTAAAAATAAAGGCCAATTTACAAAACCTCCAAGCAAAGAATCAACTTTAATTTTGTTTAAAATTAAAACTAAAATCACTGCAAGCGTAATATATTTGATTAAACTAAATTTTCTTCTAAACAATTTAATTTTTGCTTTTCTGAGCAAGTTAATTCTTAAAAGCCAATATTTGTAACTAAACCATAAAGTAATAATTAAAATAATTGTAAAAGCTAAATCAAGGTTGTCTGTAAAAATAAAAGAATCTTTAAGTTCCCTAATCAACCCTTCTTCAGAATAAATTATTTCAGTTTTTTCAATTACTGGTTTAGGTAACAACATTAAAACTAAAAGTAAAACAATTCCAATGGGAGCAATATATTTTCTATATTTAATGTAAAAATTGCTGTTTTTTATTGGAGGTTTTTGTCCGCCTTTTTTTCCATTTATTTTTTTCCAATAGCATTTTTTGCATAGTTTATTTTTGAATTTTGTAAAGCCGCTGCACTTTTTACATTTACTCATTTTTACTCACTTTTTCTACCAAAATCCAAATCTTTTTTTGTCTTTTTTGTGAGTTGAAGTGTGTTGTTTTTGTGAATTAAAAACCCATAAATTGCTTGGCCTGTTATCTGATTTGTTTCGATTAATATGATGGACTCTTTGATTAGAGTATAAGTTTCCGCCAACTTTTTTTGATGCAACCCATCTATGGACAGATTTTCCTGAATCAGAAAACCTTCTATATCCTTTCTTATCCAAATAAGTGCCTGCCATTTATACTCTCTCCTTTTTTGGTACCCATGCGCCTTTTTCTTTTAGAAACATTTCAGCTCCCTTGCACAATTGAAAAGTTACACTGACCCCTTCTAATCTCCTATATCTGCTCATTACATCCAACAAGTCTTTTTCAATTCTAATAGTAATCATTTTTGCTTTTCTTTGTCCAACAAATTTGCTTTTTTTTCTCATGTGCATTTACAACACCATACTTGTATATACAAGTATATATTTATAAATTTATTTATTTTTTAAACAATCTATTAATTTTGTCTATTGTTTTTTCAAAAATAGATTTTTTTTCTTGTTTTGGTTTTTCAATAAAATCATCAGGTGCGTGAATTTTATGTCTTGCGTGTTTTTTACAAAAATTTTTTTCACAAATAAAACAATAATATCCTATGTCTTCTTCTAATAAAATTTTTTTCTTACAAAAGCTGCAAAATATATTGCTATTTGAAATATTATAAGCTGTTTGAATTTTAGTTTTATCTTCTTTATTTAATTGAGCAACTCTTCCCTCGTCTTTAATCTCCCACAATCCGCCAGTTTGTCTGATTGAAACAGGTTTATTATTTTTCATAAACTTTAATTATGTTTAAACTTTTATTTACTGTTTCCGGTTTCAAAGCTTGAAAGTTTATTATCTATTTTTAAAAACTTTTTTTATTAACTACTTACATTCAATTACTCTTTCTTCAGTAACAATTTTTTGAACTGGAATGTCATGTTTTTCTTTTTTAATTGAATCAGTTATTTGTTCTTCAAAAGCTAAAGCAATAACTGGAATTTTTTTTGGAATTCCTTTTAAAAATTTATCATAATAACCTTTGCCAAAACCAATTCTGTTTCCTTTTTCATCAAAAGCAATTCCCGGAACAACAATTAAATCTAATTCTTTTTTATTAAAAGGACGAAAAAATTCCGGGGAAGGCTGAAAAATACCTAATTTATTTGCAGTTAATTCTTTTTCAAAATTCTTTAATTCACTTAAATAAATTTTTGTTTTCTTAAAATCAATTAAAGGAACAATAACTTTTTTCTTTCTTTTAAATAATTCTTTAATAATTTCTCTTGTTCTTGCTTCAGATTTAAATGACAAATAAATCATTATTTTTTTTGCTCTCCACACATCTTTAACTAAAAAAAAGTTTTCTTTGATTTTATTGCTTTTTTCAATTATTTCATTTAATGAAAGTGAATTTCTTTTCAAAACAAACTTTTTTCTCTGCTTTTTCTTCATAATATCCATTAAGAAGCAAACTTTTTTAAGAGGAAAATGCCTTTATTTAACAGGATTTTTTTATGGAAGACAAAGAATTAACTGAAAGCATAAGCAAAGCAATGGATTTTAATTTAAGTCAAATATTTAATGAAATAGATTTAAAGGTAAAAAACATTACTCACACTACTGCTTTAGCAATTAATTCAATTCCATCAAAAAAACAGGAAACAAAAATACTTATTTATTCTGAAGTAAATTCAGCTGGAATTAATTCAAAAATCATTTTATCTTTTAATAAACAAAATGCAATGAAAATGGTTGACTTAATTAAAGGAGCAGAATTTGGTACAACAAAAATTTTATCTTCTATTGAAACAAATGCATTGCAAAGCGTTTCAGAAAACTTATTCAAAGCTTATGTTAATTCACTTAATTCTGTTGCAAAAACCCAATTAGAATTAAGTTCATTAAATGTATTTTTTTCTTTCAGTGCATTTGAAAATGAATTTTTATCTGAAAACATTTCAGGACAAGGAAGATTTTTTGAATTAGAAGTAACTGTAGGCGGAACAGACATTAAAGGAGAAATGAAATTTTTTGCTCCAACTCAAATGATTAAGTGATAAAAAATGAATAAATTAATTGAAAAACTAAATTCAGAGTTTCCTTTAACAGAAAAAACTGATTTCCAGATGATTGATGTAAACACAAAACAATATGCTTCTGCTTTGTCTCAAATAGTTTTTTCTCTTCAGAAAACTTATTCAAAAATCTGCATTATTAGCACTTCAAGAAAAGGAAGTTTATTATTAAATGAATTAAATAAAAAAGGAATTAAAACAGAAATATTAATTTTAAGCGGAATACAAGAAAAAGATTCAACTCAAATTTTTTCTTATGAACCGCAATGGAAACTTGATTCAATTAAAAAAGCAATCAGCCATTCAATAAAAACTTTTTCTCCTGAAATTTTTGTTTTTGATTCATTGACTAATTTAACTTTGTTTTCAAATAAAGATGAAATAAATGATTTTGCAGAAAAATTCACTCACATTTTAGGAGAAAGAAAACTAAAAGCAATTTTTTTAAATATCAAAGAAGAAACACCGGAAGAAATAGCTGTAAGAATTGAAGCAGTAATGGATGACAGAACTTCATTAGAAAAATTTTTAGGAAAAAAAACAACAGCAGTAAAAGCAAACACCGTAAAGCAAAAAGAAATACAGCAAAAACAAACAAAAACTATTTCAAAAACAGTAATAGTAAAACAACAGTTAGATGTTAAATCATTAAAGAAAAGTTTAGCAAGTTTAATTAAAGATGAAGCAAGAAAAATAGCAGAAGAAACAAGAAAAAATCTTGAAACACATGAATTAACTAAACCAAAAAAACAGGAAACAAAACCTGAAATAGAACTCAAAGAACCAAAAAAAGATGTTTATAAACTTGAAAAAGAAAAAGAAAAACAAAAATTATTAAAAAAACTTGATTTACTTGAAAAATCATTTGAATTAGGAGTAATAAGCAATAAAGCTTTTGAAGAAGGAAAACAACAAATAAAACAAAAATTAAAAGAAAAATAAAAAACACAAAGCCTTATAAAAGAGAATAAATATATTCTTTGATACTAAAAAATAATTTTAGGGGTGAACCGATGCCAAAAGCGAAAAAAAAGAAAACCTCAAGGAAAAAACCAGTAAAAAAAATAAAAAGAAAAACAACTAAACGAAAAACAGTCAAAAGAACAGCAAGACCAAAAACAGTTCCAAAGAAAAGCACTGAATTTCTTTCATCTGCTTTAAGAGAAATAGAACATCAATTAGACGCATTAAAAAGCCAGAAAAAAGCAATGGAAAGAGATTTATATCTGCTTGCATTGGATTTTAATGATACTCAAAACCAAGAAAATGAATTAAGAGACAAAATATCAAAATTAGTTCAGAAAGAATCAGAATTATCAACTAAAAAAACTAATTTAAAAGTAGAAACACAGGAATTACAGGAAAAAATAAACAAAGTAACAAAAATCAACGCAGAAATGAAAGGAATGGAATAAAACTCATTTCTTCTTTTTCTTACTTTTATTTTTTTAAGTTATTTTTTCTTTCTTCTGAATAATTTTCTAATTCCATGGGGATTAACTGTTCTTTCAATAATTTTTCCTGTTTTTATTTTTGTGGAAATTGTCGCATCAATTTTTCCTTTTTCAGTATAATTTCTAGTCATTACTTTTATTGGTTTGCTTGAGTCAGTATTCATTTCTCGAAATTGTTCTTTTCTAATTCCATTTTTGCCCCAAACTTTGGTTATTTTTTTTCCAGAAGGTTTTTCTATTCGTTTAATAAACCCTCCAGAAGCACCAAGTTCAATATTTTTATGGGTTCCAAATTTTGCGTTTTTCATAGTTCTTTTTGTTAATTTTCTTTTCATTGGCATAATTGGCATAAAATCACTAACTAAGTAATTGCTTAGGCATTAATAAACTTTTGTTTTCATTCAGGCATTTTCAATTAATTGTTTTTTAAATTGTTTTAAGTATTTTCTTGGAATTTTTCCTGCTGCAGCAGGGATATGCCCGCCTGCATTAGAGTCAGGAATGCCTTGAACACTTTTTTCTAGTAAGTCGTTTACTTTAACTTTAAAATCCTGTCTTCTTGCACTGAAATAAACATGCTCTTCGCCATAATCCTGCAATACAATCACAGTCTTATTTCTTAGTTTTTCTGAAATCCTGTTAATTATAACTGACTTAATTGAATGCTCTGAATTAATTTCAAAATAAATTAATTCTTTTTCAGGAAAAACTTCTTTTTTTTCTTCAAATTTTTCCATCCAAACTGAAACTTCTTTTTCAAGTTTTTCTAATTCAATTAATAAATCCTGTTTCATTAAATCTTCAGGTTTTTTAGCTGAAAGCAAAACATTAATTAAATCCTTTAATTTACTGTAATCCATTACTTCAATTGCTTCAATTAATTCTGCTGCCTTAAACAACAAACTTTTTTTTACTTCTTTTTCAAGATTATATTTTTCTATTACGCCGTCAACAAAATCTTTCCATTCATTATAACCATTATCTCCAATTAATCCAATACAAGAAATCCAGTCTAAATCTTTTAAGTCAGTTAAATTAGAAAACAAATCAAAACTTAATTTTGATACAGGATACTTACTTCCATCAATTTCAGCAATATCTTGGCTTTTAATCATTAAAGTTTTATTTGAATCAATTAAATTGTATTTTTTATGATGGTCTAATACAAGCAGTTCACTAAATTTTTCTATTTCTTTTAAAGGTAGAGGATTTTGATCAACACTTAAATCAACTGTAATAACAAATTCAATGAAATTTTCTTTTAATTCTTTTAAAGTATTTTTAGTTAAAGTAATTTCTCCTGGATTCTGATGAAAAAGCATTGGCTTTTTTCCTGTAATTCTTTCTAAAGCCAGAACAGAAATTACTCCTGCACAAACTCCGTCAGGATCAGAATCATGAATAACACAAATCTTCTTGTTTTTGTTTTTAAGTATTTTTTCTTTAAATTCCATTATTTTTTCTTTCATGCTTTAATTAAAAATCAAAGAAAACATTAAAAAGAAGCTTTGTCTTATTGAATACTGAAAAGGTGATTTAATGGGCTATAAACATAAAAACAGCAAAGGAATAACTTATTTTTTGCATTCAAAAGGAAAACTTTATTTTTTCTCAAAAAAAGAAGAAGAATCAATTGATTTACCTGAAAACTTTCAGGTAATTGAAAACCAAAAAACCGGTTTGCCAATGGTTAAAAGAAAATAATTTATTCAGTGAGTTAAATTGAAAAACAAAATAAAAGAATTATTTTCAAAAACAAAATGCAATACAATAATTATCAGAAATTTCTCTAATTTTTCTGACCCGCATTTTTTTTATTTCACTCAATTAAGCAGAGAAACATATGAAAACAATTTTTTAATTCTAAATAAAAACAAAAAACCATTAATAATTTGTTCTTCGTTGGAAGGAGCAGGAATTCCTGAAACAAAAAATTATTCAGTTAAAGTAATTTCAAATAACAAAGATTTTGTTAAAACACTGAAAACAGCAACAAAAAGCAAAATAATTGGATTAAATTTTGAAGTATTTCCATTAAATGCATTAAAACGACTAAAAAAAATTCTCAAAGGAAAAAAATTCATTGACGTTTCAAAAGAATTAGAAGAAATCAGAAGCATTAAAACAAAACAAGAAATACAAAAAATACAAACTGCCTGTAAAATAACAGAACAAGTTTTTTCTCAAATAAAAGAATTATTTAAACCAGGAATGACTGAATTAGAGTTAGCAGCAGAATTAGAATTTACTGCAAAAAAACTTGGAGCAGAAAATCTTTCTTTTCCAATTATTGTTGCTTCAGGAAAAAATTCAGCCGTGCCACACCATAATACTTCAGATAAAAAAATCAAAAAAAATGAATTAATTTTAATTGACTTTGGAGTTAAATACAAAAATTACTGTTCTGATTTAACCAGAATGTTTTTTTCAGGCAAAACTCCTGTTTTTTTAAATAAACTTTATTCTGAAGTCATGGAAGCAAAAACTTCAGCTGAAAAAGAATTAAAAGCAGAAAAAAATTATTCTCTTGCATTTGAAAAAGCAAATAATATTATTCAAAAAAATTTAGGTCAAAAATTAATGCACGATATTGGTCATGGATTAGGATTAGAAGTCCATGATTTTCCTAAAAAAAACTTTGGCGACAAATTTATTTTAAAAAAAAATATGGTTTTAACTATTGAACCAGGCTATTACAATAAAAAAATTGCAGGAATCAGAATTGAAGATGACTATTTAATTACAGAAAAAGGATTCAAAAAACTGTCTAATGCACCAAAGAAAATCCTTGAAATTTAAAGCATAACTGGTTATATAAGAAAAAACACTATTTTGTATAGTGATAAAATGCCTGTTCCAAAAAAACCAGTTAGAAGAAAAAGAAACATGAATAAAAATTATAAGTTAAAGGTTGTTGCTAATCATAATTTCACAAAAAAAGAATTTACTTTTTTTAATGAAAGAAACTTAAAAAATGGCCAGATTATTTCAAGACAAGGTCCTGAAAGAAGAAAACTAAAAACTCCAGTTGATTTAACTAACTTTCAAACAGGTCAGACGGTAGTTAAAGGTGCTGCAAAACAAATATTTGAAAACAAAGGAATTCAGGCAAGAAAATCAAGAAAAACAAAAAGAAAATGAAATTTAATTCCTTTTTTATTTATTTTCTAACCATAATTTTTTATGACTTTCCACTTAGCTGAAGCAAAAGACAAAATTAATGCATCGCTTAACTCTGACAAAATGTTAATTGTAATAGGAGAATGCTTTGTGCAGTACCAAGGAAGAGCAGGAAGTAAATTACCAAAAGGAAAAAGAATGCTTTTAGTTAAAGGAGATAAAAGTTTTGCTATTCATCAAAACACTAAATTAAGGCCGATTAATTATATGATGAATGCATCAGCTTCAGTTGAATTAAATTCAGAAAAAAAAGCTTTAGTTATTTCAGCTGTAAAAAGAAAACCAAAAGAAAAATTAGATGTATTTTTTTATTCAGTTGATTTTGTTGAATCATTTGAAATTGAAGGAGAAAAAGAAATAAGATTATTTGGTTCTGAAAGAGAATTAAGTGATTTATTAATGGAAGATTTATCAGTTTTAGAAAAAGGAATGACTGCATTAAAAAAAGAAGTTCCATTAAGAAAAGGAGTAATAGATATTTTTGCTGAAGACAAAGACAAAAATCCTGTTGTAATTGAAGTTAAAAGAAGAAAAGCAGATTTAAATTCAGTCAGGCAATTGCACAGTTATATGCAGCAAGTTGAATTATTAAAAGGAAAAAAAACAAGAGGAATAATTTGTGCACCAGACATCGGAAAACCTACAAGGGAATTACTGGAAAAATATGGTTTAGAATACTGCAAATTAGATTATGAAATTAGTAATCCTCATGCAGAAATTAAAGGATTACAAAAAAAACAAAGCACTTTATTTGAACAGTTTTTAAAACCAAAGCCAGCTAAAAATAAATAAGAGGAATAAAAATGAAAATATTATTAATTGGAAGTACGGCAAGAGCTGACTGCATTGCAGAAGCAATAATAAACAGCAAAACAAAACCGGAATTATATGCAGTAATGCCTTTGCTTAATCCAGGAGTAAAACAAAAAGCAAAAGAATTAATTGTCCATTCAGTAATGGATTTTAATTTTATTTTAAGTTATGCGGAAAAAATTAATCCTGATTTTGTTTTTGTTGCACCAGATGATCCAATCGCAGAAGGATTAGTTAATGAATTAGAAAAAATTGGAATAAAAAGTTTTGGTCCAAAAAAAGAAGTTGCAAGAATTGAATCAAGCAAAAGTTTTGCAAGAGAATTACTTAAAAAACATGAAATAGAAGGACTTCCAAAATTCAAAGTTTTTTCAGATAAAAAAGGCATAAAAGAATTTGCTGAATCTTTAAAAGAAATTGTAGTTAAACCTGATGGTTTAACTGGCGGAAAAGGAGTTCAAGTTCAAGGAGATCATTTTGATTCAATTGAACAAGGATTAAATTATGCTGACTTAATATTAGAAAAAGGAAAAGTAATAATTGAAGAAAAACTTAAAGGCGAAGAATTTTCACTTCAATCATTTTGTGATGGAAAAACAGTTTTAGACTGCATTCCAGTCCAAGACCATAAAAGAGCTTTTGAAAATGATTCAGGACCAAATACAGGGGGAATGGGTTCTTATTCAATGGAAAATGGACTGCTTCCATTCCTAAAAAAAGAACACTTAGAACAAGCACATAAAATAACAGAAAAAGTTGCTTTGGCTTTGAAAAAAGAAACAGGAATTGAATTCAAAGGAATTTTATATGGTGGATTTATGTTAACTAAAAAAGAAGTTAAATTAATTGAATTTAATGCAAGATTTGGAGATCCTGAAGTACTAAATGTTTTGCCTTTGCTTAAAACAGATTTTGTTGAAGTCTGTCAAAGAGTAATTAACGGCACATTAAATGAAATTTCATTGGAATTTGAATCAAAAGCTTCAGTATGCAAATATGTTGTTCCTAAAGGTTATCCAGTTAATTCAGTTAAAAATGCTTTAATTGAATTTAAAGAAACTAAAACAAAACATTATTTTGGAGCAATAAAAGAAAAAAACGGGAATTATTTAATGACTGGTTCAAGGGCAATGGCTTTTATTGGAATAGGAGAAACACTGAGTAAAGCAGAAGAAATCTCACAAAAAGCAGTTGAATCAGTTAAAGGCAGAATATTTTACCGAAAAGACATTGGAACAAAAGCTTTAATCCAGAAAAGAATTGATCATATAGCTAATGTTTAATGAAATAATAAAACTTATTAACCTCTTTATTCCTAATTATAACTGATTAAAATGATGGGTAAATGTAAAAGATGCGATAAAAGAGATGAATTAAAAGGCGGTTTATGTGAAGACTGCAATGAAGAAGAAGCAGTAAAAAACCTTCCAACTAATAAACCAAAAGAAAAATTATCTAAAGAAGAAATAGAAAATGAAATAGCAGAAAAAAGAAGAGATAAAAAGTTCTGGACGAACTTTTAATGCTTTTTACCATTTTCTAAATGGCTTAATCTAACGTTAAGATCGATTTGAGCATTTTGTAAATCCCTTAACTTTTTGTTTAATCCTTCGATTTTTTCATTTAACATAACAGTTTGTTTGACAACTCCAACAGGCATAATAAATTCCCCCTATATAGTTATAAAGTGAAGTTATAATAAAGGGGAGTATTTTCAGCTATTTTTCCCAAAGGTTTAAATAATTTTTCTAAAAAGAATTAATGAATTTATGACAAAAAACAAAACAAAATTAAAACCTAAAAAGGCAAATAAATCAGTTAAACAAAAGAAACCAGTTAAAGCTAAATCAAACAAAGCTAAATCTGGAATTAAAGCTAAAAAAATTCATGCAAAAAAAACAAAACCTGTTTTAAAGAAAAAAATTAAACTAACAGCAAAGAAAAAAGTATTAACTAAAAAATCAGTAAAAAAAACTAAAATAAAAGAAAATAGTCTTGTAAAGAAAAAAACAATTAAATTTAAACCAGCAAAAGAAGAATTAAAAAAAGAAGAAAAGAAAGAAAGAAAAACTTTTAAAAGAAAGCATGGAAAAATTAAGTTTTTTGAAGAAGAAGCTGATTCAGATAACTTTTTTTCAGGAGACTTTCAGAGAATTGACAGAGATTTATCTTTTGATTCTGATTCAGATTACTGATAACTTAAACTTTATAAAGTTCTAATTCTATTGTTTTTTTGAATGAAAAAAATAAAATTAACTAAACTTAGGAAAACCACTTATAAAAGAAAAAATTTTGGGAAAACTCGTATTCAAATAAGAAAAGAGTTATGTGACCCAAATACAGCTGGAGCAAATAAAGCGGTTGTAAACTCATTATTATTTAAATATCCTACTGTATCTTCTATTAAGTTAGCTGAACTATTAAGTAAAAAAGGAATTGCAATTTCGCCTATTACTTTAAGAACTAAAAAAAATCGCTGGATTAAAGAAGGACTTTTAGTTATTTCTAAAAATAGAACTAATTTATATAAAGAAATTCCTGAGTTAGTCAAAGAAGTAGAACTCACTGATATGGCTAAACTAAAAAAGTTTTTACTTGAAAGTGAAGGGAAAAAAAACTTTAAAGAAATAGCAAGAGAAACAAATGTTAATAACGAAGCTAAAGTAGCTGGTGCTGTTAAAACTTTAAGAAAAGAAGCAAATCTTATGCATCAACAACTTGCAGATATGCGAAATAAACTAAAAGAACTAAAAAAAGTAAATGCTTCATCTGAAGAAATAAAAGGATTAGAAGATAAAATAAAAAGATTTAATTGGGGGCATAAAACAAAAGAAGGATTTGAGCGTTCAATAGAAGACTTTGAACTTAAAAATAAAAAACAAGGACGCAAAACAAATTCTATTCCTGAATTAAGTGAAAGACAACAGAATCGTCTGGAAAACGTAAAATTAGACATTACAAATGCAATTAGAATAACAAAAAGAAAATATAAATGGAATCCTGAAACTAGTGCTGAATTTACTGGGGAAGTTAATCGATTAATGCCTAGCTGGATTATAGGGCATGAAAAATATGAGGCAAAATGTAAAAAAGAAAAAATACCAAAAAATAGAATTAGAAGTTTAAAGAATCATATTTATGAAAAAGTCAAAAAAATAGCATTGGGTTTTCTTATTAAAATTATGTCAAGAACGCATGGATTAAAATTTAAACAATCACAAAATCTTATTGCTTTATTAAGACAATTAAGAGAAAGAAGAATAGATATAAGAAAAACAGATTTAAAAAATATTGATTTAAAAGAAATAGTTAATGCTGTAAGAAAATATAAATCATATTCTAAACTTACTTTAATTGAAGCAGAACACTTACTGGAAAATCATCAAGCTTATCTGCTTCGCTTAACTAATAATAGTTTTGAAAGAAGAGACACTTAATTATTTCCCAAAAACAGCTTTATTTTTTTCACTTAATTCTTCTTCAATTCTTAATAACTGATTATATTTGGTGTTTCGATCACTTCTTGCAGGAGCACCGAATTTTGATTGTCCTGTTCCTAATCCAACCACTAAATCTGCAATAAACCCATCTTCTGTTTCTCCGCTTCTATGGGAAACAATTACATTCCAGTTGTTTTCAAATGAAAGTTTAGCTGAAGCAATTGATTCTGAAACAGAACCAATTTGATTTACTTTTAATAATAAAGCATTGCATGAATTTTCTTTTATTGCTTTTTCAATAAACTTAATGTTAGTTACTAATAAGTCATCTCCTACAATCTGAATTTTTTTTCCTAATTTTTCTGTTAAAATATTCCATCCCTGCCAATCTTGTTCTGCCATTCCATCTTCAATTGAAACAATATTAAACTTTGAAATTAAATCTGAATAAAAGTCAGTTAATTCTCCTGCATTAAATTTTTTTTCTCCGATGAAATAATTTCCTTCTTTAAAAAATTCACTTGAAGCACAGTCAATTACTATTTTTACTTCTTTTGTGTAACCGGTTTCTTCTATTGCATTTAAAATTAATTCTAATTTTTGTTCTTCGTCTGTTATTTTTGGGACAAATCCGCCTTCATCTCCGATTAATCCTGCTAAAGAACCAAATTTTTTTTTCATTAATTTTTTTAATGCATGATAAATTTCAACTGACATCTGCATTGCTTCAGAAAAAGATTTTGCTCCAACAGGATAAATCATTCTTTCCTGAATGTCATTTTCTAATCCTGCATGTTTTCCGCCGTTTAATACATTCATTTGAGGAACTGGAAGGCAATATTTTTTTATATCAGCTAATTCTCCTAAATATTCATACAATGAAATTTCTTTTGTTTTGGCTGCAGCTCTTGTTACGGCCATGCTTACTGCAACAACTGCATTTGCACCTAAATTAGCTTTATTTTCTGTTCCGTCTAATTCAATCATTGTTTTATCGATGTTTTCCTGTTCAGTTACAGTCATTCCTTTTAATTTTTCATTTATTTTTAAATTAACATTTTCAACTGCTTTTAATACTCCTTTGCCGTTAAATGCTTTTTCTTTGTCTCTTAATTCAATTGCTTCATTGCTTCCAGTTGAAGCACCTGAAGCAACTATTGCTCTTTCAATTATTTTTCCTGTTTTAACTTCTGCTTCAATAGTAGGGTTTCCTCTTGAATCAAAAACCTGTCTTGCTTTAACATAATCAATCTGCACAATTATCTCCTTCTAAACTTATTTTATTGTTAAGTCTTCTTCTAATGCTTGTAAGTCTTCTTCGTGTTCGACTTCATCCCGCATGATTTCAAAAGCCATTTGATAAGTTATTTCATCTTTATCTTTAGTTAAATCCATTAATGATTTATATGCTTTTATTGCGCATTGTTCTCCTTTAATATTTTGAATTAAAATTTTTAGTACAGCTGGATTTGTTGGTGCGTCATAACCGCAGTTTGTTTTTTCAAGCCATTATTTTGGGTTAAGCAATGGTTCTCCGCCTAATTGAAGTATTCTATCTGCAAGCATTCCTGCATGCCTTAATTCATCTGTTGCATGCTGAATTAATTCTGTTATTACTGCGTCTTTGTTTATTCCTTTAACTATTTTTGCTCCAATCCAATATTGATAATAAGCTAACCATTCATCAGCTAAAGCTTTATTTAATACTTCAATTAATTCATTTACATTAATTCCAACTATTTCTTTTCCTATAGTTCCCATTTAATCACCTTTTATTTTAAATTAAAACATTATTTTTAGTAAAACAGTTTGATATAATAAAAACCCAAAAACTATTTAAAGAAAGACAACTTAATATTATTCATGAAACCCCAAGCAAAACATTTAATTGGAAAAACAAAAACCGGAAACTTTCAGCAAAAAAAACAAAAAATAGTTGTACAAAAAATAAAAAAAACAGATAAAGGACTGGTTGTTTCTTTTACTAAAGTAAGATAAAATACATAAAACTTGTTTTTTTAAGATTAATGGTATTAAATATATTTGTGGGTTCTTCCAGTGATTTAATGCAAAAAGAAGAATTTGAATTAAAGCTTTTTTCGGGAACATCTAATTCTGAACTTGCCGAAGAAATTGCTTCTTTTTTAGGAATAAATTTAGGCGAAATAGATATTACTACTTTTAGTGACGGGGAAATAAATCTTGAAATACAGGAATCAATCAGAGGAAAAGATGTTTATATAATTCAGTCAACTTGTTTTCCTACAAATGACAAAGTAATGGAATT
The DNA here is from genome assembly GCA_024277355.1 of archaeon. Taxonomy (GTDB): domain Archaea; phylum Iainarchaeota; class Iainarchaeia; order Iainarchaeales; family 1-14-0-10-31-34; genus 1-14-0-10-31-34. The sequence goes on from JAJRVL010000004.1 coordinate 58,861, forward strand.
ACTTTTATTTTTAGATTCAGCTAAAAGGGCGTCAGCAAAAAGAATTACTGCTGTAATTCCATATTATGGTTATGCAAGACAGGATAGAAAAAGTTCTCCTCGTGCTCCAATTAGTGCAAAATTATTAGCAGATGTAATTACTGTTGCAGGAGCAGACAGAGTTTTAGCGGTTGACTTGCATGCAGCTCAAATTCAGGGATTTTTTAATATTCAGGTAGACAATTTAAGTGCAAAATTATTGATTGTAGAAGACATAAGAGAAAACAAAATGAAAAATTTATGTATTGTTTCTCCTGACATTGGAGGAATTAGAAGAGCAAGAGATTTATCTAAATTACTTAATGCAGAATTAGCAGTGGTAGACAAATACAGAAGTGAAGCAAATAAATCAGAAGTAATGAATATAATCGGCAAAGTTAAAGGAAAAAACTGTATTTTAGTTGATGACATAATTGACACTGCAGGAACAATGTGTGCTGCAGCAGAAGAACTTAAAAATAAAGGTGCATTAAGTGTAATGGCTTATGCAACCCATCCAGTTTTATCAGGAAAAGCAATAGAAAAAATCAGTAAATCTCCATTAAAAGAAGTAGTTATATCTGATTCAATTCCATTAAACGGCAAAGCACAAAAATGCAAAAAAATAAGAGTATTTTCTATTTCAGAATTATTAGCCAAAGCAATACACAACATTCATACATCAAAATCAGTTTCAGAATTATTTGAATCAGACAAACAAGTCAAATTAGTTTAACTCAACCTTTTTTAAAAAAAAGCCTTGACCAAAAAAGGTTTTTGTTGCGCAAAAACTAATTCAATAACATTTTAATTCTTTCCAACAAACTTTTTCAGAAAAAGTTTGATCAAAAACGGTTTTTGCTTTGCGAAAACTAATTCAATACTGTTTTAATTCTTTTCAAACAAAAATAATTAAGGCTTGCCTAATATTTTATTTTTTTATTTTCATTATTTCTTAACGTGATAAAAATGATTTCCTTCCAGAAAGAAAAATACTCTGAAAAACAGATTCACTCAATGTTAAATCCTCTGCTTAGTGAATGGTTTAAAGAAAAATTTGATTCTTTCACTGAACCTCAAAAATATTCTATTCCAAACATCCATAACAAACAAAATACTTTAGTCAGCGCAGTAACCGGAAGCGGAAAAACTTTATCTGCTTTTACTGCAGTATTAAATGAATTAATTAATTTATCTGAAAACAATCAGCTTGAAAACAAAGTTTATGCAGTTTATATTTCTCCTTTACGTGCATTAAACAATGACATTAAAAGAAACTTATTAGAACCTTTAAATGAAATAGAAAAAAAATTTGAATTAAAACAAAAACAAGAAATAGCTGAAACAAAAAAAGAAATAAACAAATTAAAAAAAGAATTAAAAGAATTAGAAAAAAACAAAAAGCAATTAAAAAATAAAGAAAAAGAATCAATTAAAAATAAAATAAAAGAAAAAGAATTAGTTTCAGGAAAAACCCTTTCCCAAAAACAAAAATTAAAACCAAAAAAATTAGATATTAGAATAGGAGTAAGAACCGGCGATACAACTCAGTCAGAAAGAGCTTTAATGGCAAGAAAAGTTCCTCATATTTTAATTACTACTCCTGAATCATTAGCTATAATGCTTAATGCACCAAAATTCAGGGAAAATTTCAGGGAAAGCCAATGGTTAATAATAGATGAAATTCATGCTTTAGCAAACAATAAAAGAGGAAGTCATTTATCAATTTCAATGGAAAGACTGCAAAAACTTTCTCCTAAAATTACAAGAATTGGTTTAAGTGCAACTATTGCTCCTATAAAAGAAATAGCAAGATTTTTAGTTGGATTAGAAAAAGGAAAAACAAGAAACTGCAGAATAATTGAAGCAAAACTGGAAAAAAAATTAAATTTAAAAGTTTTGTCTCCTTTGCCTAATTTTATTGATGTAACACAAGAACAAGTTCAGGAAAAACTTTATGAATTATTAGATAAATTAATTCAAGACCATAAAACAACTTTAATTTTTACTAATACTCGAAGTGCAACTGAAAGAATAGTTCATCATTTAAAAGAAAAATTTCCAAAAAATTATTCAGCTAATATTGATGCACATCATTCTTCTTTATCCAGAACTCACAGGCTTAATACAGAAGAAAGACTGAAAAAAGGAGAATTAAAAGTTGTTGTCAGTTCAACTTCATTAGAATTAGGAATTGACATTGGTTTTATTGATTTAGTTGTTTTGCTTGGAAGCCCTAAAAGTGTAGCAAGGGCATTGCAAAGGGTTGGAAGATCAGGACATAAATTACATGATGAAATCAAAGGAAGATTAATTGTAATGGATCGAGATGACTTAATTGAATGTTCTGTTTTATTAAAAAATGCAGTTGAACACAAAATTGACAGAATTCAAGTCCCAAAAAACCCTTTAGATGTACTCTCCCAACAGATTTACGGCATTGCAATAGAAGAAAGCCAGAAAGTAGAAGAAGTATACCAATTAATCATTCAGGCTTATCCTTTTAGTTCATTAAAAAGAAGCTCTTTTTATGAAATAATTGACTATTTATCAGGGAAATTTACTTCATTAGAAAACAGGCATGTTTATGCTAAAATCTGGTTTGATGAAGAAACAGGATTTATAGGCAAAAGAGGAAAAATGGCAAGAATAATTTATATGACCAATATAGGGACTATTCCTGATGAAGCAAGAGTTACAGTTAAAATAAAAGAACACAAAATTGGAAGTATTGATGAAGGTTTTTTAGAAAGACTAAAAAGAGGAGATGTGTTTATTTTAGGAGGGCAAAGTTATGAATTTCGTTATGCTCAAGGAATGACAGCACAAGTAATAACAGCATATCAAAGACCGCCGACTGTTCCTTCATGGTTTAGTGAAATGCTTCCATTAAGTTTTGATTTAGCTTTAGATATAGGAAAATTTCGTGAATTAATTGGACAAAAATTTAAATTAAAAAAACCAGAAAAAGAAATTAAAAATTTAATCAGAAAATATGTTTATGTAGAAGAAAATGCTGTTAATGCAATCTATGAATATTTTAAAGAACAATTTTTGTTTTTAGAAATGCCTTCTCAAAAAAAATTATTAATTGAAGTTTTTTCTGAAGGAAATATGCGTCATGCAATTTTTCATTCTTTGTATGGAAGAAGAGTTAATGATGCTTTAAGTCGTGCTTATGCTTTTGCTTTAAGCAAATTAATTCATAAAGATGTTGAATTAAGCATTACTGATAATGGTTTTGTTTTAAGCGTTAACACAAAACTTCCTTTGGATAAAATGCTTAAATCTGTTACTTCCTCTGAATTAAAGAAAATTCTTGTTTTTGCAATAGAAAAAACTGAAGTTTTAAACAGAAGATTTAGGCATTGTGCTGTTAGAAGTTTAATGATTTTGCGTTCTTATAAAGGACGAACTAAAACTGCCGGCAGACAGCAGATGGCTTCACGTTTATTAATTTCTGCTGTAAGAAGAATTGACAATAATTTTCCTATTTTAAATGAAGCAAGAAGAGAAGTTTTAGAGGATTTAATGGACATAGAAAATGCAGAAAAAGTTTTGCAGGGAATTGAATCTGGTTTAATTGAAACTAAAATTATTTTTTCTGATATTCCTTCTCCTTTTGCTTTTAATCTTTTCTTACAGGGCAGAATGGATGTCATGAAAATGGAAGATAAAATCCAGTTCTTGAAAAGACTGCATGAACAAATTCAGGAAAGAATTAAAAGTAAATAAAACACTAATTTTATTGATTTTATGATTAAACCTAAAAGCAGATCATATTTTTCTTTAAGAAATGCAGGAAATAAAACAAACAAAAATAAAATAAAAGCTAATTTTTTGAATCATAATTCTCCTGAATTTCATTTAAAAAAAACATTAGAAAAAATAGAAACTAAAAAAACAGAATTTAAAAATAAAATTTCACAGTATTCATCAAAAGAAAAATTGCGAAATTGGGGGGACACAAGAAATTACAAAATGTATGATAATTTTTTTAAGAAAATTTTAAATAAAAATATTTTAAGTAAAATAAGGAGTATTCCCAGAAAAAAAGGAAAACAGTTAGTTGTATTAGAAGATGGCCCAGGATATAATGCTTTATTTTTGGATTCACTTAAAACACAATTAAATAAATTAAATATTTCTTCTAAAACTATTGCTCTTTCTTTAAACCCTTCAGAAAAATTAAAAGCACAACAAGGAAAAGCAATTGATATTTTAGTTAAAGGCCCTGCAGAAAAATATTTGCCAAAAGAAAAAATAGATTTAATTGTTTCTTTATTTGGTTCAATTCATTATACTCTTCCTTTAACTCAAAAAAATCATTTATTAAAATTAGCTCATTCTTTGAATAAAGGAGGAGTAATGCTTGTTGGATTTAGTTTTAGAGAAAATTTTGATGTATTTGATCAAAAAAGAGATTTAAAGGGAATAATTAAAGCTTTAAAGAAAAGAGGATTTAAAGCAAAATTTAAAAGAAATGATTTAAAACATTATTATTCTGAAAAAGGATTTATTCATCATAAAAATTTTCCTGAATACATGCTTTTAATAGAAAAACCTGTAAAATAAAATATTAATAATTAAGTGAATAAATGAATAAAGAAAAAAAAATCCTTTCAAATGCAGAAATAATTGATTTAAGTTTATTTTTTCCAAAAGAAAAAATTTTAGTGATAACTGATCTGCATTTGGGTTATGAAGAAGCTTTAATTAAACAAGGAACTTTTCTGCCTAGATTTAATTTAAAAGATTCAATTAATAAATTAAAAAAAATATTTGCTAAAACAAAAAAATTAAATAAAATAATTATTTTAGGGGACTTAAAGCATGAATTTGGTTTTATTTCAGAACAGGAATGGAGAGAAGTAATTCAAATGCTTTCTTTTTTAAGCGAAAATTCGAAAGAAATAATTTTATTAAAAGGAAATCATGATAATATTTTAGGTCCAATTGCTAAATGGAAAAACTTAACTTTAGAAGATTTCTTTTTCCTTGAAAAACAAAAAATTCTTTTTTTGCATGGAGATAAAATCCTTTCTTTAAAAGAATTCCAGAAAGCTAAAACTTTAATTATTGGCCACGAACACCCTGCAGTTACTTTAACAGAAGAAACAAAAAAAGAAAAATTCAAATGTTTTATTAAAGGAAAATACAAAAAAAAAGATTTGATTGTTCTGCCTTCTTTTAATACTACAACTGAAGGAACTGATATTACACAAAAAAAACTTTTAAGTCCTTTTTTAAAACAAAATTTAGGTAACTTTGAAGTCTGGATTACTGCAGACAAAACTTATTTTTTTGGGAAAATAAAGGATTTTCATTCATAAGAAACTATTTTAAATATTACTTATTATAACTTGTTATAGGTGATTATAATGGCTGATACTACGACAATCCAAGTAAGTAAAGATATTAAAAGAGAATTAAATGCATTTAAAGATTATAAGAAAGAAAGCTATGCTGAAGTCATCAAAAAACTTATTGATAAAGTAAAAGAAGATGAGGAATCTGAAATGGAATTAAGTGAAGAAACCTTGAAAGACCTTAAGGAAGCCGAAGATGATATAAGAAAAGGCAGAGTTTATTCTTCTAAACAATTAAAGAAAAGACTGGGACTTTAAATGCCGTTTGATATAATCTGGACTAAAAAAGCTGAAAAAAACCTTAAATTAATTGACAAAAAAGTTGCTTTAATTATATATGAAAAAATTGAAGAACTTAAAATGCAAGAATGTATTTTTCTGGAAAAATTAAAAAATTCTAATTACTATAAATTTAGAATTGGAAAATATAGAGTTTTAATTAGAAAATTTCCTGCAGTAAAGAAACTTTTTATTATGAAAGTCGGACATAGAAAAAACATTTATAAAAAAATTTAATGTTTTCTAGAAAAATTTGGGTGAAGAATCCGTATTAAAATCTTGTATGAAGAAACACTTAAATAACTTAGTTTATGTATTATTTAAGTTGAAAAAGGTGGGTTAATGGGAGAAAAAGAATTAAGCGAATTAGGAAAAAAGTCAGTTGACTCAGAGTTTTTTACTTTAATTCCTGATGGATACAAAAAAGGAAAAACAAAGTATATTATTATTACTGGTTCTGTAATCAGCGGAATAGGAAAAGGAACTGTTTCAAGTTCAATTGCAAAATTAATGGATGAAAGAGGATTAGAAGTTTCTCCAATGAAAGCAGAAGCATATTTTAATGTTGATGCAGGAACATTAAATCCATTTAGACATGGAGAAGTATTTGTTTTAGATGATGGTACAGAAACAGATATGGATTTAGGTTCATATGAAAGATTTACAAATAAAAATTTAACAAAAGAAAATTATATTACAACCGGAAAAATCTTTTTAGAAATAATTGAAAAAGAAAGAGCAGGAAAATATTTAGGACGGGATGTACAGTTAATTCCTCATGTTACTGGAGAAACAAAAAAATATTTCAGAAAATTAGCTGTTGATTCAAAAGCAGATTTAGTTTTAATTGAAATAGGAGGAACTGTAGGCGATTATGAAAACATGTATTTGCTTGAAGCTGTAAGACAGTTAATTTATGAAGAAGGAAAAGAAAATGTTTGTTTAATTAATTTAACTTATATTTTTGAACCAAAAACTTTAGGCGAACAAAAAAGCAAGGCAGCCCAATTAGGAATAAAAAAATTAATTGAATTAGGTTTAATGCCGGACATTGTAATCTGCAGAAGTGAACATCCTGTAAAAAATAATATAAGAGAAAAAATCAGTGTGTTTTCTAATGTTCCTTTACAAAGAGTTATTGGACTGCATGATTCAGATGAATTTTATGAAATTCCTTTAATGATGAAAGAAAAAGGATTAGATAAAGAAATATTTGAAATATTAAATATTAATGAAAAAAAATTAGCTAATCATTCAAGTTTAAAAAAATGGACTGAATCAATGACAGTAAAAAACCCAAAGAAAACTTTAACTGTCGGAATAGCAGGAAAATACACGGGCTTAAAAGATTCATATATTAGTATAATTAAAGCTTTAGAACACTGTGAAGCAGAATTCCAGATTAAAATTAAAACTAAATGGATTGAAGCAACAGAAATTGAAACAGGAAAGAAAAAAGTAACTGAAGTAATGAAAGGAGTTGATGCATTAATTGTTCCTGGCGGTTACGGCAAAAGAGGTTCTGAAGGAAAAATTGAATGCATTAAATTTTGCAGAGAAAAAAATATTCCTTTCCTTGGAATTTGTTATGGAATGCAGATGGCTTTAATTGAATTTTCAAGAAATGTTTTAAACAAAAAAAATGCTAATACCACTGAAATTGATTCAAAAACAAGTTATCCTGTTGTCTGTTTACTGCCTGACCAAAAGAAAATTGAAGGTTTAGGCGGAAATAATCGTTTAGGCGGATTTGATGTTGAAGTCAAAAAAGGAACTAAAGCATTTGAGTTATATGAAAAAGAAAAAATAAGAGAAAGATTTAGGCACAGATATGAATGTAATCCTGAATTTATTAAAGAATTTGAAGAAAACGGATTAATTTTCAGTGGAAAAGCACCAAAAGTTGAAATAATGCAGATTTTAGAATTAAAAAAACATAAATTCTTTTTTGGAACCCAATTTCATCCGGAATTAACTTCCCGTCCTTTAAATCCAAATCCTTGCTTTAAAGGATTAATTAAAGCCTGTTTGTAATTTAATCAGCAAGCATATTTGGAATTCCTTTTTCTATTCTGAATTCGTGTCTGCATTTTTTGCAGATTAACTTGTTTTTGTCTTTGAAATAATTTAATTCTGAACTGCATTTAATACAAATTAAAGAATCAAGTAAATCTTGAGATACTTCTTCAGACATGTTTTTTTTCCTCTAAAACTTCTTTATATAAATTTTCAATTTTTTCTGCAATAACTTTAACATCAAATTCATTTAATACTTTTTGTCTTGCTTTTTTTCCTAATTGTCTGCATAAAGAATCAGAAGAAAGCAAAGAAATTAAATGTTTTTTTAATTGTTCTTTATTTCCTTTTTCAAAAATTAATCCTTCGCCTGTTCCTATTTGATCTTTTATTCCAAATGCATCTGAAGCAATTATTCCGCATTCAGAACTCATTGCTTCTAATATTACTACCGGCATTACTTCAAAAAAAGAAGGTAAAATAAAAATTGAAGCATTACCAAAAAAGAAGGGAAGTTCTTTATGATTAACAAAACCAAAAAATTCATGATTAATTTCAGCTTTTTCTGCCTGTTCTTCTAATTCTTTTCTTAAAGGACCTGCGCCTATTATTTGTAATTCAAATTCAAAGTCTTTTTTTATTTCTCCTAAAACTTCAATTAATAAACTTAAATTTTTTTCTTTAGCTAATCTTCCAACAAAAAGAATTTTGTTTTTTTCTTTTTGTTTTGGAACAAAAACTTCTGAATCAACAAAATTAGGAATAAAAACTACTTTGTTTTTATCTTCAATTTTTTCCTGAATTATTTTTTGTATTTCTGAACTTAAAGCAATAATTCTGTCTGCTTTATTGTAAACCTGATTCTGAAAAAAATTAAAGACTGGTGTAAAAAAAGTTTTATGAAATCTTGCTTCAGGTAAATTATACCAGTTATGTTCTGAATAAACTAACGGTTTATCTAAAAAAGGAAATGCAGTAAGCGGATAATGACAATGAATTATTTCTCCTTTAACTAAATTCTTTTTTTTATAACAGTTTAACATTGAAAGAAAATTATGAATTCTTCCATTTTTTGTTTTTAAGCCGATTTCAACTGAATTACTTAAACTGGATTTTGAAGCATATAATTGTATTTCATTTCCTTTTTTTTCTAATTGTTTAATTAAATCATATTCTAGTATTTCTATTCCTCCTTTTTTTGGAGGAAAAACATCAATTACTGAACCTGTGCTGATAAAAGTGATTTTCATTTTTTCATCTTTTCGTCATATAATTCTTTTATTGTTTTAACTAAAACTGAACTTGCAATTAATTGTATTCCAATAAACAACGAAGTCAAGCCAAGTAATGGAATAGTAAAATGAATTGAATTTGAACTAAATAAAACTAATGCAAAACCTAAAACAAAAAAGAATATTCCTGTTAAATTATATTTAGATAAAATATATCTATCATAAGCCCATTTATAGACTATAGCTGTGTTTAATTTCCTGTAAAATAATTTTGAAACAAAATTTGCAAGAAAACCAAAAAAAACCAATGAAATTCCAACTAATAAAAGTGAAGTAATTAAAAAAATTCTTCTTAATCCAAATGCATCAAAAGTCATTCCAGATAAAAGGAAAGGATAAAATAAAATTATGCCTGCTAAAATAAATAATATTCCAATTGAACCAAATAATTTTAATGGATTATATAATTTTACTACTTCAAGAATTGAAAACAAAAAATTAAATCCATGTTTTACACTGTTTAATTTTGAATCTCCTGTTCTTTCAGAATATTTTATTGGAGTGAAATCTATTTTCCATTTTTTGTGGACTGCCATTGTAGTCATTGCAGGTGTAAAAGAAAGCCCGTTAGGCAAAGAATCAAATTGCAACGCTAATTTTCTTTTTAGTACTCTCATTCCTGAAGCAGTGTCTTTTACCTGAGAACTCCCAAAAAAATTCAATAACCAAACAAACATTTTATTTCCAATTAATCTTTGAGCAGGCATTTTTGTTCCTTTACCTAATCTTGATCCAATAACCATTTCAGAATTTTTTAATAATAAAAATGAAACAAGATTAGTCATTTCTTTTATTGGATAAGTTCCATCTGCATCATAAAACGCAATTAAATCTGAATTAGAATTTTTTATGCCTGTTTTTATTGCTGCGCCGTAACCTTTGTTTTTTTCATGTTCAATTAATTTAACTTCAGGAATAAACTTTTGAATTAAATTTTTAGTTTTATCTGTTGAACCATCATCTACAATAATTATTTCAACTTCTTTTACTGTTGTTCGATTAATTATTCTTTGTTTTTCTGCTAATGACTGGCGGATAGTTGAAGAAATAGCTTTTTCTTCATTTAAAGCCGGAATAATTATTGTTAATTTCATGATACCAAAATGTTTTAATAGAAAAGAATCTATTATGATTACTTAAATAATGAATTACTTTAAATAAAAAGTTATGTGAAAGAAAAATGGTGTTTTTAAGTGGATGAAAAAATCATTGAAATTAAAAATTTAAGAAAAGAATTCAAAACAAGCTTAAATCCGGTTTCTTTAATTGAATTCTTTTTTCCTAAACATCGAACTACAATTGCAGTTGATTCACTTAATTTAGATATCTTTAAAGGAGAAACTTTAGGTTTATTGGGGCCTAATGGTGCAGGAAAAACCACTTTAATTAAGTTAATTACAGGTATTTTATATCCAACTTCAGGTGAAACGAAAATTAAGGGAAAACAGATTGAAGAACAAAAAAAAATAATTGGATTAATGTTAGGCTATGACATGATTTATTATCGTATGACCGGCTATGACAACTTAAAGTATTTTGCAAGAATCTACAAAATAAAAGATTTTGATTCAAGAATAAAAGAATTAAGTGAATTACTTGAATTTAAAGATTATTTATTTGAATACGTAGAAAATTATTCTTTAGGAACAAAATCAAAATTAGCTTTAGCAAGAGCAATGATTCATGCTCCTGAAATTCTTATTTTAGATGAACCAACTTTAGGTTTAGATATTAATGTTTCTGAAAAAATAAGAGGACATATCCAAAACTTAGGCAAAACAATAATCCTTACAACTCATTACGAAAAAGAAGCAATAGAATTATGCGACAGGATTGCATTAATTAATAACGGAAAAATAATCAGATTAGAAAAAAAAGAAAAATTCAATGAATTACTTAAAGAATTTTCTGAATTAGGGGAAACAAAATGAATGAATTTTTTCATGAAATAACTGCAATAACCAAAAAAGAATTTAAGTTAAATATTAGATTTAAGACAGCTTATTTATTGAATACTTTTGTCAGTCCTGTTTTATCAATTATTCCTTTAATTATAATTTATTATGGGTTTTTGCATTATACTGATGCAACAGATTTTGGAGGAATAAATTTATCTAATTATATTGCTTTCTTAAGTTTTGGTATTGCAGCACAAGCTTTTTTTCATACAGGAACAAATGTTTTTGCAGTGAGATTCAGAGAAGAAAAATACTGGAGAACAATTGAAGCATTATTTATTGCACCAATAAATTATATTTCGTTAATTATTGGAGTTGGAATTAATGTTGCATTAAAATTACTGCCTTTACTTTTAATTTTTATTTTAATTGCATCTGCATTTACTGTTCCTTCAATAACACAGGTTTTGTTTGTAATAATAATTCTGTTATTGCTTTTGCTTTTTTGTCTTGGAATTGGATTGATTTACGGAGCACTAACCTTGTTTTCAGAAAACTTTGATCCTTTTTTCAGGTATTTTTTTGCTATGTGGGTTTTATTAAGCTGTTTTGCTTATCCAATAACAATAATTCCAGAAAGCTTTAGAACAATAATCCTGTTTAATCCAGTTTATCATGCAGTTAATTTTGCAAGAGAATTATGGATTAATAATTTCTTTGATTTAGGTGCATTTCTTTATGTTTTAGGTTTTGCAATAATCATGCCTGTAATATCAGTTTACATATTTAAAATGGCGTGGAAAAGAATGGAAGTACAAGGCTACTAGTTTTATTTTTTTCCAACAAAAACAAAACTATAAGTGAATTCTTTTGGAATTAATTTTCCTAAAGGATTATGCGTGTGCTTGTCAGTTTTTTCAATTAAAAAATATTTTTCAATTAATTTTTTCCATTCATTAAAAGAAGCAAGTCTTTCATTTGGCTGGTGTGCGGTAGCAGGATTTAATTTAAACAAAATAAAATTTAAATTAGGAACATAAATCAAAATTTTCCCGTCTTTCTTCAAAACTCTTTTCATTTCACTTAAAGCATTCTCCATATCAATAAAATGCTCTAAGCTTCCTAAACAAACAACAAAATCAAAAAAATTATTTTTAAAAGGAAGACTTGAAGCAGAACATAAAGTTAATTCAGCCTTGGAAATTTTTTTTGCATTATTTAAAGCAACAGAACTAAAATCAACTCCAAAAGTTTCAGTAAACTTTTCTGCTTGTTTTAAAAAAAATCCTCCGCCGCATCCAACATCCAACAGTTTTTTATCAGATTTTTCTTTTAGGCCTAAATACTTCAGCATTAAAGAATTATATTTAATTGAAGTTTCAAACACTCCAAAATCAGAAAATCGTTTATTATACCATTGCTTTGCTTTTAAATCAGAATCAAATTCCATTCTTTCAAGCATACATCAGATAAAGAAACTAAATAATTAAATAAGATGCTTTAGATTATCTTTTATGCCAAAAATTTCTGTTATAATATGTCAAAGAAATTCAGAAAAATTCATTGAAAAATGCATTAATTCAGTAATTCAACAAGACTTCAAAGATTTTGAATTAATTATAGTGGATGATTATTCAACTGATAACACAAAACGAAAAATAAAAGAAATAATTAATGAATTAAAAGAAAAAGAAACAAAAAATTCAGAAGAAAAAACAAAAAAATTAAATTCAGAAAAATCACTTGCACAAAAAAAACAAATTAAATTAATTGAACTTCCATTTCATTCAGGAATAAGCAAAGCAAGAAATTCAGGAATAAAAAATTCTTCAGGAAAAATAATTGCTTTTATTGACTCAGATGCTTTCCCAAAAAAAAACTGGTTAAAAGAATTATTAAATGGATTTCAGGAAAATGTTGTTTCAGTTGGCGGACCAAATTTAGTTCCAATAGATTCAGGGAAAAACGAAAAAATATTTGATGAAGTTCTTGAATTAATTTCAGTTTTTGGTTCAAATTATGTAAAGAATTCAGATAAAATAATTGAAGTAAAACATAATCCTTCCTGTAATTCAGCTTATACAAAAAAAATTCTTGAAGAAATGAAAGGATTTAATGAAACACTTTCAAGCAATGAAGACCCTGAATTAGATTTCAGAATAAAAAAAACAGGAAAAAAAATTGTTTTTAATCCAAAAGCAGTAGTTTATCATCATAGAAAAGATTCAGTCAGCAAAATTTTCAGGCAGGCTTTTTGGTTTGGAAAAGGAAGAATACAGGTAATAAAAATTCACTCAGAATTAGCTGAATGTTTTAGAATAATTCCTTCAATGTCAATTCTTGCATTAATTAATTTGTTTTTTTATGGATTAATTGTATCTGAATTAAAATGGTTTTTTTATTTTATTTTTCTTTTATTTTCTGTTTTAATTTTAATTTCTTTTATTGCAGTAATTAAATTCAAAAGATTTTCAATTAAATATTTCTTGTTTTTAACTGCATGGTTTTTTGGTTATGGTTTTGGAATGCTCAGAGGGATTAAATGAAAATTTTAATTACTTCAATGTTTTATAAAAAAAGTTTTGGGCAGGGTTTATGTGCAGAAAAATTAGCTGAATTTTTATCTAAAAAAAATAAAGTGACAGTTTTTCATGGAGAAAAAACTGAATTTAAAAATAAAAAAAACCTTGAAATAAAAAAAATTAAATCAAGCAGTATTAAAGGATTAGATATTTTATCTTTTTCATTTAACTTAAGCAAAAAAGTTTTAGAAGAAAAATTTGATGTAATTTATGCACAGGATTATTCGTTAGGTTTAACTGATTTTTCTAAACTTAATACTCCTTTGATTTATCATGCAAGAGGAACAGTAAAAGGAAACTCAATAAACAGACCTAAAAGTGAATTAACCATTGAATTAATGCGAAAAATGATTATTCCTTTAATGATTAATATGGACAAAAACTGCTGTGAAAAAGCAAAAACAATTATTGCTGCATCAGAAACAATCAAAAAAGAAATTAAAGATTACTATAAAATTTCAGGAAAAAAAATCAAGGTTGTTTCAGATGGAGTTGATTTAAAAAAATTCAGGAAAACAAAAAAACTTAAAAACAAAACAAAAAAATTAAAGAAAAAACTAAAAACAAAAAACAAGAAAGTTTTGTTGTTTGCAGGAAGATTAGTTCCTCAAAAAGGAATAATTTTTTTAATTAAAGCAATGCCTGAAATAACCAAAAAAATTCCTGATGTATTACTTTTAATTGCAGGAAGCGACACAAGCCAAGGATACAAAAAAGAATTAGATAAAGAAATCCATAAACTTAAAGTCAAAAAACACGTAAAGTTTTTAGGTTATATTAAACAGGAAAAAATGCCTGAATTAATTGAATTAAGTGATTTAATTGTCAGTCCTTCAACTTATGAACCAATAGGAATAATTAATATTGAAGCCATTTCTTTGAATAAACCAGTAATTATTCCAAAAACAATTGGTTCAATTAATACATTAAAAGATTCAGCAGTAACAATTAATCCAAATAAACCAAAAGAAATCTCTAAAGCAGTAACAACAATTCTTTCTTCAGAAAAACTACTGAAAAAACTTTCAGCTAAAGGAAGAATTAATGCAAAAAAAGTTGAATGGAATAAAATTGGAAATAAAGTGGAAGCTATACTGAGGGAAAACAAATGATTTCAATTATTATTCCTGCATTTAATGCAGAAAAAACAATAAAAAAAACCCTTGATTCATTACTTGAACAAACTTTAAAACCAGATGAAATAATTGTAATTAATGACGGTTCAAATGATTTAACACAAAAAATAACTGAAGAATTAATGCAGAAAAATAATTCAATTAAACTATTTAACAGAAAAAATGCAGGAATAAGTGCAAGCAGAAATTTTGGTGCAGAAAAAGCTTTAGGAGAAATAATTGTTTTTTTAGATTCAGATGTTTTAGTTGAAAAAAAATGGCTGGAAAAATTAATTGTTCCATTAAACAACAAAGAAGTTTTTTGTGTTTGCGGAAAGTATTCAATTGAATTAAATAATTCCCTTACATCAGATTTTTTTTCTTTTATTATAAGCAGTTCTTCTTTTCAGGGATATAATATTGCTTTCAGAAAAAAAGATTTTATTGAATCAAAAGGATTTAACAAAAAAATGAAGTACTGCGAGGACCCTGAATTTTTTTTGAAAGCATTTCTTTCAGGAAAAAAACTGGAAAAAACTACAGCTGAAAGCTTTCATAGAAGTTATTCTTTAACTGAAAGAATTAAAGCAAACTTTAAGTATTCTTTTTTTGATGCAGTATTATTCAAAAAAAACCCGTATTTTTTAATTAATCCTTTTAATTTAATTAATCTGCCTGAAAACGTAAAATTAATTTTTGGTTTTTACTGGGTGTTATTTTTTTCAGTTTCTTTTTCATTAATTTCTTTTGTTTATACAAAAAACATTTATTATTTTATTTTTCTTTTTATTCCTGCATTAATTGGATGCATTAAAATAATTTCAGCTAAAAACAATGCAAAACACAAAAACAATTTTTTGTTTGTTTTAATTTATTCATTTTTCCTGTTATTTCTTTTTTCTTTTGTTAAAGGAACAGGATTTATTAAGGGATTAATTCAAAATAAGCATTAATGTGTTTTTCTGATACAGCAGTTAAAGAATATTTCTGTTTCACTAATTTTAATCCATTATTTCCCATTTTATTTCTTAATAAAGGATTAAGCAATAATTCTAATGCAACAGTTAATTCATCAGTTTTTTTTGGAGGAACTAAAAAACCATTAAAACCATCAACTATAACTTCTTTTATTCCTTCAATTGAAGTTCCAATTACAGGTTTTCCACAGGCCATTGCTTCAATTAAAACTAAACCAAAAGCTTCGGATGAAATTGAAGGCAAAACAAGAACATCAACTGAATTCACAGCATCAATTACTCCTTTTTCACTGAACTTTCCTGCAAAAACCACGTCTTTTGCATGCATTTTTTCTGCTATAGACTCATAATATTTGTATGTTGTGTCAAGAAAAGCAGGATTTTCCTTGCCAATGATTACAAGTTTTTTATCTTTAGTTTTAATTTCATTAAATGCATTAATCAGATAGGGAATTCCTTTATTTGAAGCAAGTCTTCCTAAAAACAACACAATAAAAGATTTTTTTCCTAAATTCAGTTTTTTTCTCAATAAAAGCTTTGATTTAGGAATTTGTTTAAATAATTCAGTGTCAACTGAATCAGGAATTAATTCAATTTTTTTAAAACCTAATTCCTTCAAAATGCTTTCTTCTCTTAAAGTTAAAGCAAAAATTTTATTAAAATTCATTAATTTATGAACAAAAAAATTAATTTTTTCTCTGAATAAATTTCTATTATAATCAAAATGAGGAGTAATTATGCAGGGAGTTTTAGTTAATTTACAGTAAATCCATGGAAAAAAATTTATTATCCTAAATCCATGAAAATGAACTATTTCCGGTTTTAATTTATTTAATTCAAAAATTAAATTAAAACCCAAAGAAAAATTTTTTGAATTAAATTTAAATAAGTTTTTTGTTAATCCATTCTGATTTAATACAAAGACTTCATGTCCTTTAGAAGAAAAACTTTTTCTGAAATTTTCAATTACTTTTTCTATTCCTCCAATATTAGAGTAATATTGTTTTGAAATAAAAGCTATTCTCATTTAACCACTTTATTATAAATTTCAATTGTCTTGTCTGATATTTTATTCCAATTCAATCTGTTTTCAGTTTCTTTTAATGCATTAAAAGAAATTTTTTCAGCAAACTTTTTATTTTCTAAAACTATTCTTAATTTTTCTTTTAATTCTTTTTCATTTCCAGGTTCAAATAAAAATCCTGTTTCATTATCTTCAATTAAGTCAGTAAATCCCCCTGCATTAGATGCAATAACAGGTTTTTCTGAATTCATTGCTTCAGTTGCAATACTGGAACAAGGTTCAGGCCATAAAGAAGGAATTACAATTACATCAGAAAAAGGAATAAATTGTTTTCTTACTTTTTCATTTGGAATTTTTTCAAAAAAAATCACATTACTTAGATTATTTTTTTCAATAAATAATTTCATTTCATTAAAATATTTTTCTTCAGCATAACTAAAAACAAAAACAAATAATGCATTAATGTCTTTTGCAGTTTTAAGCAGAATTTTTGCTCCTTTTTCTTCAATTAAGCTTCCTAAAAACAAAACTATCTTTTTATCTGAATTAAATGGATTAATTCCTTTTTGTTTTACAAAAGCCGAAACATTAGGAATAACTGAAATTTCTTTTTCTTTTTTTAATTGAATTGAATTTTTTACTTCTGAACTAACAGCAATAATTTTATCTGCCTGTTCAGCAGAACTTCTTAAAATCCATCTCTTTAATTTCATTGAAGTTTTATTTGAATTCATGCATTTAGTGCATCTTTCTATTGGATAATCCATGCAAATTTTATTTTCATAAAATCTTCTTCCTTTAACACAATTAATCCAGTTACCGTGAACAGTCAAAATTAGCGGAACTTTAAACAGTTTTAACGGCAGAACTGAAAGCAAAGAAAAAGGATCATGAACATGAATTAAATCATATTTTTTTTTTAAATAAAGCTGTAATGCTTTAATAAAAAAAGGAATAACAAGATTTTTTCCTTTAACTGAAAGTTCTTGTTGTTTTTTTATTCCTGAATTAACTCTAAAAACATTAATTAAACCAATTTTTTCAGAGGACTTTGCATTACCAATTTTTGTCGTTAATACATCTGTTTCAATATTTTTTTGATTTAATTGCTTTGACAAGTTAAATACATGCTGTTCAATTCCTCCTAAAGAAGGAAAAAAAATTGGAGTAATCATTAAAACTTTCATTATTTTTTCCTCGCTTTAATTATAATGCTTAAAGACAAAGAAGGAAAAAAATCAGCTAAAATGCTTTCAATTCTTGCAAGCAAAGGAAACTCTATTTTGTCGCTTATTCTTAATAATTCAGAATTCCTTTTTTCAATTTTAAATCCTTTTTCTTTTAATTGTTTTTCAAGTAACTTAAAAGTATAAGCTCTGATATGTCCTCCGCCTTTAGTGTAATCTAAATTCAAAGGTTTTTTTCCTATAAGCAAAAGAAACCGATTTCCAATCCAGGCAGTATTAGGCGTTGAAATAATCAAAAAACCATTTGGTTTAATTATTCTGGATAATTCTGAAACTAAAAAATCTGTATCAAAAATATGCTCTATTACTTCTCCTGCAAAAACTGCATCAAAATAATTTGATTTAAAAGGAAAAGTTTTTTCAAAATCAAATTTAACTGAATGAATTTCTTTTTCTTTTGCATGAATTAAAGCAGAAGAAATATCGCCTCCAAAAACATTCCATCCTAATTTTTTTAATTCAACTGAAAATTCTCCTTTAAGGCATCCTAAATCAAGTAATTTTCCTTTTTTTTCTTTACTTAACATTACATAAATTTTCTTTAATCTTTCATTGTAATTAATATCCACAGGCAAATCCTTGTATCTTTCTCCCTGAAATTCAGATAAATTATTTTTTTGCATTAATTAACTCCTCAAAAAATTTAATGTAATAACGAGCAATAATTTTCCATGAAAACTCTTTTTTAACTTTATTTAATCCGTTTTCTCCAAGAGTTTCAGCTTTTAAAGGATTATCTAATAAAAAAGAAATTGATTTAACTAATTCTGATTCTTTTTTTGGATTAATTTTTATTCCAACAGAATCATCAATTATTTCTTTTAATCCGCCTACATCTGAAACAATTACAGGTTTTTTGCAGGCCATTGCCTCTAAAGTTGAAACAGAAACCGGTTCAAACAAAGAAGGCAGAACATAAACTGAACATGCATTAAGCAAAGCAATTTTTTCTTTTTCTTTAATCCATCCTAAAAATTTAACATTATTAAGTTTTTTGTTTTTAATAAATTCTTTTACTTTTTTTTCTTCTGGTCCTTTTCCTGCCATTAAAAAAACATAGTTTTTGTTTTTTAGTTTCTCTGCTGTCTTAAGGAAAAGAAAAGGATTTTTTTGTAATTCAATTCTTGCTAAAAATAAAACAATTTTTTTATTAAATTTTAATTTAATTTTTTCTAATTCGTTTTTTTCTGCAGTAAATTTTTCAGGAAAAATTCCATTGTTAATTACAGTTGATTTAACTTTAAGAAAATTCATTGCTTTTTTTTGTTCTGTTTTATTTAAAAAAATTATTCCATCTGCTTTATTCATTCCAATTCTTTGAAAAAAAGCATCAATTATTTTAGCAAATTTTAGCTGTCTTGGAACCGGAATAAAACCAAATTTTAAGAAAAAATCTCCAATTAAAGGAGTAAATTTTGCTCTTTCAGTGAAATTATCATGAATTATTGCTGTTTTTGGAATACTCCAGTTTAAGAAAAACAGTGTTTCAGCCATAGATGAAAGAACTAAATCAAATTCTTTTTCATTAATTTGATCTGAAACGGCTTTTCCAAATAAAAAACGATTAATAAAACCAAAAGGATAATCAATTAATTTTAATTGATTAATTTTAATGCATTTAAAATCCAAAAATTTTCCTGTTAAATTTGCTACTGTAATTTCATTTCCCTGACTTCTTAATTCCTGAATTAATTCAAAATATGCTGGAGAAACAATTTCATTTATTCCTTCCCTAATTAAATAAAGAATTTTCATTTTATTTACCTGAATTAATAAACGAAATTACTTTATTTAATCCTTCTTCTAAAGAAGTATTACACGTATAACCAATTAATTCATTTAAATAATTTGAATCAAAAGCCATTCTTTCTCCTTCTAATTCACTTAAACCTGCAGGAAAATTATCTTTTATTATTTCTGATTTTGAGTTAGTTAATTTTTTTATTAATTTAGCTAAATTAATTATGCTTGTTTTTGTTCCAGTTCCAATATTTACTGCCTTTGAATAAGTGTTTTCAGAAAATGCAGTTAAAATTGTTGCATGAGCTGCATCATCAACAAAAGTAAAATCTCTTTCCTGTTTTCCATTTCCATAAACAACTAAAGGTTTTCCTTCAATTGCACTCTCAACAAAATAAGGAACCGCCATTGCATTTTTTTGTTCTTCTCCATAAACATTATAATATCTTACAATTGAATAACCTAAATTATTTTCTTTATGAAATTCTTCAATATAATATTCTCCCATTAATTTTGCTGCAACATAAGAAAAAAAAGAATTTGAATGAATTTTAGAAAACGAAAAAGATTCCCTGAATTTTCTGCTTAAAAGAGTAGTTGAAGGATAAATCACTTTTTTTACATTATTTTTCAACGAATAATTTAACACATTATATAATCCGGTTAATTCAGTATGAACTAATTTAATAGGATTAGTTATTTTGTAATTTCCTCCCGCAGAAGCAAAATGAAAAACAAAATCAAATTTTCCAATTGAATCAATCCAGCCTTTTTCTGTTACATCAAAAGCTGCATCAGATCCTGATTCAGTATCCAAAGAAATAACTTTATGATCTATTGAAAGCAAAGAAACAATTTTTGAACCAATAAAACCATTTCCGCCTGTAACAAGAATTTTAGACATAAATAACTAATTCTAAAAAACAATAAAAGCTTTTTCTTTTTTTCAATATAAATAAAAAAGTATTAAATATTATTAAAACCCTTTAATTTATTGATAATTAAATGAAAATAGGAATTATTTCACAAGGGTTTCCTCCAGACAAATACAGCGGGGGAATAGGAAGATATTATTCTGAATTAATTGAAGAATTAAAGAATAAAACAGAAGAAATCCATGTATTTACTTCAATTAAAAAAAAAAATTACGAAAATGTTTTTTTTCATTTAATTAAACAGGAACACAAATTTCTTTTTCCTT
The DNA here is from genome assembly GCA_024277355.1 of archaeon. Classification (GTDB taxonomy): domain Archaea; phylum Iainarchaeota; class Iainarchaeia; order Iainarchaeales; family 1-14-0-10-31-34; genus 1-14-0-10-31-34. Next base: position 79,619 of record JAJRVL010000004.1, read on the forward strand.
TAGATAACTATTTGAATTTAATTAACCACAGCAAAAAAGTTTATGAAAAAATAATTAAATACAAAAATAAAATTAACTTAGTTGAAGCACCAATTGGAACATTAGAAGGATATTATTTTTCTAAACGCAAATTTATTCCATTAATTACTTCAACTCAGACTCCTATCTCAGAAGTATTAACAAAAAAGACACTTTTTTTAGATAAAAAATTAGTTTATAAAACAGAAAGAAAAACAATTGAAAATTCTAATGCAATAGTAACTGCAACAAATTACTCAAAAGAAAGCATAATAAAAAAATATTTTAATTCAAATCATTCAAATATTAATTTAATCAATCAGGGAATAAACACAAATAAATTCATTCCAATAAAAACAGAAAAATCAGATGAAATAACTCTTTTGTTTGCAGGAAGAATTGATTCAAGAAAAGGATTACAAGTATTACTTAATGCTTTTCCTTTAATAAAACAAAAAACAAAAATTCTTGTTGCAGGAGAAAAAATAAATCCTCAAAATTTATTTCACAAACAAATATTGAATTTAATTAAAAAAAATTCAGTTAATATTGAATTTTTAGGTTTTCAATCAGAACAAAAATTAATTGAATTATATAATAAATCTGATTTAATTATTGAACCTTCTTTTTCTGAGTCAGCCTGCTATGTCTTAATTGAAGCAATGTCTTGTCAAAAAACAGTTATTACTTCTAATGCAGGAGGAATGAAAGAAATTGCATTAAAAGAACTTCAATTTAAATCAGGAAATCATTTTGAACTAGCAGAAAAAATAAATTTTTTCCTTGAAAATAAAACTAAAAGGAAAAAACTTGAATTAAAATCAAGACAAAAAATTATTGAACAATATAACATCAAAAACAGCATTAAAAAATACATTGAATTATATTCAAGTTTAATTCCCTGAAAATAATTTAATTCTTTAATAAAAATTTTTTTGTTCCGGAAACTCTTGAAACAAAAACAAGATAAGAAAGTCTAAATAAGTCAAAAAAAGAAATTTTTTTTTTAGTGAAAAAAATAATTAAATCTTTTAATTCATTTAACAGAACAGGAAAATCATTAAATACAAGCAAAGGAAAAAAGAAAAAAGAATTAAAATTCTTTAAAGCAAAATAATATTTAAATTTAATAAACTCAAAATTATTTCCATATTTAATATTTTTATTAAGAAAATGATGAACTATTGCTTTTTCATTTACTTTAATCTTTAATTTTTTTTTATGGATTCTTGCTGAAAGATCTATTTCTTCAAAAAAATAAGGAAAACTTTCATCAAAAAAATTAACTTTTTCTAATGCTTTTCTGGTAAAAGCCATATTACAGCCATGCACACTAATAAAATCATTTTTTTTCAGTTTCTCTGAATTAATTTTAATTCTTCCAAATTTATTACAAATCCATAAAACATGCTGTTTTGGTTTATCAAAATATTCAATGCTTTTCCCTGAAATTGCTGAAGTATTTAAATCAAAAGCTAACACAATTTCTTTAAGCCAGTTTTTTTCCACAATACAATCATCATCAGTAAAAGCAATTATTTCTCCTGAAGAATTTTTTATTCCTGTATTTCTTGCAGCAGCTAAACCTTTATGTTTTTGCTTAATTAACTTAAATCCTTTTTTAGGTATTTCTGATTTTCCTCCATCATCAACTACAATTAATTCAAAATTACTGTAATCAGAATTTAAAACAGAGTCAATTGCTTTCTGCAGTGAATTTCTTTTTTTGTAAGTACAGATTACAACAGAAACAAAAGGATTATTCATTTAATCACTGAATTTTTAATGAATTTTTCAAGCAAATTAATGTTTTTTTCTAAATCAAGTTTTTCTAAAGCAATATTTCTTGCAATGCCTGATAAATTATTTAATTCCTGTTTAGAAATTTTTTTTGTTTTTTCAAAATTTATTCCGGCTTTTCCCGCCTGACTTAACGGACCGTCCATTAAAGGAACTAATACAGGCAAACCTGAAGAAAGATATTCAGATATTTTCATCATATAACTTGCATCAGCAAAAACTGCATTAAACTTCTTTAAATAAACTCCTCCGTCAAAAAAAGGAAGTGATTCAACTAATTCTTTATGAGAAAATTTCCCTAAAAAAACAATTTTTTCTTTTAAATTTCTTTTAGTTATTTCTTTAATAAATTCATCTGAAAGAATTCCTTTAGAAGAAATAATATATAAAACACAATTGTTGTTTTCAAGAAAAGGAAAAAAAGAATTAAAATCCTGTAAATCAACTAAACCGCTTACATAAACTAAATTAATTTTATTTTTATCCAAATTTAATCCTGTTTTTATTTTAGTTTTTTTTGGAGTGAATTTATTTGAATCAACTGGAGAAGGAGAAAAAGCCATTGGTTTTTTTACACCCATTAAATCCAATAATTTATTTTGAACGGGACTTAAAGAAATTATTCCATTGCTTTCTTTTAATACTTTTAAATGAATTTCTTTTGTAGCTCCCATAAAAGAAGAAATAAAATTGTTTTTTTCAGTTATTCCTTCAATAAAAACAAAATAAGGGATTTTTCTTTTTTTTAATTCTTCTGTAATCTTAAGATAAAAAGTGCTTTCAATTAAAGGTTTTAAATTAAACCAAAATCCGTTACCTGCAATTGGATCTAATTTCAATATTACTGCATTAAATTTTTCTTTTTTAATTAAAAAAACAAATTTTTCAAAAGAAAAAAAGGAAGTTAAAGGAAAAGTAAATGCTTTAGTATAAAACCAAAAAGGCATTGGAGAAAAAACTTTCATTTTATTTGAATGACCATGGCCAATAAAAAAAACTTCATCTCCTTTTTCTGCTAATCCTTCACTTAATCTTCTTAAATTAACTGATTCTCCTCTGAATAAATCAATATTAACTCTTTCTCCAAAAAATAATAACTTCATTTAATCACTTTATTAAAAAAAGCAGTATATTCTTTTATTACAGCATTAAAAGAAAATTTTTCTTCAATTGTTTTTCTTGCATTTAATCCAAAACTAATTCTTTTTTTTTCATTTTTAATTAATTCAGTTAATCTTTCTTCAAATAATCTTTGATTATTTAATTCAACTAAAAAGCCATTTTGGTTGTCTTTAATTATTTCTTTTGTTCCTCCAACAGAAAATGCAATACAAGGAGTAAAACAAGCCATTGCTTCAATTAAAACTAAACCAAATGATTCCATTGAAGAAGGCAGAATTAAAATTGAAGCAGAAGAAAATTCTTTAATTAAATCTTTTCTGGATAAATTCTGTTTTAAAGTAATTTTTCTTTTAGATGATTTAACTAACTTTTGTATTTTATCTGAATAATTTTTTTCTTCTTCAGAAAAAGTTTTAGGAAAAATAAATTCAAAATTCCATCCAATAAAATCTTTTTCTGCTAATTTAATTAAAAAATCAATTCCTTTATGTTTTACTGCTCTTCCAACAAACAAAATTTTGTTTTCTTTTTTTTCTGGTTTAACAGGGAATTCATTTAAAGAAATGAAATTAGTTTTTTTAATTATTTTTTTTGAATTCACTTCTGTTATTTCAATTACTTTTTGTTTAATTAAATCACTTGCAATTAAAACATAATCAGATTGAATTACACTAAACTTTGCTAAAAAATCATATAATTTGTTATTTGGTTTAAGCCAAGGATTATGATTAAATTCATGATAAATTAAAGGAATTCCTTTAATTTTTGAAATTAATAATCCTATAAAAATCATTGAACAACCTGAAACATAAACTCCATCAAATTTTCTGAATAATGCTTTTCTTAAAATAAATAAACTGAAAAAAAAACCATTAGTTTTTTTTGCAGGAAACCTTTCAATTACTAAATTTTTTTCTGAATTAAATTTTATTTTTGGGTTAACAGAAAAATAAGTTATATTAAAGTCTTTTTTTAGTCCTTGAGCTAACTTAAATGACAAATATTCTATTGCGCCTCCTGTGTCAGCTGGAACTCCAATAAATTGTGTTCCAATCATGCATAAATTTTTCTGCATACAATTAATTCTCCTGAATTATTCCTTAAATTCAATTAATTCCTGGGCTTTAATTAAATAAACTTTTGAATATTCATTTTCATAAATTATTTTACCTATTGAACTAATTCTTGCTTTATCATCACATCTTAAATAAACATCATTTAAATAAAAATCATATGGTTTTTCTTTAATGCATGAAACAGAAAAACCAAATGCATTTGCATATTGATTTGAATTTGCTGTATTAAATATTGTTATTGGCGTTAACTTTTCTCCAATAATATTGTTTGCTGAAAATTCTAATGAAAATAATTCATTTGCTTCAGCATACTGTGAACTGCTGAATAAAGTTACTGCGCCGGCAGAAGAAAAAGCCAATAAAAGAATTGGAATAAAATATAACGGTTTTTTATGGAAAATTAATACTATGCAGACTCCTAAAATAAATCCTGTTACTTCTAATGTTGCATGCACTCCATCTTGAAATTGAATATGAATCAAAAATAAAATTAAAGCAAACAAAGCCATACTTAAAACAAAAATTTTTCTTTTTTTTGGAAACAAGAAAAAAGAAGCCAAAACAAGTATTCCTACTAAAGAATAATAAATTAATTTTTGCATTAATTGTTCAACTCCAAACTGATTAACATAATTATTAACAAATGGAACAAATCTTCTTACAAAAGGAATATTTTCAAATGTTTTTTCCGGAATTAACTCTTTTTTTTCTAGTTTAGTATTTACTTGTATTCCATCAAAAGGATTTGATTTAGGGTTTAAGTCTTCTTCTCTTAAAACTGTTTCTTGTTCTATTTGAACTGGAATTTCATTATTTTGATCTGAATCAATTATTGGCTTAAAGTCATCATCAAATTCAGAATAAGAACCAGCTAAATCAAATAAATTAATCGATGTTGAATAAGTTGCTACAAGAATTCCAAATAACAAAAATATAGCTATATCAGTGTAATACGTTTTTTTTGACGAAGCTTTCTTAAAGAAAAAAACTAAAACAAAAAAACCAAATACTGCAACAGAAATATACAGTGTTGTCAAATTAATATAAGTTATAATTAACATCATTACAACTAAAATTATTCTTGAATTTAACTGATTAAAATACTTTAAATAAAAATAAATAAATACAAAGAATATAACAAATTTTCCTATTGTTTGAGGGGCTAAATGAATATTTTGAATTGGAAAAAAGTAATTAAAACAGGAAAAATTGCTAGTTTTTCATCTAAAAAAATTGATGAAAGCAAATAAAATGCAAGAAAAATCATGATTAATAAAAATAACTTAAATAAAAAGAAAATATTGAATACAGTTGTTCCAAATAATTTTGCTATAATAACTAAGTAATAAAAATACACAAAGCTTACATTAACATAATTATTTTCTCCAAAATCTTTGTGAGTAAACTCTCCTGATTCAAGTTTTTCAAGATTATCTAATAATATTCTTTCATCCCCAATTAAAATTTGAGGCGTTAATAATGGACTTAAAGTTGCAATAAATAAAATAAACATTGAAATCCATAACAGTTTTTTTTCTCCTTTAATTAAAGAATAAACAACTGTTCCTGCAATTAATCCAAAACCTAAATAATACAGTAAATTATATTCAACTAATAACTCAAATCTCTGCCAGAAAAAAGAAAAGAAAATTAATATTCCTCCAAACGAAACAACAAAAGGAGTTAATTTGTTTATTTTAAACATTAAATAAACTGATATTCCTGAAATTACAAGAGAAAATAAAGCTAAATAAAATCTATCTAATACAACAAAATTTTCTAAATGAGAATAAAAAAACAAATAAGCAAAAATATAAAGAAATAAAAATGCAGTAAAATACTTATTTGAAAAGAATTCTTGTCCTTTTTCTTCTATTTTTTTTGCTATTTCCTTTAATTTTTTTATTTTTGGATTATTTTCTGAAAACATTTTTTTCAATTCCTATAACTAAAGCAATTAATAAAACTAAAATTATTCCTAAAACTAACCTGTAATCCGGCCTAATAGTCAAAGAAGTATAATATTCATCTTTTTCGGTTGTAATTTTTATTGCATAAAACCCTGCTTCAAGATTATTTGTATTTAATTCAAATTTTTTTCCTTCAGCTTTTAGTCCATTATTTTTAAAGATTGGGCAAATTTGTTTAGTGCATTTTTTCACTGAATTTAAATTATAATAATATTCCATTTCTACTTCTGCGTTTTCTTCTAATGTTAATTCAACTTTTTCCCCTGTAAAAGAAACAAATGGTTCTAAAGTTAATGAATTAACCATAGAAGAAAACAAAATTAATGCTAATAAAATTAATATTATCTTATTCATTTTTTTCACTCACTTATTATTCCTTTAATAAAATGTATTCCTAAAAAAATTACATTTGATAAAACTGAAGCCGAAATTATTGTTGTTCTGTCAAAAGGAAAATTTAATGCAGCAGTTAAAATAAAAGTAAAAAACACAATTATCCCTATACTTAAAATTACTGATAAAACTATTGTTTCAATTACTGGAGGATTTTTTATTACCAGTCTGTAAAATAAATAACCAGGAAAAATTAATGCACCAAAAGCAGTTATTAATTCATGCAAAGGAAAAGGAAAATAAATACTTAAAACAGAAATCAGTATTATCATCAGTCCGTAATTAAATAAATTGTATTTCAGCAAAAACTGTTTTATTTGCACTGTTTTTTCTTCTATCCTGTCATAAACTGATTCTATTCCATTCATTCAAATAACAATACAATTAAAGTTATATAAATAAATTCTTGAACAGACTTTCAATTAGGAAACAAAAAAATAATCGCTATATAAGATATAATCAATCAAAAAAGCCAGTGAAACACATAAGATTTAAATGCAATAAAAGCGTTTTTTAATTCAAGATGAAATTAAATCAAAACTTGCTGATAATTTTATGTTTAATAATAACAGTTTTATTTACAGTTAACTCAATTCATTCAGATTATCCTCTGCCTTTTCATTCAGAAGAATACGATCATTTAATTTTAGCAAAAGAATCAACTCAGGGAAAAATTGAATTAGGATTAAACTGGGAAATAAGTTTCAGTGTAATGCTTGCAGTAATTAATGCATTAATGTTAAATAATTTAAATAAATTCTTAATTTTTATTCCAATAATTTCAGGTTTAATTTTAGCTTTAAGTTCATTTATTTTAGGAAGATTTCTATTCAAAAACAATTTAGCAGGACTATTATTCAGTTTATTTGCTTTAATGATTCCAAGCAACCCAAGTCTAATGGGCTTAATGTTTGCAACACCAAACTCAATGGCATTAAGTTTAATCCCACTGCTGTTATTCTTGTTTTTAAAGGGAACAACCCACAAAAAAACAGCTTTTGTATTCATGATTTTGTTTGCTTTAACTACTATAATTCATCCAGCTTTTACTTTAATTTTAATTCCTTTAATTGTCATTTACTTAGTTTTAAATCCAAAATTATTTCAAAAAAACCAGTTAAAAATAGCAATAACCATAGTATTACTGATAATTTTAATGCCTGTTTTTGCTTCAAGAATTGGAACTGAAGTTTCATTAACTCATCAAAGTTTAACTGAAATAACAAAAAATGCAGGAAAAGTTCTAATATGGGAGTCAATAACTCAATATGCTCCAAAATTCTTTCTAAAAGACTTTATTGGCTATTATTTAATTGGTTTAGCAGGAATAGGAACAGGATTAATTATTTTATTAAGATTATTAATTGAATTTAAAAGAAAAAAAGGAATGCATTCTTTAATGGAAAACGAATTTACTGTTTCAAAGCATCAGATTATTCTTCCAATAGCAGTAATTGCATTAAGTTTTCTTTATTTGTATTTCAATTTAAATGATTACACTTTTATTGTTCCTTATGAAAGAATGTTTTTGGTTTTAATGCTGTTTATGCTGTTTAATGCTGCTGCAGGAACCTATTTAATCTGGAGAATTTTAATAAACAAAATCAGTGAACAAACATTAAAGCCTTTTACAGTTGTTTTTGTTGTTTTAATTTTGTTTTTTTTGTTAACTGTTCCTTTTTCTCAAAAAACACAATTATACAAAAACATCGAAACAAGTGGAATTTCTTCTTTGGATTGGATTGAAAAAAACACTGAAAAAAATTCTTCTTTTATTGCCGTTCCAAAAAATTCTTTGGTAATAAAGTTTTTTACTGAAAGAAAAATTTTTGCTTCTCCTCCTACTCGCGCAGGATTAGCTGATTCATTTAAATTAGAGGTTTTTGCAATACAAAACTGTGATAAAAAAAATGAAATAATTAAAAAAACTAAAGCAGATTATATTTTTGAAGACAAAGAATTTGAATGCAAATCCTTTAATAAAATTTATGACAAAAAAGACTATAAAATTTATAAAGTTATAAAAACAAAAGATGTATAAAAAAAATAATTAAATTGATTTTTTATGCCTGCAAAAACCACTGTTAAAAGAACTCCTCAATATTTAATTAATCTTGCTAAAAGAAAAAGAAGAAATAAAAGGAGAATTGAACAAGGTAAAAAGCCTTTAGTTCAGCCTTTACAAATTGCTTTAAATGCTGAAAGAAATTCAGCTTTAAAAAAAGGAATAATGGTTTTTTTTAATGGAAAAAAAAGAATTGAACTTCCTATGAAATTAATGTTAAATGAAGGAAAAAATATAGGAATATTTAATATGTTACTGCAGGGCGTCTATAAGACTGCAAAAGGAAGAATTATTACAGTTAGAAGTGAGCATTCAACTGACTTAATGTTATTTGAAGTAAAAAATGGAAAAGAAACACTAATTAAGTCTCCAATAAAAAAAAGCAATGAAGATTATGACAATTTTTTTGCAAGAGGCAATGATTTAGCGCACATGAATATTGATAATTCTTTGAAAGGACAAGGATTAGGATTAAAAATTTTATCTAAAGCAGAAAGAGAACAAAGAGCAAAACAAAAAGGAAAACATAAATTCAGGATTTTTAGAAAATCCCAGTTCCCTCCTTTATTTAAAAAATTAGGTTATTCAGTTAAAAAAGATTTAATTGCTTTTACTGCAGAAAAAAAAGGAAGATTTCAGCCAAAAGATAATTTAAATAAATTTCATAGAATTGAAGCAATTGATCCAAAAACAGGCAAAACAAAAATTTTTACTTTTCCAGTTAAACCAAAATTTTAATTTAAAGTTTTAGAATAAATTTGCCTTTCTTTTTTTTCTTTTTTGTTTCTTCTTTTTTTCCATTTGATTCTAATTCTTTTCTGTTTCTTTCAGTTATTTCTTTTTGTTTTTTCTGGCTTTTTCTAATAAAATATTGTTCAAAGAAATAAATAAAACCAAACTCTAAAATTAATATTATAAAAAAACCAATTAAACCAAAAAACCTGTTTGAACATAAAGCTAATAAAAAGAATATTACTGAAGCAATTAAACTTACAATAATTCCATAATCAGGTTTTAATACAAACATATCCCATAAAGCAATAGAATACCTGCTGAACTTTGAAAAAGCATAAGCTGAAGCAATTAATGAAAGCAATAAAATTATTGGAATAACTAAAGGATTAGTTTGTTCAGGTCCTCCAAAAAAGAAATCAGCAATCAAAAAAAGAAAAGAATACTCTGCTTGTTCTTTTGAAATAACTTTAAATGAATCAGTAAATACAACTGATTTAATTGAAGACATCACTTTATAAGTTCCTTTTTCTTCAGCTAAAAAACTAATGCTTCCTTCTGAATTAGTTATTAATTCAGTTATTTCTTTACTTGGAGAAATAACAGTTATTTTTTGTTCACTTACCGGTCCAAATAATGAATGATATAATACAACTTTCTGCATTGCTCCTTCAACAATTTCTTCCTGCATTACATCAAAAACAAATTGTTCTTTTATTGTTTCATCACTTACAACAACAAACTGGTTTTTAGGGCATTTTTCATCAATTAATCCGTCTAAATCATCATCTAATTCATTATAACATTTTTCAATTAAAAAAGAATACAAGTTAATTGAAACAATATTATTTGTTTTATTGTCTTCTTCAATATTTTCAGCTGAATCTAATTCAGCAAAAATACTTCCAGTTATTTCTTTTGAAAAATCAACAGTTAAAATTATTTTTTGTGTTTCTCCGCTTGCAAGATTAAACCCTGAAATTGTATTAATTACTTTTTTTGTGTCTGCTTCATAATAATATAATTCAACTGTAAAATCATTTGCATTTAACACGCCTTTGTTTTCTATTTATAATTCAAGTAAAACAGAATTTCCTAATTCAACTAAAGAATTATTTACTGGCTTAAAATAATTTACTGTTAAATCTGCTTTTTGTGAAACAAGCAAAAATATTTTAGTGCAGTTATCTGAATCAATTCCTTCTGCTTCTGCAGTTGAAGAAACACACACATCATAATTTCTGTTTCCAATTAAGTCTCCAGGAACCACATAATCATAATTTATTGTTATATTAGATAAATCCTCAAAACTTAATTCAGAAAAATAAATTGAATTAACTGCTTTTTTTGCTGAAAGATTCTGCAAACTTATTCCTGCTTTAAGATTTGAAACTTTAATTGAATCAACTATTTCATTTGTTAATGAATCTCTTACAATAACAAAAAAAGAAGATGAATCAACAAAACCATTATTTTGTATTTTTGCAGTTAAACCGACATTTGATCCAGGAGAAACTAATTTTCTATCAAAGTTTGCTTCACTTATTTTTAAGCTTACAAAATTACTGTATTTAAATAAAACTGAAGAAAGATTATTGTTTAATTCATCTGATTCAGCAAAAGAATTATCATAATCAACAAAAGCAGTAATATTATTTTCTACTTCAGGAATAGAAGAATAAGGCAGAATAAAAGAAAATTCCTGTGATTCTTTTGGATTAATTGAACCAACTAAATCTGAAAAAATAATATTGCTTTCATTTATTTCTTCAATAAAAAAATAAACTTTAACTTGAGGAGAAATAAATTTACCGTTATTCCTTACTGTCAATAAAACTTTAGCATCTTCTTTTTCAAATAAAACGTCTTTTTCAAAACTAAATGATTCAAGCAGTAAGTCAAATCCATTATCAATTATTCCATCACCATCATCATCTATTCCGTTTTCTTCTTCTTTTGAAACAACTTTCAAAAACAAGGAATCAGAATCATTGAAAGGATTTCCATCTGTTTCTGTTCCATAACAATCAGAAGTAATTTTTATTTCTGTTTCACCTGAATTAAATCCAAGTAATTCAGGCATAAAATAAAAACCTGAATTATCTTTTCCTGTTAAATTCCATGAATACAAAGAAGAAACATAGCTTTTTGGAAGAACTTTTTGTTTTCCGTTTACTGTAAATAAATAAGAAAAGCTAACAGATGAATCAATAAATTCAAGCAAGGAATCTGAATTAAATACATCTTGTTTACCTGAAAAAACTAAAATTAATTCTTTTTCTTTTTTTTCATCTGAAACATTAACACAAAAATTTTTACTGCTGAACTCATTAAAATAATCTTTATTTTCTCCTAATTTTGTCGTAATATCAAAAGGAATTACAATAAAAGAAGGAATTTGTTTTGAATCAAACCTGAATTTTTTATTTCCCTTTAAGTCAATTACAGGAAAAATTTTTTCATTTGAAGAAGAAAAAATAAATTCAGATAATTCAACTGAATAATCTGTTTTGCAGTCTTCATCTGTTTTTCCGTCTAAATCATCATCTAATCCATTATAACATAGTTCTTTTATTTCAGGATTAGATGAAACAACATTAAAAGAAAAAGAACCTGAATTATTATTTTTTGTTGCTTCATGAACTAAATTTAGTTTGTCAACTGAAATACTAAAATTTTCTGTTCCGCTTAAACCAAAAGAAGAAACAAAAAAAGTTATTGTTTTTTTTTCGCCTGAATTTAATCCATAAACCATTTTTGATTCAATTGCTTTTCCCTGTGAATCTAAAAGAGAAACAACAAAATCAGAAGAAATCCCGCTTAAACCATTATTTGAAATAACTGCAGTTACAGGTATTTCTTCTCCTTGATTAATTAATTCAGGGAAATCCAATGAAGAAACAATTAAATCCGGATAATCAGATGACGCATTAAATAAAACTTCTTTTTGAAGTAAATTATTGTTTTCATTTTGTTCTTCAATTTCAAAAGCAGAATCAATTACTGCTTCAAAAACATGAGTTCCAGGAAAAACACTTGAATTAAATTCAAATAAAACTTCTTTTGTTTGACTTTGAGTTAAACCAAAAATTCTTTTTTCTCCGATTAAAACTTTACCTGAATCAGAATTCAAATATAATGAAACAGTAAACGGCAATGAATCTTTTTTACCTGAATTAACTGTTTTAACTTTAATTTGAGTTGTCTGTCCTGTTGTAAGTGAATCTGAAACTTCAATTAAAGGAATTAAATCAGGTTTATTTGTTGCAATATTTAAAGCTGAAACTTTTGAATCAAAAACTGAAGGTTTATTATATTTATCAAATAACACTACTCTGACAGTATAACTTCCATCTTTTGCATCAGTTGAAATACCGCATACATCTTCAATTAAATTTGTTCCTGAAGTTTTCTGGCAGACTATTCCTGAATAAGTATTGCTTACAATCCAGCCCATTCCATTAACTATTTTAGTGCAGACTGAATTAGATAAATCTGTGTCTTCATAAATATCTATTGCATAAGCTAAAGGACAGGAATAATTATAACTGAAATTTACTGGAACTTGTTCTCCTGCAGCAAAATCATAAGTATAATCAGATAAAATATTAACAGGTTTATTAGAAATAACTCCTTCAGATAAAGCTGAAACACTGGAAAACAGCATTAAAAAAATTAAAATAATAATTGTATTTTTCATATTCCTTCACTTAATAGTTAATTTTATTCTTAATAAACTTTATCTTAACTCAACTCCTGCTTATTTTTCAGTTCAGTCATCCTATTTTCAAGTTTATCTAATTCTCTGTTATAATTTTCATACTGCTCTAAATAAACATCTCTTGAAATAATTTGTTTATTGAAATAATCATCCTGTAATTTTTTCATTAAAATCAATAATTTTTTTCTTTCTCTTTTATAAAAAATTCTTCTTACAAAAGTTTTTCCTTCTTTAAATGAAACAAAAATAACATAAAAAATGAATATTACAGGAAAAATATATACAATTGCATTTTGTGCAATAAAATAATATAAATGGCCTTTTGGCTCTAAACTTAAAGCTAAATTCCCTGAATTAAAATACTGGTCTTCAGCTAAAACATTAACATAAAATATTTCTGCATTTAAATCTTCAGTTGAAATTACAATAAAATAATTGCCTGACTCATTTTTCTGCAAATTAAATTTTTCATTATTATATTCAACCCAAACTTTTGCATCAGGTACCGAAACATTATCAGAATAAATCGGTTTAACTTCTAATATTAATGGACTGCCAAAATTAAATTCATTAATTAAAGGTTTAATTAACTGGATTTTAATTGGAACAAGCCTTACATTAAAAGAAACAATATTGCTTCCTCCATTTTTTTCTTTAGTTCCTGAAAGAGCTGTAACCATTAAACCTTTTTTTTCTATTGCAGCATCAACAGGAATATTTATGTTTTCATAATAATAAATTCCGTTTCCTTCAAAATACATTCTTATTTTATTTCCATTAAAGTCCCAAAAATAAACTGTTGCATTATTTACAGAAATTCCTGCATCAGTTACTTTAACTCTTACATCAAATGACTGAGTTCTAAAATAAGAAGAACTAGCAGGACTAATAAAATCAACTCTAAGGTATTCGCATTTAACTGAACTGTTAACTCTAAACCTTAATTCTTTTTCTTCTTCCTGATCTTTAACTAAAACAACCCAGTCTCCTGAAGGATCATTGCATGAAATAAAATGCTTAAAAGAAAAAAAACCTTTTTCATCAGGTTCAATTACAGCATTTAATACTGTTTTGTTTCCAGGCAAAGCATAAACCAAAAAATTAATTTTTCCTGTAGAAGAACCATTTAAGTCCATAAATTCTCCTTTTTCATAGCTCCCTTTTGGAAGTTCAACTGATAAAGAAGAAACAAAAGAAACAAAGAAAAACAAAAAAAATACAAAAAGAATTTTATTTTTTAATCCCATAAATCATCAACTTCCTTCTTTTTTTTCTTTTAAACTGCTTTCTTTAAGTGTGTTTCATTTTCTTTTTTTTCTGGTTGTTCTTCTGATTTTTTTTCGGTTTCTTTTGCTTTTTTTGGCATTGAAAATAATCCAGGAATCTCTTCATCTCCCTGAACTTTAAAAGTATTTTGTTTTTTTCCGTCTTTTACTTTAAACATTGATTCTAATTCTTTATCATCAAATGAATCTTCTACTTTTTTTCTTTCACCAAAAACTTCTTCATCTTCAACATCTTTAATTCCTTCTGTTTCCTGAGTTTTCTTAAACGATTCAATTGCTGAATCAATATCTCTTAACTCAGAAGAATACTGAGACAATAAAGAATAATATTGTTCGTTTCCAACTGCGCCTAAATTAAAGTATTTTTCCTGTAAATCGCTTTTTAATTTTTCCAGATCCTTTTTTCTTTTTTTCAGTGAACTTAACCTGTCCATTCTTTTTCTTATAACTATAATAACTACAATAATAAAAACAAAAGCAAAAATAACTGAAAGAAACAATAAAGGATTTTCTCTGAAATAATACTCTAAAGTTAATTCTCCAGTTACTTCAAATAATTTAGTAAAAGTAATTGAATTACCAAAAGCATCTGATGCTTTAACATTTAATAATAATTGTCTTGCTTCAGATAAATCTTCATTATTTACAACATAAGAAAAATAAAATACTCCTTGTTCTTTTTCTGCTGCAAAAATATTTTTATCATTTATTTTAATTGAAACTTTAGCTTTGTTTAATGGTTTTCCATTTTCATAAGAAAATTTTAATTTAAATTTTAATTCTTCACCTAAAGCAGCTGTTTCTTTTTTTGGTTCAAGCAAAACAGGAATAATTTTTGCATTATCCACTGTAATAGTTAATTCATTTGAACCCCCGTATTTAATTGAACCAATTGTTTTTCTTGCATTAATTAAAATTTTTTGTTCACCTAAAGGAAAATCAAACGGAATTAAATAAGACAAAGAATATTTTCCATTTGAAACCATTCTTAAATCAACTTCTTTTCCATCAGGAAACAAAGCAATTACATCTGCATCTTCAACTGGTTTTTCATCAAACAATATATCCACTAAAAGTTTTATTTCCTGTCCTCGTCCATAAAGTTTTTCATAATCAGAAAAAGTTACATCCATAAAAATTGTTCCGGTTTCCCTGCTTACAATAATATTTTTTTCTTTTAAGCCTTCGTTGTCAAAAGAATCTGCTCCTGAAACTCTTAAAATCCAGTTTCCTTCAGGATAAATTAAACTTGTTCTCTGCTCTAAAGAAAAAAATCCGTTTTCATCTGATTTAGTTTTATTTTCAAGAATTTTTATGCCTTTATTTAAAGCAGAAACAGTAATTACAGTTGAAATTGGTTTGCCTCTTTTAAATAATCTTCCATTAAAATTAATTATTTCTCCTAAAACAAAATTATTTTTATCTATTTCAAAATTTAAATCAAGAGAAGGATTAACTTTAACAATAAAATTTTTTACTGCACTAACTCCTAATTTTTCTGCATAAATTTCTGAAGCATAATCTGCTTTAACTGTTAATTCTGAAACCAAAAAACTTACTCCATAAACTCCATCATGTTCTTTTCCATCTAAATGATTTCCATCATCATACATTGGAATATCTCCTGCAAAAGTTTTAACCCTAACATTTGCATTTCTTGCAGTTACGCCGTCAGCTTTAACTTTAGCTTTAAATGTAATTTCATCTCCCCTCAAAAAAATATTTGAGTCAGCTGGTTCAAGTAATTCAATTGTAATTGTTGTTGGAGCACAATCAGAATCACAGTTAGCAAAATCTTCTCCTGATTCACAAATATTGTTTCCGCAGCAATAATATTTTATTTGAGCACGGCATAAACCAGTTAAACAACTGTATTCTTTACATACGTCTCCCTGTACATCCCCTGAACAAGTTCCGCAGTCACCAGAACAAGTGCATTTATCTTCGCCTGAATCACAGGTTCCATTATTATTGCAAGTAGATAAATCCCATATTAAAGGAGTATAATTATTAAATAATTCAGCAAAACCTACTGGAAGCAGTAAAAGCAAAAAAATTAATCCAAAAACACTAATTTTATTCATTAAACATTTCACCGCAAACTTCAATTAAATTTATTTCAAAAAATTCATTCATTAATTTTTCACCACAAAATTTCATCTGTTTTCTTTTTTTCTTTTACTTTTTCAAAAGTTACGCCTTTATCAGTTAAAGAATAAGGAAGCAAAGTTTTTGAGTGATTAGTACAACGCATTTTCAGTATTTCCACTGCTCTTCTTCTTGAATTACCTGTTTTAACATTATATAATACTATTACGCCGTCAGCTAAAAATTCTTCTATTCCTGTTCTTGAATAAATTCCTGGGTCTTGTTCAGTTTCAGAAATAATAAAATTAACTGAATCATACTGGTTTAATGAATCAAACATATGCTTAATGTAATACCTGTAATTTTCAGAGTTCCCCATGAATGCAACACTTAAAGCAGACAAAGAATCAACTACAATTTTATCAGGAACAAAAGGCAATTCAAGCTGTTCAACCTGAACCAATAAAGCTCTTCTTTGTTTTAATAAAGAAGCTTCAACACTTCTTGCAATTTTAAATGGATTAATTTTTAATACAGCAAATTTTCCTTTTTCTTCAAATTTAGCTAAATCCCAGCCATAATTGTTTCTCATATGTCTTTTGAGTTTTTCTGCTGTTTCTTCAAATAAAATATAAACTGCTTTTTCTCCTTTTAATAAACTGTGATACAAAGACTGCATACAAAAAGTGCTTTTTCCTGTTCCGCATCCGCCTGAAATCAAAATAGTTGAACCTCTTTCAATGCCTCCTGCATCTAAATGAGAATCAAATTCAGCAACTCTTACAGGCAAAAACTCAATTTTTTCTTTTCTTTTCTGCCTTCTTTCCTTCATATCCTCTAATTCTTCTTCTTCAATACTTCCAGGTTCAATTTCTTCTTTTCCTGCAAACTTAATTCCAAAAGGCATATTATCCCTTTTAATAAAGCACTAAACTAATATAAAAAGCTATCTAAAAAGTATATAATAAATATATATTAAATAAATCAGGAAAATTAGGTTAAGTTAAGCTAAAAACATTCCTTATTATTAAATTTGCTTTCTTTTATTTTTTGATGTCAGTAGAAAAAATTAAAATAAATGACAAAGAAATAATTTTAGTTGGTACAGCACATATTTCAGAGAAAAGCGTTGAATTAGTTTCAGAAACCATTGAAAAAGAAAATCCTGATTCAGTTGGAATTGAATTAGACTTCCAGCGATTTAAGCAGTTAAAATCAGGAAAAAAATGGAGTGAAACTAATATTTCTTTTATAGTAAAATCAGGACAAACTTATTTGTTTTTAATTAACTTAATGCTTGCAAACATGCAGAGAAAATTAGGAGACGAATTAGGAATTAAACCAGGAGCAGAAATGATTCAGGCATATGAAATTGCAAAAGAAAAAAACCTTAAAATTGAATTATTAGACAGAGACGTCCAGATAACTTTAAAGAGAGCTTTTGCATTTACAGGTTTAATGGAAAAAATGAAAATAATCTGGCATGTTATTTCAGGTTTTTTTTCTGAAAAAGAAGAATTAACAAAAGAAAAAATTGAATCATTAAAAGAAAAAGATGTAATGACTGAATTAATGAAAGAACTTTCAAATACTGCTCCTACAATAAAAAAAGTTTTAGTTGATGAAAGAGATTTATTTATTGCAAACAGAATCATAAATTCAGATTCAAAAAAAATTGTTGCAGTAGTCGGTGCAGGCCATTTAGAAGGAATAAAAAAAGCTTTAAATGAAAAAGTGGATTTAAAGCCTTTAATGGTTGTTCCCAAAAAAAAATCTGTTTTAGGAACAATACTCAAATATTCTATTCCTGCATTATTTATTGCATTTTTAGTTTATGCTTTTTATAATAAAGGAATTAATGCTTCAGTTGAATTAATTGTTTTATGGTTTGCTATAACAGGAATTTTTTCTGCTTTAGGCGCTTTATTAGCCAGAGCTCATCCAATGTCAATTTTAGCTGCTTTTATTGCTGCGCCATTTACTACTTTGCATCCTGCTTTGGCCGCAGGATGGTTTGCAGGAGCAACAGAAATAAAATTTAATTCTCCTAAAGTAAAAGATTTTGAGTCATTAAATAAATTAGATTCAGTTAATGCCTTTTATTCAAATAAAGTCACAAAAATTCTACTTGTAACTGCATTAACTAATCTTGGAGCTACAATTGGAGTAGTTATTGCTTTGCCTTATATTTTAAGTATTTTAACTTAATGTTTATGCACTTTTGATTCATGCAGTTTTATATCGCCGCAAACTTTACAGTGTTTTTTGATTCTTTCTAATGCAATTTGTCTTGCTGCATGTCTTGGATAAATTTTTTCTTCTTCTGCTTTTTCTAAAACCAGTTTAGTGTTTCTTTCTATTTTTTCTTTTACTAATTCAAACATTTCTTTTTCATTTCCATTAATATATTCAACATAAGAAGAAATTACTCCTCCTGCATTAGCAACAAAATCAGGAACAATCAAAACTCCTTTTTCATGCAATGCTCTTTCAACATGAGTTGCAATAGGAATATTGCTTCCTTCAACAATCAATTTTGCTTTAACTTTATCCATGTTTTCTGCTGTAATTACATTTGGTATTGCAGCAGTAATAATTACATCTACATCTAATTCAAATAATTCATGCGAATACATTTTTTTTGCGTCATCATATTCAAAAATAGTTTTTTTTTCCTGATTTACTTTAACTAATTTTTCGTAATCTAATCCTTTTTCATTGTAAATACATCCGTTTACATCAGATACAGCATGAATTTTTGCGCCTTCTTCGTGCAGAAATTTTGCTGCAAAGCTTCCTA
The DNA here is from genome assembly GCA_024277355.1 of archaeon. GTDB lineage: Archaea > Iainarchaeota > Iainarchaeia > Iainarchaeales > 1-14-0-10-31-34 > 1-14-0-10-31-34. The sequence goes on from JAJRVL010000004.1 coordinate 98,690, forward strand.
CATTGCCAAATCCTTCAATTGCAATTTTTGCTTTTTTTAAATCTATTTTTGCGTGTTTTGCACCAATTTTTGCTGCTAAAAATACTCCATAACCAGTTGAACCTAATTCATGAGGCAGTCCTCCCATTAAAGAAGGTTTTCCTGTAACTGAATTGTTTTTTCCATTTGTTTCAGCATAAATTTTCATTTCGTTTTCTCCCATACTGATATCAGGAGCAGAAACATAATGTTCAGGCGAAACAACTTTTAGTGCTTCAGCAAAAGCTTTAACGATTTCAGCTTTTTTTTCAGGAGAAATTTTTCTTGGGTCAGCTACAATTCCTGCTTTTGCTCCGCCAAAAGGAAGTTCAGCTAAAGCATTTTTCAAAGTCATAGTTCTTGCTAATTTTAATACTTCTTCAGGAGAAACAGTAGGCGTCATTCTTATTCCGCCTTTTCCCGGACCAAAAGTAGTGTTGTCAATTACAACAAATCCTTTCATTCCAACTTTAGGATTATAAACCTGTAAAACTTTTTCAGGACCTATTTCATCAAATTCAATCATAATTTCCACCTTTAACTGCCTTTATAAAAAAACAATCAATAAAAAGATTTAAAAAACAGAGAGATGTTAGGACAGCCTAACTATTTCAGTATTTTTCCTGTTTTAGTAAACCACAAAAATAAATCCAGTTCTCCTAAAGTTAAATTCAGTTTTTCTGCTATTTTCTTTAATTTTTTTTCTAATTCAAAATAAGTTTTTTCATTTAATTTTATTGATTCTTTTTCTTCTTTGATTAGTTTGTTTTCTTTTGCAACATTGAAAACATGTTTGTCTATTATTGCATAATTTAAGTTCCCTGTATTTCTTAAAAAATGGCTTGCTTCTTTTAATCCAAATCCTTTAATGTTTTTCACTAAAAAAATTCTTTTTTCTTTTTCAGGCAGACTTTTTAAGATTTCTTTTATGCCTGAAAACTTTCTTGCTGAACAGATAAAATTTGCCCGCCTGTTATAAAATCTGCTTCCTGCTTTTCTTAATTCTCTTGCAAGTTTTTTTTCCGGCAAACTCAAAAACTGTTTTGCTGAAATTTGTTTTTGCACTCTTATTCCCATTTCAGCTGAAGTGTTTGCTGTTAACAGACAAAAACATAACTCTGAAAACCATTCTTCATTTGAATGATTTTTAAAAGCTAAAAATTCTTTTTTTCTTTGTTTAACTGTTTGTTTTTGTTTTGTCTGCATTAAAGTTTTTATTTCCTGAATTAGTTTTTGCATTAAATAATCATATAAAGCAAAAATTAAAATAGTTTCAAAGCCTTAATTTTTTCATGAAAAACAACAAAGGAGCAATAGCAATAGGAATTAATCACACAGGAATGCAAAATGGATTAAATGTTGTTGAAGCACTTAAAGAAAATGGCTTTAAAAAAGGAGATAAAGTTGCATTTGAAATGAGCGAACAGAATATTCATGAAATTAAAGAAATAATAAAAAGCAAAGAGAAAACAAAATACATAATCTATGAATTAAATAATGAATTAAATCAAATGAAAGAAAAAATAAAGAAAGCTAAATTTAAAAAAAACAGTGTTGAATTAAAACAATATAAACTGCAAAAAAAAGAATTAGAATATGCTGTTAATGAATCATTGTTTTTAATTCCTGTTTTTGATTTTCTTTTTTCTAATAAAGCAGTAATTATTCCTTTAAGGGGAAAAACAAATTTTGCTGAAAGAGCCATTAAATTTGAACACAAAAGTTTTTCTTCAAGGAAAAATAAAAGGTTTTTTGATTTCTTTAAAATTCCTGTTCAGGAAAAATTATTTAAAAAAAACCTTAAAGGAAAAAACCCTAAATTTGTTTTAACTGGATGGGCTCATCTTTCTGCAGTTAAAAAAATGATTTACTGCAGGAAAACAATTGATTTAAGCAGAATGGATTTTCCAGTAACAACTGCTTTAAAAATAAATGAATGGTTTATCAGAAAAAGATATCAGATTCACACAGCAAAAAAGAAAAAAATAAGAAAACAATTAACTAAAAGAAAACTTTAATAAAAAATAAAAAAAAACGAAAATTTGAAGATCAGACACTTAAACTAAATAACCTTTTTTCTTCTGGAAAACAATTTTTTTGGATTAAGTTTTTTGATTTTTCTTATTATTCTTTTTTTCTTCATTGATATAGATCTATGCAGAGCTATTGTTCTTGTAAGTTTTTTTATTGATTTGTTATAAGTATAACTAAACCCTGAATTTTTTTCTTGCAGCCCTCTGTTTTCAAGTTGTCTCATTCTTGGACCAGCAGGCATTGGATGAAATATTATGTTAATTTTTGAAAATCTTTTTTTCATTTCTTTTAAAACTTTTAATTCAAGCAATGATGCAATTCCTTTTCCTGTAAAGGCTTCTCTGTATTTTCCTACGCCTATTTTTTTTGTTGGTTCAGGAAAATAAAAAGGATAATATGCTTCCCATAATGCACTTTTTTTAGTCCTGTTAATTTCTAAGCTCATTCTTCCAATTTGCATCTTTTCTTTAAAAAGATTTTTGTTTTCTTTTATTGTTTTTCTTATTGCAGGATTAGAAATAAAGTTTTCTGATATAACTCCTTTTTCAACAAAAAATCCAGCTCTTATTTCTCTTTGAGTAGAAGAATAATTAATTCTTATTCCATCAACTTGTTTTTTCATAATTAAATTAGTTTTTGTTTATTTAAAAGCTTTTCAGAGAATTCAATGAATTTCTGAACCTGAAGGCAGTTCTTTATCTAAAGTAAGTAAAGCGATTTTTTCTCCTTGTTCTGCTGCCAAAAGCATTCCTTCAGATAAAATTCCAGCCATTTTTTTTGGCTCTAAATTTGCTACAATAATTATTGTTTTTCCTAGCATTTCTTCTTTTGAATAAAATTCTTTTAATCCTGCTAATAAAGTTCTTTTTTCGTTTCCAACTTCAATTGTCAGCTTATATAATTTGTCTTTTCCTTCTATATCATTTACTTCAATTATTTTTGCTGTCCTTAAATCTAATTTCATGAAATCTGAATAAGAAATTGTTTCTTTTGCCATAAAATCACAATTAAATTTGTTTAAGGAAATTAATTTATTGTTTTGGATTTAAAATCAGCTTACTTCATTTAATCTTATTACATTTATTTTTATTCGTGAATTAACATCTGAAATCATATCTGATGCTTTCAAGTAATTTACTGCTCTTTTAATTTCTTTAACGCTTAAATTAGTTTTTTCTGCCAACAAAAATACATCTAATTGAGTGTTATTTTTGATTTCTTTGAAGACTTTTAAATAATTCACTAAATTCATTTTTATCCCGAATTCTCTGTTAAAAGGCGATTAAATAAGGAATAAGTTATATATAAACCTAACGTAATCAGTAATTTTTCGGCTTAAAAAACCCGTTTTTCGCAAAAAATGTTTTGATGTGAACCATCATTGAACTTCTTTTTCCATGCAAAGTTGATTTGCCTTTTTTTAGTAATTTTCTTGCATCTTCTAATGAATCAGTTTTAACTTCAGTGAAAGCCATGCCGATTTCTTCAGGAAAATGAGCATCACTTCCTGCAGTCATTGGAATTCCATGAAATTCAGCAAAAGATTTAGCTTTTTCATTAAATGAATCAGCATAACACCTTGAATTAAATCCTTCAATGCAGTCAACTTTCTTGAATTCAGTTTTTAATAATTTGAAGTCATGTCTTAAAAAATCAAATGGATGAGAAACAGAAATTAATGCGTCCTGTTCTCTTAATTCATCAATTACTTCTAAATAAAATTTAGGTTTAACAAATTCATTCATAAAAAGACCTAAAATTTCTCCAATACAGTTTTTATTTTCATCAAAAACTTTTATTTCTTCTCCTTGGACTACTTTAACGCCTGCTTTTTTTCCTAATGAAACTAATTCTTTCCATGAACGAATTGAATTATGATCTGTTATTGAAATATCAATTTTTTTTTTGCGGGCTAAATGAATTATTGTTTTAGGACGATTAATTGAATCAGAAGAACGAAATGAATGCAAATGTAAATCTAATTTCATTTAATCACTAAATTTAAATGCTTAATGCAGGTAAATAAGATAATCTTTAAACTATAAAAAGGTAATTAAAAAATGAATGAAATAAGAGAAGATTTTCCTGTTTTAAATAGAAAAATAGACGGAAAAAAAATCATTTATTTTGATAATGCAGCTACTTCATTAAAACCAATTCAAGTCATTAAAGCAATAACAGAATACTATGAATTTGGAACAGCAAACATTCACAGAGGCTTGCATAAATTAAGCGAAGAAGCTTCAATTAAATTTGAAAAAGCACATAATAAAACAGCAGAATTTTTTAATGCAAAAAAAGAAGAATTTGTTTTAACTAAAAATACCACTGAAGCAATAAACACAGTAATGTATTCACTTTACACAAGTGATTTTTTTGAAAAAGGAGATAAAATTTTAGTTTCAAAAGCAGAACATCATGCAAATTTAGTTCCATGGCAAATGCTGGAACAAAAAGGTTTAATTGAATTAAATTTTGTTGAATTAAACGAAGATTTCACTTTAGATTTAGAAGACTTAGAAAATAAATTAGATTCAAAAACAAAATTGATTGCTTTAGCTCATGCAACAAATACTACTGCTTCAATTAACCCTATACAAAAAATAGGAAAAATAGCTGAAGATAATGAAAGTTTATTTTTAGTTGACGGAGCACAAACTGCACCTCATATGGAAATTGATTTCCATAAATTAAATGCAGATTTTTTTGCTTTTGCAGGACATAAAATGTTAGGGCCTTCAGGAACAGGAGGATTATTAGCTAAAAAAGAATTACTGGAAAAATTTAATCCTTTTTTGTATGGCGGAAGCATGATTCATTCAGTTGAATTGCATAAAAGTTCATGGAATAAACTTCCCTGGAAATTTGAAGCTGGAACACCTAATATTTCCGGAATGATTGGATTAGGAAAAGCAGTTGAATATTTAAGTAAAATTGGAATGAATAAAATCAGAAAACATGAAAAAGAATTAACTAAATATGCTTTAGATAAAATGCATGAAATTAACGGCATTAAATTTTATTGTCCTGAAAATGAAGAAAAACAAGTTGGAACAATTTTATTTGAAATTGAAGGAATTGAAGCACACGATTTAGCTATAACTTTAGATGAATTTGCTAATATTGCTGTAAGAAGCGGAATGCATTGTGCTGAACCATTAGTAAGCACTTTAAATGACAAAGGATTAGACAGAGCTTCATTTTATTTATATAATTCAAAAGAAGAAATAGATGTTTTTATTGAAGCATTAAAAACTATTTCTAAGAGTTTTAAGTAAAAAATTAAATACTTCTATTGAGTTAAATGTTTTATGCCAAAAATATTTCATAGAAATAAACTTAAACCACTTATTTTAGCTAATCCTGGAAGTTCATTAAAACAAATAAAAGAATTATTATTTCAGAAAACAAAACAAAAAGCAGATATTGCAACAGTCTACAGAGCAAAAAAAGAATTAATTAAATCAGGCAAACTTGTAATTGGAAAACACACTGTTTTGAATTCAACAGAAGCAAGAATACTTAAAGCAATTTATTATAATCCTAAAATGCCTAATTCTAAAAAATATAATTCCAGAATTGCTATAATAGCAGACGCCGGCGAAAGAACAGTAAGGCAAATAAGAAAAAGATTAGCTGAAGGATTTTACGGTAAACAAGAATTTTTTATAAGCCCAAGACAAGAACTGCTTGAAGCTGTTGAAAAAGAAAACAAATCAAAAAAATACTATTCTAAAAGAAAAACTGCCCAGACTTCAAATAAAACTCCAAGACAAGAATTAACTGAAACTATTAAAAAACAAAATGAACAACTAAAGAAACAAAAACAAAAAAAACTTGCTGCTGAAACAAGAAGCACTAAAGTAAAAATGACTACTAAAAGCAAACAATATCAAAAAAGAATCGCAGCTACTATAATGGTAATTGAAAACCCTAAACTTAATTCTCTTCAAATATCAAGATTATTTACAGGAAAAAAATTTGGAAAAATATCAGCTAATAAAATTGAACAAATAAAAAACAGATTAAACAAAAGAAATAAAACAAAACTTCTAAAAAGAATGATAATAGACAGCACAATATTAGATAAGCCAAATATTAAACCAAGCACAGCAATAAAATTTCTTGAAAAACAGGGATTCCCAAAAATTCCAGAAAAAACAATTAGGTCAAGAAAAGTTATATTAATGAAAATGAATTTAATCCCAAAAGAAACTAAATACACTTTTTAAAAAAATTAATACAACAGTTCAATTATTTCCTGAAAAACAAACAAATATATTTAATTCAAAAAAACGAAAAGAATTAATAAAGGAAAAGCACTTATTTTAGCTGATGGCTTTTACAACAGATGAATTAATTCAGATTGGATTAATTGTAGGAATAATAATTGTTTTTGGTTACACTATATTCAATTACTTAAAGAACAAAGGATTATTAGAAAAATTAACCCAAAAAACAGAAAAAAGAACTGAAAGACCTGCAGCTAAATCATTATCTTTTGCAAAAAACAGAAAAATGAGAGGATTAGAAAAATTAATTCCAGACAAAAAATTAAGTAAAAAACCAATTTTAACTGAATTAAGAATTGAAAGCACTGAAGGATTGTGGGAACCAGAAAAAGAACCTTTAATAGAAAACAAATCTGAACAAAAAACAGAAATAAAACAAAAAGAAATTCCCTTTAAACCTGAAATAAAATCAAAAGAAGAAATTAAATTATCTGAATTAAAGCCTGAATCAAAATCTTCAGCAAAAGGAATATTATCTGACATTATATTAAAAATTAAAACAGAAAAACAGGAAATTTTAAAACCAAAAATTGAGCCAGCAAAACCAAAAGAAGAAACAAAAAAGTTTGAATTCAAAAAAGAAAAACCAAAAGATAAACTTGAAATTAAAAAACCAGAAATAAAACCAATTGAAAAAAAATTAAAAACGGAAACAAAAGAAAAAGGATTTTTTGAAAAATTAGGGTTTAATTTAAAACTTAAAGCTAAACAAAAAACAATAGAAAAGAAAAAAGAAAACAAATTTGAAGAAAAATTAAAACAGTCAATTCAGAAAAAACCTGAAATAAAAGAAAAATCAAAAACAGAAGGAAAAAAAACAGAATTAAAAGAAACAGAAAAAAAAGATTCAGTTAAGTCTTTAATTAAACCTGCAGACGCTTTTGCTTTACCTGAAGAAAAAAATAAAACTAATGAATTAACTGTAGCAAGAAAATTAGAAGAAAAAATAAAAGGATATCAAGAAAAAGCCAGAAAAAGCCAGAAAAAACCAAAAACAAATGTTTTATTTGACAATCAAGAAGAAAAAGAAAAACATGAACAAAAATTCGTTCAAAAAATCCTTGAATCAGAAGAAGAAGAGGAATTAGAAAAAATAAGCAAGGCAATAGACCCAAAAACAGACAAAAACTGGCAGAAAGAAAAAGAAGAAACAATTAAAGCGCTAAAAAAAGAATTCACTGATTTAGATAAAACAGAAAAAAAAGATTTATGGAAAAAACCTGAAGAAAAACAGGAAATTCATAAAAAAGAAGAAGAACAAAAAAATAAATTAATTCCTAAAGCATTTCCTGAAAAACCAAAAACAATAATTCCTGAGATAAAAAAAGAAATTAAAACAATTAAACCAAAAAAAAGCTTTTTTGATTTTTTTAAAAGGAAAAAAACAGCAGGAAAAAAACATGAAATAAAACAAAAAGAAATTACAATTAAAAAATCTGAACCAGAAATAAAAAAAGAAATAATTACTAAACCAACTGAAACAAAAAAAGAAAAAACAGAAATAAAAAACAAAAAACCAGTTGAATTAAATAAAAAAATTAAACCAGAAAAAAAAGAAAAAGAATTAATTAAACCTGTTAAAGAAATTAAACCTGAAATAAAAAAAACAAGCACTTCAACAGAAGAATTAAATGCAGAAATGAGAAAACTAATTGAAGAACAACAAAAAGCCAAAGGAATAAAACCAAGAAAATTTAAATCAAGAAAAGAAACTGAAATTAAAGCTAAAGATATTGAAATCAAAAAAGAAGTTCCAATAAAAATTAAACCAAAACAAGAAGAACATTCATTGAAACCTGAAATAAACGAAAAAATAAAACCACATTTCGAGAAAAAACAAGTTATCAAAACAGAAATAAAAAAACCTGAATTTAAACCTGAAATAAAAACAGAAAAAAAAGAAGAAACTAAACCAAAACAAAAAAAGAAAGGTTTGTTTGAAAGATTTGGATTAAAAAAAGAAAAAATTAATTTAACTAAAGCAGAAGAAGATCAACTGCAAAAAATAATGATAGTTTTAAAAGGAAAAACGTCTGAATATTCAAGGGACGACATGAGAGATGCAATGAAAAACTTAGGTTACACTGAAAAAATAATTGAAGAAGCAATAAAAAGGTTGTATTAATGAATAAAATGAAAATTACTGCTGGATTAATTTTATTTTTAATTGTATTAAGCGGCTGCATTGAATTAGCCAAAAACGGCGAAGAAACAATTTTATTAAATTACTCAAAAACTGGTTCAGTTTATTTTGAACACACAATTAAAGGAGAAAAAGGAGAATTATATTTTAACTGGGAAGGAGACTGCACAAATAAAGCAAAAGAAATTATTGACGCAAACATAAGTAATTTCCAAAAACAATCATTAGACATACAAGGGGCAGCAAATTTAACTGAACCAGAAAAAACTGAATTAATTGAAGAAAACAACAGAAAAATCAATACTTTGCTTTCAATTAAATCAACAGTTAAATGCAAAGTAGAAGATGACAATTCAATGGGTTTATTGGTTTATTCATTTAATTTAGCTCAAGGATTTGAAAACATTAAATTATTCAATGACAATTACAGTATTTCTTTAGTTAAAGATGAACATAAAATTCAATCAACAATAAAAGTAAATAATACTGCAAACCAAAAAAACGGAAATTTACTTAAAAAAATAATGATTTTTTCTGAAGGAAAAATTGAAAGTATTGAACCAAAAGACAAAATGACATTAAATGAAGGAATCTATGAAATTGACATGCTTGGAATGGACGGAAAAGAAATAACTTTAACAATAAATACACAAGAAAAAAATCCAGTTGTAATTATACCAGATAAACCAGATGCAATTTCAGTTTTAATTCAGGGATTTATGCCAAATAAAATAATTAGTTTAGAAAAAGAAGATTCAATTCAATGGATTCCAACAATTTTATTAGCTTTAATTATTGTAATTATTGTTTCAAAAGCAGTCAAAAACGTAAAACTTCCTGAAAAAACAAAACCAGTCCCAAAAAAAGAAGAATTAGAAGAAAAAATTCTTTCAAAAACCAAAAAAATTGTTACACCAAAAAAAGATTTCAGTTATATGAAAGAAATAAAAAAATCTGAACCAAAAACACTTAAACCAAAATTCAACGAAGAAGAAAAAAAACAAATTAAAACAATAATACTGTCATTAAAAGAATCATTCCATAACTATTCAAAAGAAGAAATAAAAAAAGCAGTAATAGGAAAAGGTTATTCATCAAAAATAAGTCAAGAAGTAGCTGATTTTTTCTACCCTTAAACTGTTTCGGCAGTTTAGTACGATATGCTATCTTACGATAGCAGTGCAATAAACTTTTTTAAAAGTTTAATCAAAAATAAAAATATAAAAAGAATTAGTTGCCGGACTTTTTACAAGCCGGCTTCTTTTTTCAATAAATCTGTTTTATCAGTTTTTTCCCAGGTAAAATCAGGGTCATTTCTTCCAAAATGGCCGTAAGCAGCAGTCTTTTTGTAAATAGGTCTTTTCAAATTTAACTGCTTTAAGATATCAGCTGGCTTTAAAGGAAAATGCTTTCTGACTAATTCAGCAATTTTGTCTTTAGAAATCTTTTCTGTTCCAAAACAATCCACATTAACTGAGACAGGTTCAGGAAAACCAATTGCATAAGCTAACTGAACTTCACATTTTGAAGCTAAACCTGCTGCAACAATATTTTTTGCAATATATCTTGCAGCATAAGCAGCACTTCTGTCAACCTTTGAAGGGTCTTTTCCTGAAAAAGCGCCTCCACCGTGTCTTCCAATGCCTCCATAAGTATCAACAATAATTTTTCTTCCAGTTAAACCTGCATCAGCATAAGGGCCGCCTCGAACAAAAGCACCAGTAGGATTAACATAAAACTTAGTATTTTCATCAATCCAATCCTTACAAACAGGCTTAATGATTTTTTCAATTACTTCAGATTTAATTGTATCATATTCAATTCCACCATTATGCTGAGTTGAAATCAAAATTGCATCAGCTCTTAAAGGTTTACCATTTTCATCATATTCAATAGTTACCTGGCTTTTGCCGTCAGGTCTTAAAAAATCAATTCCATTGCTTCTTCTTATTTCAGCTAATTTTTCGCATAATTTATGAGCCAAAACAATAGTTAAAGGCATTAATTCAGGTGTTTCATTACAGGCAAAACCATACATCATTCCCTGATCTCCCGCACCTTGTTCTTTAAATAATCCTTTTCCTTCAGTTACTCCTTGAGAAATATCAGGACTTTGTTCTGTAATTTGAGTCCAAACTGAACAAGTTTCAAATTCAATACCATATTCAGCATCAGTGTAACCAATTTCTTTAATTGTATCTCTTACAACAGAAGGAATATCAACATAAGCTTTAGTGGTAATTTCACCAAAAACATTTACTCCTCCATTTTTTGTTGCTGTCTCGCAAGCAACTCTTGCTTCAGTATCTTGTGCAAAAATTGCATCAAGAATTGCATCTGAAATTTTGTCACACATTTTATCAGGATGACCTTCAGTGACTGACTCTGAACTTAATAAAATTTTTTCTGCCATAAAAATACACACCTCATTAATAAAAAATCTAAAATAGATAAATAAAAAACAACACATAACTTTAAAAGAATAATTACAGAATAAAATATTCTTTAGAGAATAATATTAGAGGCTTTGTTTATGATTCCGGAGTTAAGCGAAATACGAATTAAAAGAAAAGAACTTCATTTGACACAAGAAGAACTTTCAGAAAAAAGCAGCGTACCGCAGTCAGTTATTGCAAAAATAGAAAACAATAAAGTAATTCCTTCATATGAAAACGCAAAAAGAATTTTTGATGCATTAAGCTTTGAACTGAAAAAAAAACAGACAGTAAAAAGCATTATGAGAAAAACACTTGTTTCAGTTTTAGAAAAAGAAAAAGTTTCTGAAGCAATTAATTTAATGAATAAACATGGAATAAGCCAGCTGCCTGTAATGAAAAAAAACATTCCAATTGGAACAGTAACAGAAAAAAATTTAATTGAAAAAATTAATTCAGGAACAATAAATTCTTCAGATAAAGTAAAAGAAGTAATGGAAGGTTGTCTTCCAATACTTGAAAGCAATTCAGTAATTGAAGTTGTTTCTTCTTTATTAAAATATTATCCTGCAGCATTAATCAAAGAAAAAGACAAAATAGTAGGAATTGTTACAAGAACAAATATTATAAGAAAGGCAATTCCTTCAAAAAGCTGAAACAAATTTAAGACAAATGACGAACAGAAAGTTATTTATAACTTAATTAAGTTATTAAATAGTTTATAGGAGACTTACTTTATGAATACTAATCCAAATATGTCAAATTACAATAATTTTTATGCTAATGCTGATTTATCAAAATACGCCGGAGAATGGGTTGCAATAATTAACAGTAAAGTTGTAGCTCATGGAAAAAACTTAAAAGACATTATGAAAAAAGCTAAGGAAAAAGATTCTACTATTACTCCATTTATTGCTAAAATCCCTTTAAAAGAAATCATGATTTGGTGATTTTTTTGTCTCTTTCTTTCAGATACAGGAAAGAAAAATTCAAGAATAAAACAAGCTATTTTCCAAAAATTCCAGTATTACTTTATAACGAAGGAATTTCCATAGAAACTCCTGCATTACTTGATTCAGGGGCAACAGATTTGTTTATTCCAAAAGAAATTGCAGAAGAATTTGAACTTAACTTAAGAAATCCAGATACTGCAGAAAGCTGGACTGGAAAATTTAAAGTCTGGGAATCAAGGATAGGAATAGTTGTAGGAAAAGGAAGCCAAACTTTTAGAAAAGTACTTCCCTGCATTGTTCCAGATAAAAAAGGAGAACACGATCAAGTTGTTCTTGGGAGAAGTTTCTTCAGATTTTTTGAAATTACCTTTAATGAAGACAAAAAAATAACAAAATTAAAAAGACTTGTCTGAAAAAACTATTTAAGCTATTTTTCGCAGCACAGTTATATTTAAATATTTGTTTTAACTCTATAGTAATAACAAATATACATAAGTTTGTGTGTTTTGTGGTTTAATGAAATTAAAATATTTAATTCTTCCTTTGCTTTTGGTTTTTGCATTAAATGCAAATGCTTTTACTTCTGATTTACCTAATTTTATTAATTTTTATGAAGAACCTGAAACAATAAGTTTTTTTGTTGAAAATGATTCAGGAAGCATTCAGCCATTAAATATCAGTGTTTTTTCTCCTTTAGCTTATGAAATACAGGGAAAAAAGAATTTTATTGAATCAGGAGAAAAAATTCAGATTGACTTAGTTTTTTTTCCTAAAGAAGAATTAATTAATTCAGTTTATGAGTCAAGTGTTTTAATTGAATTAGGAAATGAAAAAACAAAAAATAATTTTTCAATGTATTTTTTGAAAAGAAATTTTTGTCCAATGGAATTTAATGCAGAACAAAAAGGAAATTTAATTGAAGTTAAAGTAAAAAATAATTCTTTTTATGAAACTAAACTGGAAGTTTTAGGATTAAAAAATAAAGAAAACTGGAGTATAGAAAAAAAAGTTTTTTCTTTTGATTCAGATGAAGAAAAAATCATTTCGTTAAGTGTTTCAGGTTTTGGTTCAGAAGAAAATAATTCAGTTTTAATTAAATGCAATGAATTAGAAGAAGAATTTAATGTAAAATTAGAAAGCAGGAATTCAAATGTTATTTCAGCAACAGGCAATGTTCTTGTCACTGAATTTGGAGAATTAACTGAACCAATTAATGTTGTTTTAATTGTAATTGCTTCAGTTTTATTGATTTTATTTATTTCAAGATTAGTTAAAAGATTAAACAAGGAGGAAATTAAATGAAAAAATTAATGTTGTTTTTGATTTTGATTGCATTGCTTTCAAATGTTAATGCTTTAATTGAACCTGAAAAAAATATTGTTTCAGTGGCTTATGATGAAAGTTTTTCTGTTGCAGTTAAAGTGAAAAATGATTCAAATGAAAAAGCATTAATTCATTTAAGTTCTTTTAGTTCAATTAAAACAGATTTTTCGGTTAATGATTTTTATTTAAATGCAGGAGAAGAAACAGTTATTGCATTGAATATTCTTTCATATTATTATAACAGCAATACTAATATTGAATTAAGAGCAGAATACAATGGAATTACTGAATATGCTGATTTAACTGTTATTACAGGAAACAGTTCAGGAAAAGTCAACTTAAAATATTACAAGCAGAATATATGCAGGAATGGATTAGATAAATTAAGTTTATGGATTAAAAATGATTCTTTAATTACCCAAAAAATTAAGTTAAGTGCTGACTCAGAAGTTTTTTTGCCTTCAATTTACCCTGAATTAATTGAATTAAATGCAGGACAAGAAAGATTTGTTGAATTAGAATTATATTCAAATAATTCTTTTCCATTAAAAGATTATTCAGTTAATGTTGTACTTGAATCAGAAAATGAAATTACTTCAAGAGAAATATTTTTTGAGTTAACTGAATGCATTGAAATAGAAAAAGGATTTAGATTAATTATTCCTGATTCTTTTTTGAGTATTGAAAAAGGAGAAACCAAAAAAATTTATTTTAGTGCAAGAAATTTAAGTGATAAAGATAATGAAATTTCTTTTGCAGTTAAATCAGATTTAATTACTGAATTACAGCAGACTAAAACTGTGTTGGCTGAAGGAGAAACAAGAAGATACTGGATTGAAGTAAAAGCATTAAAAACTGATGAAGCAGGAAAACATAAACTTGAATTATATGCATTTAATCCTTTTATTGAAATAAAAAAAATAATTAATGTTAATGTAAAAAAAATGCATGAAGTTAATGCAGAATTATTAACTGATAACCTTGAAATTGAAAGAGGCCATTCAGGTGTTTTTTCTTTGTTAATTGAAAACAAAGGCGATTATAAAGAAAAAATTGAAATAAATTATTTTTCTGAAGAAGAAATTAATGTTTTGTTTTCAGAAAACGATTTTTATTTAAATGAAAAAACTGATAAAAAAATTTATTTTTCTATTAACCCTTTAGTTAATGCAGAATTAGGAGAAAAAGAAATTGAAGTTAAAGTTAATGAAAAAACAATTTTAGTTAATTTTAGTGTAATAGAAGAAGAAAAACCATTAATTACTTCAGGAGTAATTGAATTGCTTTCAGTTCCTGAAAAAATCACTTTAACTGAAGAAACAGAAATAAAGGTTCTAATTAAAAACATTTCAGGAGAAAAAATTGAAAATACATTCTTTTGGATTGAAGGCCTTCCTAAAGGAACTGCCTTTGAATCAGTTTCAATTAAAGAAATAAACAACGAAAAAACAAAAGAGTTTACTGGAAAAATTCTTTTAGATGAAAAAGCAGTAAAAGGAAGTTATAGTATTACATTAGTTTTTGAAAACAGTAAATTCAGACAAAAAAAAGAAATACAATTAATTATTCTGGAACAAGAAAAACAAGAAGAAAAAGAAATACATGAAAATGATTTTCTTGCAGGCTTGATTTCTTTTGGTTCAATGGAAGGAATTGGATTAATTGTAATTGCATTAATTATTTTAATTTTGTTATTAAATCCAGGAAAACAAAAAGAAAAATGGAATATAAGGGGGAATAAAAAGTGAATAAAAAGAATTTTTTATGGATTGGAATAGGAGTAATATTAATTTTAATGAGTTTTATAGTTAATGCTCATACTTTAAACGGAGACTTCAGCGGAATAGCTTTTCAGGGAGAAACAATTGAAAGTGCTTTTGTTTTATGCAACACAAGTGATTCAAGTGAAAACTTCAGAATAAATTCAGATAATTCATGGATGACTTTAAGGCCTTTAAGTGTTTACTTAAATGCAAATTCATGCGGAGAATTTTTTGCTTTTACTACCCCGGATCCATATGCCCAATCAGGAAATTATGAAATAACAATTACTGCTCAAGGAAACCAAAGTATTTCAGGAATATTTGATTTAACTGTAGCAGAAGGACACAAAATAAACATTCAGTCAAATCAAAGTTTAATTAATTCAACTCAATGCAAAGAAGAATTATTTAAATTTGAATTAACTAACACAGGAATATTTGATGAAAAAATACTTCTTTCAGTTGAAGGATTAAATCAAAACTGGATTGAATTAAGTTCAGAAGAAATTCTTTTACCAAAAAATTCAATGCAGGAACTTGAATTAAAAGTTTTAATTCCTTGTAATCAGGAAACAAAAAACTATGACTTAAAATTAAAAGCAGAACTAAAAAACACAGGAATAACTAAAACAAAAAATATTTCATTAAACATTGAAAACGCACAAGAAATTTTAATTCAGAATAAATCTTTCAGTTCATGCAATGACTTAAAAACAAAAGATTCAATTTCATTAACAAATACTGGTTTATTAACTGATGAATTAACTTTAGAAATTCAGGGAAATAACTGGATTTCATTAAACCAGACAAAAATTTCATTAAATTCAAATGAAACAAAAGAAATTGAATTAAATTTTAATGGAATA
The DNA here is from genome assembly GCA_024277355.1 of archaeon. Lineage (GTDB taxonomy): Archaea > Iainarchaeota > Iainarchaeia > Iainarchaeales > 1-14-0-10-31-34 > 1-14-0-10-31-34. Next base: position 114,517 of record JAJRVL010000004.1, read on the forward strand.
GAAACTGAAGCAAAAAATTATTCTTTTACTTTAAAAGTTTACTCAGAAAAATTCAATCAATTATATGAAAAAGAATTTAATGTTTTAATTGAAGACTGCTTTGATTTAAGCATTGAATCCCAATCAAAAGAAACAGCTTGCATTGAATCAAATCCAGAAGCAGTTTATATTCTGAAAAACAATGGAACAAAAAAAATGGTTTTTCAGTTAAACCTTGAAGGCATTAAAGCAGAATTAGAAAAAAATTCTGTTTCATTAAATTCAAATGAAAGCATTGAAGTAAAAGCAAAACTTGATTTCAGTGAAAGCAAAACAGGAGAAACAAACTTTGTTTTTATTGCTGACTCAGAAAACTATTCAAAAAGCATTGAAAACACAATATTAATACAGGACTGTTATAATACTGAAACAATTGTTCCTGAATTAAATTTATGCAAAGAAATTCCATCAACAAACAATATTACAATAAAAAATACCGGAACAGAAAAACAAGTTTTTTCAGTTTCCTCAACAGTTGAATGGATTAACTTAAAAGAAACAGACTTTGAATTAAATTCAAATGAAGAAAGAATAATTGAATTAAATGCTTTACCAAAAAAAGATTCAACTGAAAACAGGTATTCAATTAAAACAAAAACAGAAAACAACCAGTTTATAATGAACGGAAAAATCAATTATTTAAATGAAACTGAATGTTTTGGAATAGAAATGACTAACTTAAAAAATACCATTGATGTTAATGCAGGAGAAGGTGCAGTAACAACCATTAAAGTTTCAAACAAAGGAAAAACCATTCAGACAGTAAGTTTTGATTTAAAAGAATTATGGGTTTATTTTAATCCAAAAGAATTTTCTTTAAATAAAGGAGAAACAAAAGAAATTTACGTTTATTTTAATCCTCCTTTTGACTTTAAAGAAGAACAAGCAGTAGTAATAGTTAAAGCAAAAACAAACTTTGGTTTTGAAACACAAAAACAAGTTGAAGTAAATGTTTTTGGAGGAAGTATTGTATTAACTATTAATCCTGAAGACATTAAAGTTAATTCAAAAGAAGTGGAATTAAAAGATACAAACGAAAATACAATTGAAATTAAAATTGAAATAGAAAACAATACAGAAACAAGCATGAAAATACTTGACGTAAAAACAAATTTTGATTCAAGTTATTTTATTGAAGAACCAGTAATAAAAAAAGATTCAACAAGAGAAATATTACTGAAATTTACTGCAAGTGAAGAACTTGAATTAAATGGATTAGAGATTCCGGTTGAAATAATTTCAGATAAAGGAACTTATTATAAAATTGTAAAACTTCCTGAAAAAGAAACAAAAGAAGACCAAGAAAAAACAGGAGAAACAGGGTTTGTTTTATTCGGAGAAAATGATTATGTTTTAGTTATTCTTGTTGTAATTGTAGTTATTTTAATTATTATGGCTGCATTAAGAACAGATGAAAAATCAAACAAAGAAGAAAAAGGCACAGTAGTTGATTATTCTCCTGAACAGGACTTCCAGAAAGAACTCAAAGAAATAATTACAAAAAAACCTCAGACAAGGAAAAAAACAAGCAGTAAAACAAAGAAAAAACCAACAAGAAAAAGATAATTAAATATAAAAAAACAAAAAAAAACTAAACAAAATAAACATAAAAAAATAAAGAATAAACAAAATAAACCAGAAACAGCAATTACAGTTATTTTAAATAGTTTTAATTGCATTTAATTATTTATGAATCGTTTTGTAAGCGACAAAAACATATTAAATGAATTCATAAAAGATTTTGTTAAAGTTATTGAAAAAAATAAAATAAATTACATTATTGTTTCAGGTTTTGTTGCAATTTCTCATGGAAGAAGCAGAGGAACAGAAGATATTGACTTAATAATTGAAAGAATTTCCTTTGAACAATTCAATAAATTCCATAAAAACATAACTAAAACTGATTTTGAATGCCTTCAGGGAAAAAACCCTGACAGGTTATTTACTGATTATTTAAAAGAAAATCTTAGTTTACGTTATGTAAGAAAAAATAGTTTTATTCCTGAAATGGAAATGAAAATGTCAAAAGATGCTTTAGATGAAAAACAGTTAAATGAAAAAACAAAACTTAAATTAACTGGACTTCCATTTTATTTTTCTACTATTGAAACAAATATTGCATTTAAAGAAGAATTATTTAAATCCCCAAAAGACATTGAAGATTCAAGACATTTACGCATAATTTATGCTGAAGAATTAAATGAAAGCAAAATAAATGAAATAAAAAGATTAATAAGAAAATACAGGCTAAAAGATTAATATGAAAAATGAAAGATTAGAACATGTTGAAAAATGGGCTTTTCACTGTAAAAACAACATAAAGGAATGCCAAAAAGAATTAACTCCTTTTATTAATGCTCAAATAGAAAACGCAAACAAATTCTATAAAAAACTTGCTAAAACAAAAAACGGCAAAGAAAAAATAAAGAAAATAAAAAGAATTAAATAAACATTAAAAAAAGAAAACAAACAAATTAAATAAAATTAAATAAAAAAAATTAATAAAAAGTAAGTATAAAAAAACGAAAAAATTACTGAAAAAATCAAAGAAAATAAAAAAAATAATAAAATTAAATAAACAAAATAGTATGCAAAAAAATTAATTAAAGTCTGCTTAAATATTTTGCAATAAAAGGGCTTTCAATCAATAAAGCCTTTTCATCTTCTTCTTTTTTTTCATTAAAAAACAACAAAACTTTTTTGTTGTCAAACAACATAAACCTTGAATTATTTTTTGACTGAATTACATTAAAATCCTTGAATTCCCTGCCTATTCTGCTTCCATTAACTGAATTCAACACAAATTTCAAACCAATACCTTTATCTTTTAAACTCTTGAATTTTGTGTTAAAGGACTGTATTTTCTTTAAAGCATTAGCTTCAGATGTAGAAATAACCACGCTTTCCTGTGCATTTTTTAATGATTCAGCTATAATATGGTTTATTTGGTTGCCTGAAACACTCCATGCCTGAGAAAAGCTTTCTTTTTGAGGAACTTTATCAAACTTCTTTTTTAATAATCCTTTTAATGAATTCATTTCATTTAACTGGCTTTCAAAAGCCTTTCTTTTTTGTTTTTCAAAATTAACTAAAGCTTTTTCTGGTTCAACTGCCTTAAATGAAACAGGTCTTCCAATTGAAATCATTACAAAACCTTTTTTTTCTAATACTAATAAAACATCATAAACTCTTGCTCGAGGAATTCCTGCTTTTTTGCTTATCTCAGAAGCAGTTAAAAGGTTCCCTGAACTTAAAGAAGAATAAACTTTTGATTCATATTCATTTAAACCAATTCTTTTCAGCAAAGCAGTTAATTCATTCATCTAATAACCCCTAAAATAGCGGACAGATAAATAATGCTGTTTTATTTTAAATTCTTTTCGTTTTGCTTTTTCCACAAAACAACAACAATAACTAAATAAACAAGATAAGATAACACTTCAATTAATGATGGATTTCCATTATATCCAAATAATCCTTTTGCAATACTTCCAATTAATCCTTTTTCATGAAGCAAAGGAAAACTTCCATCAGCATTTAATGCAGGATTAATATTCCAGACTTCATTAATTATTACCGGAACAACTCCTGCTTCCTGTAATTCATGTATTCCATGAGAAGTTAAACCTGCAGCAAACAAAATTAATAAAATACCTGTAATTCCAAAAAACTTTTTTATATTAATTTTTTTTGAACTGACAAACAATAAATAACCTAAAAATACTGCCCCAATAATTCCTGCAAAAGCACCAATTAAATTTGATGAACCTGAAGCAAAAAAAGATGCATTTAAGAAAATAACTGTTTCAATTCCTTCTCTTAAAACCAAAACAAAAACTAAAAAGAATAAACCAAATTTTTTTGCTTCACTTATTTCAACTGAAACTTTTTCTTTTATTTCGCCTGCAATATTTTTTTGTTTTATCATCCATAAAATCATTGAAGTTAATAAAACAGAACCAATTAACATTGTTATTCCTTCAAATAAAGCTTCATTTTCAGCAAAGCCTCCTGCAATAAAACTAAACAGCACTGCTCCAATTAAACTGAAAATTATTCCTGCAGCTAAACCAACAAAAACTATATTATTGTATTTTTCTTGTTTTGTTTTAGTTAAATAACCTAAAATTATTCCAATAATTAAAGCTAATTCTAATGCTTCCCGAAAAGTAATAATAAAATCAGCTATCATCTAAAACAAAGAAATAAAAGAAAAGAATAAAAAGGTTAGGCAACCCTTAATTTTCAACTTCAAATACTCCTGTAACAAACTTATAGTCAATACATGAAAGACATTGAATTACATTTGAACAGGTTTTGCATGCTTCAGGTGTTTCAATCAGAGGTTTAGATTCAATTACTGTTGTATCTGAAACTTTTGTCGGCTTGCAGTAATCATTACCTAATTCTATTTCTTTCCCATAATTTTCTTTGAATATTCTGTACCACGCAATAACACTTGGAACATATGTTTCTCTTGTGCTTGTTGCTTTAATTTCAGTACAAGAAACATTTTTTGGACCTGAATTATATCCTGCAATCTTTAATGCAGTTTTCCAGGTTGCTTTTGCAATTCCTGAATTAACTAACACTTTATTTAATTCTTCTTCATTACAGTTTAATCCATTAATCTCTTTTTCTAATGAATTATCTCCTGCTTCAGTTGAATTAAAATATCTTGTTCCTGCCCAAATACTATTTTCTGAGTCAGCCCAGCTTTCAGTTGTCTTCCAGTCTAAACCAAAAATATCCATCCAAGAATCTAAATTTGTTTTATGAATCTGCATTAAACCATAAGAACTTTCATTTCCGCTTTCATCAGGACCAATTGCATCAGGAACAAAAGAACTTTCCTGCTGAATTATTGCTCTGATTAAATCTGCGTCCATTGAATAATGATTTTCATTTCCATATCTTTCAATTAAAGAATCATATTTCTCTGCATTCTTCATTGCGATAACACAATCTGCACTTTGTTTACCTAATCTTACTGTTTCTTTTTTTGTTACTTCTGCTTTAAAAGTAATTTTTTTATCTTCTCCTGGAGTTAAAACAATTGTAGTGTCTTCTGGAGTTAATTTAACGGTATAATCAGTTGAATCAGTTGGACTGCATAAATCATTAGGATATGGCGGTTGGTCACAAACATAATCTAAACCATCTATTAAACTGCATGAATCTGGTGCAGGCGGCTGATCACAAATGTACAGTTCTCCAATTGTTGCAGGCACTTCAACTGGCTTTAATGGAACTTCTTGTTCTTCATAAATTTCAATTACAACTCTTGTTGCATCAGGATAATTTGGAATTGGATCTAATCTTAAATCTTTAATCTCTCCTGGAATCTGTTTTAGGATTTCATCTATTGCATCTTTAATTACATCTTCAGAACATTCAACTTCCAAGTCACATTCAATTGTTATTCCAATTTCAGTTGTATCTTTTGGAGTTGAGTCTGTTTTCATTTGAACTTCAATTGAAGCAGCTTCATAATTTGGTTCAACAAAAGTTCCTCCAAAAATTTCTTTTCCATCCGCATAACCTTTTAAATCACATTTTCCGTCTCCGGTTTTATCCTGACAAACAAAAAACTGGAAAGTAGAATTATCCCAATTTTTTAAAATTATTCTTGGCTGAGCTGAAGAAGAAAAAGATTCATAAGAAAAAGTCAATCCATTTTCTTTTGCATCAAGGAAATCAACTAAAACTGAAGTTCTAGGATAATAATTTAATGTTTTTATAGTGCTTGGAATTTCACCGTGTTTTGTTCCATTTTCATCAAATACAATAATTGAAAAAAACCCTTTTTTACTTTTATCATATTCCTGTAACATAACTGAAAATTGTTTGTCTGCTTTTGTTTCTGCTTTATCTAAATAAACTATATGTTCAGGAACTTTAGAACCTGGATTTCTTATTATTTTTTTTCCATCAACAGAAGCAATCTGCAAGTTTTTTTGTTTTCCGTCAGAAGTTTTTGGAGTTTCTGAAGAAATTACCGGAGAATCAAATAACAATGAATCACTTTTTCCAAAAAACTTGTTTATTCCGTTTTCACTAAAATCAATTATCCCAGTGTTTTCAGTTATTGGCTGAGGAAAAACTGCTCCAAACACACCATATATTATGTCTTTTAAATAATCATAATAATTAGTTGAATTTGAATCCTTAATAATTAAATTATATTTTTTTCCTTTAATTAATTCAACAGTAAAACGATCTTTTTTTGCTATATCAGGATTAATTACAATAATATCATTGTCTTCTTTTAATGCCTTAAAATCAATTATGTTTTCAAAGTTTTCTTTTGCAAAAACCTTGTAATTATCTTCTCCTAAAATTACAGTTAAAGTAAATTTATTATCTGGTTTTGAAACAATTGTTTTAGCAGTATCTTTTGGAACAGTAATTTGAGTGTTTTCTGCAGAATTACTCCAAACCCATGCTTTAGTTGCAGTTGAATCAGGAATTTTAATTGTTATTTCTTCTCCTTGAGAAAATAAAACAGGCCAAGTATTTATTCCTTCAGAATCCACTCTTAAAGTAGTAAATGGAACAAAAACTTCTTTTCCAGTTGAATCTTCTACAATTGGAGTAACTGAAACTGAATCCATTGCATTAATTACTTCTTCTGGAATTAAAACATCAATTTTTGCTGTCTGTTTTTTTATGTTAATTTTATTTCTTAAATCAATTACAGTATCAGAAGAAACAATAATTTTATCTGAAACCCAATCCTGCAATTCAGAGGAATTTGAAATTAATTTTAATTTATAAGAATTTTTTGGAACTTTACCTGAAAGCAAAGCAAAAGAATTCTGTGAAAGATAAATTGATTTTGCATTAATTGTATCATAAAAATCAAAAGTTAATTTTCCTTCATTTAAATAATCCATTACTTCTAAACCTAAATTTATTTTTAAATTAAATTCTTTTTCTTCATAAAGTTGTTTTGTTTTAACTTGTTTTAATAAATCATAACCATCTAAAATAGAAAATTCAATTGTGTTTGCCTGGCTTGCAATAACAGATTTCAGTATTTGTCTGTTGCTGATTATTAATTCAATCGAAGTTCTTTCAGGTACAAAAGAAAATTCTAATACAGGAGTAGTTTTATCAAAAGAATCTAAACCAAAAAAATAAACAAATAAGGGAAGTCCTTCTAATTTATATAAAACAGGAGTTTTTGGATCCAAATTTTCTGTTTCAAAAGAATATTTTCCGTTTCCTAAACTTTTAGCTAAAGGAATTTCTTTCAGTGTATCTGTTTCATTATAAGTTATTGCTAAAGAAACAGTGTTATCTGAATTAACTGAAACTAATTCGACATCAACAATTGAACAAGAAGCAGTTCTATTTGATGCAGTTAATTCAATTGATGCATTTGAAAATAATCCTGTACCACAATCATATTCTATAAAAGGAAATTCTTTACTTTCCATAAACCAGAAATAAGAAGGTTTGCTGACAGTTCCAATTGAAATTTTTGCAGCCTCAACTGAAGTTCCTATAAAAGAAGATCTAGCATTCTTTATTCCAATCCAATAAGGAGAATATTCATTTCCATTAATTATCCTGTAAGTTCTCCCAACAGGAACATTTTCCAGAATTGTTTTTCCTGAATCAAAATAATATTTTTCTTTTGGGTTTGACTGAAAAGAAAGAGCAGAAACAGATGAATAATAATTGTTTAATAAAGTATCAGAAATTACTCCTGCACTCCAGTTAGAGTTAGCCTGAATTGCTCCTGAATTATCATAATAAAAGTTTTCTTCAGCTGAAACAAAAGAAAACAAAAAAATTAAAACCAAAAATAAAATTATTTTTTTCATTTAACACACCCTCTCTAATTCAGCTAAAACTGTTTCATTTTCTAATTTTGTTTCAGAAAAATCAGTTGTATCTGCAATAAAAGAATTTAAATTTGCTTTTTCTTCAAAGCCTAAATGAACTTCATTAAAAGCAAAAATTAATTCATTTGTTTTCATTAGTTTTTCATTTAATTTAATTGTGTTTTCTCCAATTAACTTTAATTCAGTTTTATTTGAACACAAATTACTTCCGGTTATTGTTTTTGAATTTAATTTATCTGAAATAATTTTTGTTTTTAAAGCTAAATTTAATTCATCAACTAACAATAAATGAACTTCAACAAAATCAGTTAATGCTTCAGTGTCTTTTGTTTGCGTCATTTTAGAAAGAGAATTCTGAAATGAACTTAAATCATCATTTAATGCTTCCAAATTAGATTCAGAGAATTCTATTTCAGTTGAATTATTTAATAAAAATGCAGAATTAACTTTATTTTTTGTCCATAAACCATTAATTTCTTTTATTCCGTCAGAAAAAGTCATTGATTGTGTTTGCTGATTAAAAAACAAAATATAGACAGCAGTTAAAACAATTATTACTCCTATTCCTGCAATAATTTTTGAATTCATTAATTCACTCCCATAATCTTATTATATTGAATTAAAATTGAATTATTAATTTGTTTTTGCAATTCAGTTAAATTTGTTGGCACTGGTTGATCCTTTTTGTCATCAGGTTTGTCTTCTATTTTGTCAGCTGGTTTAACTTCTGCTTTTCCACCAACCAAAGCAGGATCTTTTGGAGTTAAGGCAACAGTAAAATAATATCTTAATTTTTTATAATATTCTTTTGGATTACCTTCTTTTGCAGAAATTCTTATGTCTGCAATTCCATCACAATCAAAAAACTTACTACTAGGCATATAAATATCTGTTATACTGCTGCATAAGTCTTTCCCTGTTTCTGCATTAGTTAACCTAAATACTGCTTTTTCTTCTTTATAATTAACTGAATCAAGATTAAATTTAACTACTGTATTAGAAATTAAATCTGAATTAATTTTTTCTTTTTCATATTCAAAATAAAATTCATGAAAAATGTTTCTTGAATCATTTGATTTAATAAATGAACTAAATCTTTTAGCAAGATATTTTTTTACTAAATTATCTGTGAATTTAGTCGTTATTTCTATTTTAACATCATTAAAAGGCGGCTTTGCATTTGAAACGTTTATTGATAAAGTAATTAAAGGGTCAGTTAAACCCAAACCAAAAATTTTATCTTTAAAAGCACATTCTTGTTCATAAGGAAAAGAATCAGAATCACTTAAATTAAGTGTTTTTCCAAAATAATTACTGCATTTTAATTGAACTTCTTTTTTTAAATTAGAATCAAAAAAAGAATCCTCTAAAGCAATATAAACATTAACTGGAATACTGAAATTAGTTGACGCAGCATAATACCCTTCGCCAATTTCAACTTTGATTTTTCCTTTATAATCTTCTAAAGGAATTTCACAAAAAGAATTAAAAGGAATATTTCCTGCAAAAACATTTTCTGATTGTTTAATACAATTAACTTCTTCAGCTGAAACAAAAGACAAAATCAAAACAAAAATTAAAGCAAATAAAAGTTTTTTCATTAACAAACCCCCTTTAAGGTTAAAACCATTGATTCTAAATCTGAAAGTTTTTGTTCAGAAGAAACTTCTAATGAAAGAACGCTTAAACCTGATTTTTCTGCTTCGTCAGGGTAAGCTTCAGAAAAAGCTAAAACTTTTTCATTAAATGATTCAGCTGAATTTTTCTGCAATACAAGGTTTTCCTGTAAATCCTGTACTTTATTTGAATAAGAACATAAAACATCAAAATTATAGTTATTTGATTCAAAAAAATCAATTGAAACAAAATTTTCTTTCTGCAGTAAAGCATTGTTAATTAAATGAATTTGAGTTTCTAATAACAAATCTAATTTTTCTTTGTCTTCTGAATTTTCTTTTTCTTTTAAGGATTCCTTAAAATCAGTTAAATCTGATTTTAATTCAATTAATTTTGTTTTTTCTGCTGCATAAACTTTTAATGGAGAAATTAAATATTCAGTTTTTAATCCTTGTTTTTCCCATAAAGAATTAATTTCAGTTAAACCTGAATTAAAAGAAAAAGTTTCCTGGGTTTCATTAAAAAAAACAAAATAAACTGCAATAACTGCAATTAATGTAATTCCAATTAAAAAATAATTTTTATTCAATTAAATCCCTGAATATAATGCGTAATACAACAATATAAAGTTTTTCTATTTAAAGGTTTGTACAAAAAAATATTATGGGGATAAAAAAATGCATGTAAGAGAAGCAATACAAAACAGAAGAAGTATAAGAAAATATAAAGACAAAGAAATTGAAACAGAAAAAATTGAATTATTAAAAGAAGCAGTTTTATGGGCTCCTTCTGCAGGAAATGTTCAGGCAAGAAAATTTTATTTTATTACAAAAAAAGAAATAAAAGAAAAATTAAAAGAATGTTTCAGAAAAGATTTTATTACACAAGTTCCCTTGCTGATTATTGCATGTGGCAAAAAGAATTCAATTAATGAAAAGTTCGGCGAAAATTCTCATTTAAAATATAATCCAATTGATGTTTCTGCAAGCATTGAAAATTTAATGCTGCAGGCAGTTGAATTAGAATTAGGTTCATGCTGGATTGGAAACATTAATGCAGAACAAACAAGAGAAATCTTAAAAATTCCAGAAAACGAAAATATTATTGGAGGAATAACAATAGGTTACCCTGCAGAAAAAGGCGAAAAAAAAATAAGGGAAAAAATAATTGAGGAAATGAAATAAATGGCAAAAAAAGATTTAAAATCCTTAAAGCCAAAAGGATTTATTGACGAAATAAGAGAAATTAAAAGAGAGCTAAGAGTTTACAACAGAGAAAAAGCAGATTATTATAAAACATTAAATAAAAACCCAAAACATTTTGAATTAAACCGGTATTCAAGCAGTGCAAATATTGCATTAAACAGAGCAAAAAAAACAGCTGAAACTGCATTAAGAAGAATGACTCAGTCAAGACACAAAATAGAATCAGAACAAAAAAATAAAGTTGAAGAATTATTAAAAGAAATTAACACAAACATTAAAGAAAGAAATAAAAGAAGAACAAGAGAAGTTTTTGAAAAAGAAGGATTAGAAAAAGTAAGACAAATTAAAAGAAAAAATGCAGAAGGAAAATTCAGGAAAGTCTGGAAAACTAAAAGCGCTTATGGTTTAGGATTGCATTTAATTGGAAGAATGAAATCAGCTTCCATAAGAAAAAGAAGACCTTAAATTAAACAAAAATATTGACTAAGGAAAAATAATTTTTATGACTTGGAAGCAGGATAAAAAAAAACTTGAAAAATTCATGCAGGTTTATGATTACAGAAGAATAAAGTTAGCTGACGAAAAACAAGAAAAAAATCCTGATAAAATAAAATTAAAACAGCATAATTCTGTTTCAAATGTTGCTTTAAGGCAGGCAGTAAAATTTGCAGAAGAAATGAAACAAAAATTAAAAAATCCTGTTTATTTTGAAAATAACCAAAAAATTAAAACTGAATTGCTTAGATTTTTTGCTAAAATAAAAGGACTTGAATTAATTCATGCACAAAAAACAGGAAGAAGTAAAATAAAATCAATAAGACAAAAACAAAAAATTGGATTAAAAAGATTTAAAGAAATAAGAAAAATAAAAAAAACACACGGATTGTTTCCTCATTCGCTTAAAGATAAAAAACCGCAAAGAAGAACCAGAATAATAATAAAATTTCCAAAATAAAAAAACCATTTGCTTTGCAAACAAAAAAATTAATTAAAAGAGAAAAAAAAATTAATTAAAACTCAAAAGAAAACTCTCTTTCAATCAACTGTTTCGGCAGTTGAGTGCGATATGCTATCTGCGATAGCAGTGCAATAAACTTTTAAAGAAAAAAAAATTAATTAAAATTCAAAAGAAAACTCTCTTTCAATTAATTTCTTTTTTTCATTTGAATTAAAATCTTTTATTTTAGTGTTAGTTGAATCTTCAATTTCTTTTTTGTATTTTTCAAGAAAACTTTTATCTGAACAATTTAATTTAATTTCAATTACTTCATTTGGATTAAATTTCTTGTTTTTTCTTTCAGACTGAATTAATCTTGTTAATTCAGCTAACTCCCATTTTTCTTTTAAATCTGAATCAGCTTCAAGATTTAAATGAATTTTAATTTCCTTTAATTCAGCTGAAATAAATTTTCCTTTTTGCTTTGAATTTACAACACTAACTTTTTCTACATTAGCCATAGAAGAAATTATTTCTTTTGTGTTTTCAAATGACTGATTTGATTCAATTACTAATTCTTTTAGTTTCCATCTTAACCTTAATTTTTCTTTTTCTCTTAAAGACAACGCTGACTGAACAATTTCTTTTACAAACGAAAATTCTTTTTCTAATTCTTTATTAATCATTTTTTCATTTGAGTCAGGAAAATCCAATAAATGAACTGATTCAGGCATTTCTTTTGTTTTGAAATTTAAATAAACATATTCAGTTAAATGAGGCAAAACAGGAGACATTATTTTTAACAAATTAATTAAAACATAATTCATTGTATCTGAAGCAGTTTTGTCTTTTCTGTTTCTGATTAACTTAATATAAGTTCGACTGAATTCTTCTGTAATAAACCAATTCAAAGAAGAAATAATTTTTGGATACAAATAATTTTCATAAAAATAGTCTGTTTCTTTAATTAAAGAATTTAATTTAGATAAAATCCATTTATCTTCTGCTTTTAAATTTTTTAATTCTTTTTCTTTAATTAAAGGATTTTTTTCTAAATACAAATTTAAGTAATTAAATGAATTGAAGAATACACTGAAAAACTTATTTATATCTTTAAATGCATTCCAGTTAAAGACAATGTCTTCGCCTTTAGATAAAGAACAAAAATAATACCTTAAAAAATCCCTGTTATATTTTTCTATTACTTCTTTTGGCTGAACAGCATTTCCTTTTGATTTAGACATCTTTTTTTTACTTAAATCCAATACCATTCCATGAACCATAATTGACTTGAAAGGAAGCTTGTCAAAACAAATAGTTGAAGTAATTAACTGCGAATTCCACCATCCACGAACTTGTTCTGTTGCTTCAATATTTAAATCTGCAGGCCAAAATTTTTCAAATAAATCTTTTTTTTGAGGAAACCTTAATGCAGCCCAAGATGAAACCCCTGCATCAAACCATACATCTAATACTTCAGGAACCCTTGTAAATTGTCCTCCGCATTTACAGTCAAATTTAACTTCATCTATTTCAGGTTTATGCAAGTCAAGTTTATCTGAAACTTTAGCTGATTTTTTTAATTCATCCAAAGAACCAAAAACTTTTCTTTCACTGCATTTACTGCAATTCCAGATTGGCAAAGGAGTACCCCAATATCTTGCTCTTGAAATAGGCCAGTCAGATAAAGATTCAATCCAGTTTTTCATTCTGTCATTCATCCATGAAGGAACCCAGTTATTTTCTGAATTTAATTTTAACATTCTTTCTCTGATTGAAGAAACTTTAAAAAACCACTGAGGAACTGAAAGCATTAACAAAGGAGTTTTGCATCTCCAGCAAACAGGATAATCATGAGTAAAAGAATGCTTGAAAACTAATGAATTTAATTCTTCTAAATCTGAAACAATTTCTTTATCTACAATTCTTGCTTTTTTTCCTTTATATTTTCCTGCTTCTTCAGTCATTTCTCCGTTTAATGCAACAGGAGAAAGTGATGGAAGTCCATTTTCTTTTCCTACTTCAAAGTCTTCTCTTCCATGTCCTGGAGCACAATGAACTAAACCAGTTCCTTCATCTAAATTAACATACCTTGAACTTAAAACAATTCTATAACCTTTACTCATGTCTTTTAACTTTAAATTTTTAAATAAAGGATTTTCATATTTCCAGTCTTTTAGTTCTTTTCCTTTCCAGACTTTTTTTTCTGTAAAACCTGATTCAATTAAATCCATTAATTTTTGCACTAATTCTTTTGCAATAATCCAGTGTTCACCTGAACTTAATTCTATTTCAGAATACTCATAATCAGGATGAACCATTACTCCAGTGTTAGCAGGCAAAGTCCAAGGAGTAGTAGTCCAGATAACCAAAAAAGTATTTTTTTTGTCTTTTAACGGAAATTTAACATAAACTGAATTATCTGTCTGCTTAATGTATTCAATTTCATTAAATGAAACTGCGGTTTCACATCTAGGACAAACATGAACTGAATATTTATCTAAATAAAGTAATTTTTTTTCGTCTGCTTTTTTAAAAGTCCACCAAATGCTTTCAATATATTCATTTGTTAAAGTAATATAAGGATCATTCCAATCCATCCATACTCCAAGATTTTCAAATTCAGAATTCTGCTGATCAATGAATTCTGTTGCATATTTTCTGCATCTTTCAATGAATTTTTTTATTCCATATTTTTGTATGTCTTGTTTTGATTTTGTTCCTATTTCTTTTTCTACTTGTAATTCAATTGGAGTCCCATGAGTGTCATATCCAGGCCGATCAAAAACATTAAATCCTTTAATTCTTTTGTATCTTATTGACACGTCTTTTAAAATTTTATTTAATGCTGTTCCCATATGAATATGACCGGTTGCATAAGGAGGACCGTCCATAAAATAAAAGTATTTTTTTTGTTTTGCACTTTGCTGTCTGGCTTTTTCAGGAATTTTGTTTTTAGTCCAATAACTTCTGATCTCTTCTTCTTGTTTCAGGGAAAAATTTTCTAAAGTCATAAAATCACAAATTGTTCTTGTTCAAACTTTTTGGAAAAAAGTTTGTGTTTTTGATAAACCTTTTTTTGAAAAAGGTTTTTGCAGTGCTATCGTTAGATAGCACGCGTGACTCGCGGACGCAACCGCGATTGGGCACGGGAGGATTTGAACCCCCGACACTTGGTGTATAAGACCAATGCTCTAACCAGGCTGAGCTACGCGCCCTTAAATGTAAATAAAGTATTAATCCAAGAATATTTAAATAATTAATTAAATCAGTAAAAGAAAAAGTTTTGACGTATTTGTTCATCCCTTCTCATAAGCAACAATAAAAAATAGTTGAAATTTGTTTTTAAAGTTAATGCAAGAAAAATAAAACAGATAATTTGAATAGTATTCAATTAAATTAACTGAAAAAAAATTATACAAAGAATAAGCTAAAAAAATAAATAAAATATTTTTATTAAAAAAAAAGAAAAAAAAAGAAAAGAAAGAAAAAGTTGATTAATCCGAAATCATTCTTTTTTTTCTGATTCTTCAGAATCTGCTTCTTTTGTTTCTTCTGTTGCTTCGCTTGTTTCTGCTGGTGTTTCGCTTGCTTCTTCAGTTGTAGTTTCTGCTGTTTCTTCTGCTGGAGCTTCTGATGCTTCTGTTGATGCGTCTGTGGTTTCTGTTTCTGCTGGAGCTTCAGTTGCTTCTTCAGTTGAAACTTCTTTTGTTTCTTCTGTTGCTTCTGTTGAAGTTTCTTCAGTTGAATCTGAACTTGAATCCTGGCTTGAGTCATCTGAATTGTCTTGTCTTGGTTTTCTGTTTCCAAAATCTCTGTTTCCGCCAAATCTTCTTCTTTGTTCAAATTCTTGGTCTGAAATATTGTTTTCTTTGTTTACTTCTGAAACTTCTTCTTCTGAATCAGTTAATTCACCATATCTTCCAATGTTTAATCTTAAGCTGTTTTTAAACAATGAAGTATAGCCGTTTGCTATTTTGTAAGATTTGTCTACTTCAACTTTATCGATCATTTCATCCCATAAAGTCAAAAGAATTGCGCCTGAGTCATCTCCGACTAATACTTCTGTTACTTTGTGGCTTGAATTATCTAATTTTGAAGTAACTTCTCTTACTTCGTTTTTTTCAAGAACCTTTACAGCTAATTCTACTCTTTTCTGAAAAGGTCTTAGTTCACTTACTTTGTTCATATACGTAAATCCTCCGGTTAATCAACGAGTTAAGCCTAAAAAAATAGGTAATCGTTTAATCGTATATAAAAGTCAAAAAAAAGCTTTAAAAATAGATTTAATTTCGCGATTTTGATCTGGAGCCATGATACACGACTTCGTTGCACTCAGTCCTGCTGTATTCAATAAAATAAATTATTTAAATAAACAAAAAAAGAAAAAAAATTAAGGCAGCACGGGCTTATCCCATGCCAGCGCCACTGAAAATGGTGCGTCGTTGCCACCAGCCGAAACTGGTGCTAAACTGCCGAAACAGTTTTTACATGCCTTTTCTTAATTCCATGACAAAATTTTTGATGTCTTTTCTGAAAGACAAACCAAAAGCTACTCCAAAAAGCAATGCAACCACTATTACTAATACTGTGAATGCAATCCTAAATGCTTCAACTAAAATAGTTGTATCAAATCCAATATTGGCTAAAGCCATTACTAAAACTAAATACATTATTACTATTTCGGCTAACATTCCGGCTAAATCTTTTTTTGGATAGTTGGTTTTGTTGAATGTGTTTCTTACATATCTTGCTAAATAAAATCCCAATGCTAAGAACAATACTGCTGCTAAAACTAATGGAACTTTTTCAACAAACAATGTAACAAAGTCTGCAATTACATTCAATGACAGGAATCCTACAGCTTGAGCTAAGAATAGTATTATTACATACCATTTAACTAATTCTCCAATTAAAATAGAGAATGATACTCCGCCTACAGCCTGAGGTAAATCATGTGATTCCAAGAAGTGGTCAATTTTAAGATATTTAACGACTTCAACTGAAACCTTTTTCAGAACTAATGCAACAACATAACCGATAAATAAAAGAATTATTGCTATTGCTAATCCTGGAATTATTGAAACTCCTGTTTGAATTAATGCATCAATTGATTGATAAATTCCTCCGCCTACTAGACTAAAGAAATCTATTGCACCATCACCTACTGCCATAAATAAATCACCTTAAATAATTCAGCTTTACTATTTAAAAATGTTATACATTAAATCGCTTGTTTTTTGAAGTAAATCATCTAAAGAAGAATTATTTTCCAGTTTAAAGTCAGCTAACTCAAATAATTTATTCATTCCTTTTTTTTCTGCGTCAATTTTATCTCTTTCAGAAAATTTTTCTAAAGAATTAGAATCTAATTCATTTCTTCTTTCAAAACGTTTTTCTTTTTCTGCTGTAATTAAAATTAATTTTAATTGAGGAAATTTTTGTTTAATTAATTCTACTTCTTCAACTGAACGGGCGCCAACAAAAACAATTTTTTGTTCATCAGAAACTTTCTCTAAAAGTTTTACTGCAATAAAATTCATCCCAAATTTTTTTCTTAATTCATCTCCTAATAAAACCATGTTTTCTTTTGAAACTTTTTTTCCCTGCTTTATTAGTTCTTCTTCTAATATAGAAGAAAAAACAAATTTTTTAAACCCAAATTCTTTAACTAAAAAATCAGCTATAGTATCTTTTCCTGAACGTGCTTTACCTAATAAAATTAAAATTTGTTTCATAAGAAAACAATAAATAAAAAGAAATAAATAAACATTTAAATATCTTCAAAAACATAGTTTTTACTAAAAGAAGTGATTTAATGCCAAGAACTCCTCAAAAATTCAGGAAACAAAGAGGGAAAAAGATTTCAAACAATAACAATAATCCTGCTAAACACACTCATATTAATAAATACAAAAAATCAAAAACAACAACTCCAAAAACACCTCAGGAAATAAAAAGTCAAATAGAACACCAGGTTTATTCAGAGTATGCAGTAGGATTTAGATTTCTTTCTCCTAAAGAACAAATAAGAATTTCAAAACAAATTGAAAAAGAAGTTAACAGAAGAATCAATAATTATTTTTCAAGAAAAAGAAAAAATTAAAAAAATAATAAAAAGAATTAATAAAAAAAAATAATTAAAAATAAAAAAAAGGGAAATTGATTCCCTGAATTACATCATGCCTGGCATTCCACCCATGCCGCCCATATCTGGAGGCATTGGAGGAGCTGAACCTTTACTGCTTCCTGCAATAATGTCATCAATTCTTAAAATCATTTCTGTTACTTCTGAAGCAGAAGTAATTGCCTGTGTTTTGACTGTTAATGGTTCAATTACTTTCTGGCTTTTTAAGTCAACTAATTTTGATTGATAGACATCTACTCCAATATATTTTCCTGAAGCTTTTGCATGTTTTGACCTTAAATTAACTAAAGTGTCAATTGGATCCATTCCTGCAGTTTCAGCTAAAGTTCTTGGAATTATTTCTAATGTTTCAGCAAAAGCATCAATTGCTAATTGTTCTCTTCCGCCTACTGTTTTAGCGTATTCTCTTAATTTAACTGCAACTTCTATTTCGCTGCTTCCTCCGCCTGCAACAACTTTTCCGATTTTTATTGCTGAAATTACTGCTCCTAATGCGTCATTTAATGCTCTTTCTGCTTCATCCATTACATGGTCTGAACCGCCTCTGACTAAGACTGTTACTGCTTTAGGGTTTTTGCAGCCTTCAATAAAAACCATGTCTTCTCCAGAAACTTTTTTTGAGTTAACGTCTTCAGCAAAACCTAAATCGTCTTTGTTTAAGTCATTTGTTCTATTAACAATTTTTGCTCCTGTTGCTCTTGACAATAAAGTCATGTCTGATTTTTTGACTCTTCTTACTGCAAGAATTCCTTCTTTTGATAAAAAGTGCTGTGCTAAATCATCAATTCCTTTCTGGCAGAAAACAACATTTGCTCCTGAAGCTTTAATTTTTTCAACCATGTTTTTTAACATGCCTTCTTCTTGGTCTAAAAAAGCCTGCAATTGGTCAGGAGAAGTAATTTGTATTTTTGCGTCTGTTTCTGTTTCTTTTACTTCTAAAGCTGAATCAATTAAAGCAATTTTTGCTTTAGCCATTTTTTTTGGCATTCCTTCGTTTACTACTTCTTTGTCTATTACTACTCCTTTAATTAATTCTGAGTCAGTTAAACCTGCTCCGCCTTTTTTTTCTATTTTAATTTTGTCTCTGTTAATTGTTGTTCCGTTTTCTTCTTCTGAAACTGTTTTAATTGCTTCAACAACTAAATCAGCTAATTCCATTGAAGCTTCAGCTGCTTTTCCTGTCATTGAAGTAACAGCAATGTCTTTTAGTGTTTTTGAATCTTTAATGCTGACTGAATCTGCTAATTCAGCATAATATTCTTTTGCTTTTTTTGCTGCCATTCTGTATCCATTAATTATAATTGAAGAATGAATGTCATCATCTAACATTTTTTCTGCTTTTCCAAGTAATCCGCCAGATAAAACTACAACACTAGTAGTTCCGTCTCCAACTTCATTATCTTGTGTTTTTGCTACTTCTACAAGCATTTTTCCTACAGGATGATCAATGCTCATTTCACTTAAAATTGTTGCTCCGTCATTTGAAACTGTTACGTCTCCTAAGTCATCTACAATCATTTTATCCATTCCTTTTGGACCTAAAGTAGATTTAACTGCATTAGCAACTGCTTTTGCAATTAAAATATTAATTCTTTGTGCGTCTCTTCCTCTGGTTCTTTTAGAGCCATCAGATAAAAAAACGACTTGCTGGTTCATATTGTCTATTTGTGCCATAAATTTAGCCTCCTAATTTAATTAAATAAATAATTAGTGTATAAATTATTGATAGATATAAATGTTTATAAACTTTTTTGATGGATATAAATGTCAATTAGAAAAAGCTTTTTACCTGTTTTTTTTAAATGATTCAACTTTATCTGTTCCGTAAATGTCTGTCATTTCTTTTAATACAAAAAACCCTTTAAGGAAACAGGCAGCAGTTAAAATTCTCAGGAAATTGCTTAAATAAAACCAATAACCTAACGGCCCATAAACATATTCTCTTGAAAATTCAAACACTTTGTAAAGTAAATCAAGAAAAATATTTATTGCAAAACTTGCACACATAAAAGCAGAAGCAATTAAAATCCATTTAACAAAATAACGAAATTTTCCTGAAGTAAATCTTTTATAGGCAATAAAGCTTATTGTTAAAGCTGAAATAATTAAAACAATAGCCAGAATTCCTTCAAGTAAAAGAATATGTTCTAGTAATCCAAAACTCATTTTATTCCCTCTTTTGAAGCAAAACCATATTCTTTTGACATTTCATTTAAAATTAATCCTGCTTTAAGAAAAGCAATTCCTGTTAAAATTGCTATGCCTGAACGGACTAAGTCAAGAATTAAGTCTATTTCTTCTGCTACTCCAACAGCATTTATGTAATGAATTACAGTCGAAGCAATTACATGAAATAAAGCTAAAGTTGCTGTTATAATTACCCATTTAATAAAAGTTTTGTAATGTCCTAAAACAAATTTTTTACTTATATTAATTGCCCATAAAATAGCCACAGCAACAATAAGAATTACTACTGCAGAAAAGCCAATCAAAGCAAAGCCCATAGTATTCATTTATCCACCTCTAAAACATTATCACAAAACTGAGAAATTTGTGCAATTATTTCTTTGTCTTCTTTTTTATCTAAAGCAATAATTACTCCGCTTAATCCCCATACTCTTAATTTTGTAATCAGGAAATGAAAAAACTTTGAAATCCTCGCAGAATCATTATGTATAAGTAAAGCTGAGAGTGAATCAAAATATACTAATCTGTTTTTTACATCAATTGATTGAGTTACCTGATTTAATGCAATTCCTAAGTCAGTTAAATTTCTTGGAGATTCAAGGAACATTACGTTGCTTTCTTTTGCAGGGTTTCTATTAGCTGTTTTTGTAATCATATCAACAAAGAAAATCTTTTTTGTTTCAATTTTAGTTTGTTCTAAAGAAGAAACCAAACTTAAATAAGGCTTGTTTATTGTAACATAAATCGGAACTAAATGTTTTTTTTCAATTAAAGTTTTAAAAAACTCAGTATTGCTTTGAGAATAATTTCCCGGATTAAATACAGCTATCAAAACAAATTCTTTTTGCAGTTTCTGCAAAGCTAAATCTAAATTTTTTATCATCAAAACAATAAAGGAAATTAGTATTTAAAATAGCTTTTATTCAGGCATTGGAATACTTTTAATAGATTTCTTTCTTTAAAACTTAAATGTTTTCAGAAGAATCCATTGAATTACATAAACAATTAAAAGGAAAACTTGAAGTAAATTCAAAAATTAAAATTGATTCAAAAACTCTTTCTTTAGCTTATACCCCTGGAGTAGCTGAACCCTGTAAAAGAATTCAGGCTGACCCAAAAAAAGTTTTTGATTACACAATTAAATCCAATACAATTGCAGTAATAACTGATGGAAGCGCAGTATTAGGTTTAGGAAACTTAGGTGCAGAAGCTTCTTTGCCGGTAATGGAAGGAAAATGCGCTTTATTTAAGGAATTTTCAGGATTAAATGCTTTTCCTATTGCATTAAAAACACAGGAAACAAAAGAAATAATTTCAATAATAAAAAATATTTCACCAGTATTTGCAGGAATAAATTTAGAGGATATTTCTTCTCCAAGATGCTTTGAAATAGAAAAAGCATTAATGGATTTAGGAATTCCAGTAATGCATGACGATCAGCATGGCGCAGCAATAGTTGCTTTAGCTGGATTAAAAAACGCAATGAAAGTTCTTAAAAAAAATTTAAGTGAAAGCAAAGTTGTAGTAAGCGGAATTGGAGCGGCAGGAACAGCTATAACAAAATTATTAATTGCAAATGAAAAACCAGAAGAACTTGTTTTAGTGGATAAAGAAGGAATTTTATTTGAAGGAAAAACAGGAATAATAAAACATCATTCAGAGTTAGCTGAATTAACTAACAGAAAAAAAATTAAAGGAAGTTTAGAAGATGCATTAATTGATGCAGATATATTTATTGGCTGTTCTATAGGAAACACAGTTACCTCAAAAATGGTTGAATCAATGAACTCAAAAATAATTTTTGCTTTAGCTAATCCAATTCCTGAAATTATGCCTGAAGAAGCAAGAAAAGCAGGCGCAGAAATTATTGCAACAGGAAGAAGCGATTATCCAAATCAAGTAAATAATCTGCTTGCATTCCCAGGAATATTCAGAGGAGCAATTGATGCAAAAGCAGTTAAAATAACAGAAGAAATGAAGTTATCAGCAGTAAAAGCTTTAGCTGAATTTATTGAAAACCCAACAAAAGAATTATTTATTCCTGATCCATTAGATAAAAAAGTTACAGTAAAAGTAGCTGAAGCAGTAAAAAAAGAAGCAGAAAATTCAGGTGTAATTAGAAATGACTGAATTAAATTCAGCAATACTTGAATTATACAAAAAAGCAAGTTTTTTTCTGCCGGAAGACGTAAAAGAAAAATTAATTAAAGCCAAAAACAAAGAAGAAAATGAATTAACAAAAAAAGTTTTTAATTCAATGTTTGAAAACATTAAGTTAGCAGAAGAAAAACAAACTCCTTTATGCGGTGATACAGGAACTCCTATTTTTTTTGTTTCTAATTCAAATAATTTTTCTCAAAAAGAAATAATTAAAGCAGTAAATAAAGCAACAGAAGAAGCTGTAAAAAAAAATTATTTAAGACCTAATGCAGTTGACTCTTTAACAGAAAAAAATTCAGGAAACTGTTTAGGAGAAAAAATTCCTTTAATTTATTTTGAAGAAAATGAAAAAGAAAAAGAATTGAAAATTGATTTAATTCTTAAAGGAGGCGGAAGCGAAAATATAGGAAAAACTTATTCTCTTCCAGATGAAGAATTAAATGCTGAAAGAAATTTAGATGGAGTAAGAAAATGCATTTTAGATTCAGTGATTAAAGCTCAAGGAAAAGGCTGTCCGCCAAACACATTAAATGTTGTTGTTGGAGGAACAAAAGATGCTGTTTCAGTTGAAGCAAAAAAATTAATTTTAAGAAAATTAAATGAAAAAAACCCTGTAAAAGAACTGCAGGAATTTGAAGAAAAACTATTAAAAGAAATTAATTCTTTAGGAATAGGCGCAATGGGAATTGGAGGAAATTCTTTTGCTTTAGGAGTTAAAACAAAATTTTTAGCAAGACATCCTGCATCATATTTTGTTGAAATAAGTTTTGCATGCTGGAATGACAGAAGAAAAACAATGACTTGGAAAAACGGAGAAGCAAAATATGACTGAAAAAATCAAATTAAAAATTCCTTTTAACGAAAAAGAAATCAAAGAATTAAACACAGGGGATTTTGTTGAATTAACTGGAACAATTTTTCTGGGAAGAGATAAAGTGCACAAAAAATTAAGTGAAAGAATTGATGAAAAACTGAAAGAAAAATTAAAAGGAAAAATGATTTATCATTGCGGTCCAATAGCAAAAAAAGAAGAAAAATGGAAAATTATTTCAGCAGGACCAACTACAAGCATTAGAGTAGAAAAATTCATGCCAAAAATAATTGAAGAATATAAAATAAAAGGAATTATGGGAAAAGGCGGAATGGGAAAAAATACTCTTAAATCATTAAAAGAAAATAATGCAGTTTATTTTTTAGCAGTAGGCGGAACTGCTGCATTATTAGCCAAAAAAATAACTGAAGTAAAAAATGTTTTTTTTCTGGAAGAGTTTGGAGTTCCGGAAGCATTATGGGAAGTTGAAATAAAAGATTTTCCTGCAATAGTTTCAATGGATTCAAAAGGAAACAGTTTACATGACAAAATAAAAGAAAACTCCATTAAAAAATTAAGTGAACTAAAATAATAAGAGACTATGAAAGTAAACGGAAAACATTTCAGAAGCATTTGGCTTGAAGGAAAAAAAATTAAAGTAATTGACCAGAGAAATCTTCCTCATAAATTTGAAATCGAAGAATTAACTAATTTAGAGGAAGTTATTACTGCAATAAAAGACATGCATGTAAGAGGCGCTCCATTAATTGGAGCAACAGCTGGTTTTGGAATGTATTTAGCAGTAAAAAAAGCAGAAGAAAAAAAATCTGAGGAAATAATTGAAGAATCAGCAAAACAGTTAATTCAAGCAAGACCTACTGCAGTTGACTTAAAATGGACAGTAGAAAAACAACTGAAAGAAATTAAAAAAGGAAATTCATTTAAAGAAAAAAAAGAAATTGCTTTTAAAACCGCAAAAAAGATTACTGATAATTCAGCTGAACAATGCAGAAAAATCGGGGAATTTGGAGTTAAGTTAATTAAAGAAATTTCAGAAAAAAAGAAAGCAAAAACAGTTAATATTCTTACACATTGTAACGCAGGATGGCTGGCTTGCGTTGATTTTGGAACTGCAACTGCCCCTATTTATAAAGCACAAAAAAATGGAATTAAAATTCATGTCTGGGTTGATGAAACAAGACCAAGATTACAAGGAATGCTTACTTCATGGGAATTAATGCAGCAAAAAATACCTCATACAATTATTGCTGATAATACTGGAGGCCATTTAATGCAGAAAGGATTAGTTGATTTATGTATTACTGGAGCAGATAGAGTTGCATTAAATGGAGATGCAGCAAATAAAATTGGAACTTATCTGAAAGCTTTAGCTGCAAAAGATAATGAAATTCCATTTTATGTTGCTTTGCCTTCTTCTACTTTTGATTTAAATTTAGAAAACGGAAAAAACATTCCAATTGAAGAAAGAAATGAAAATGAAATAAAATTTATTAAAGGATTAAATAAAGAAAAAATAACTGAAGTTTTAATTGCTCCTGAAAAAAGTTCAGCTAGAAATTTTGGTTTTGATGTAACTCCTGCAAGACTGATTGCCGGATTAATTACTGAAAAAGGAATCTGCAAACTAGATAAAAAAAGCATTTTAAAATTATTCCCTGAATTCAAAAAAAGATTAATTAATGATTTAAATGAGTGAAGAATCCATTAAATTTCATTGTAAATTAATTAAAGGAAATTCTCCTGAAAAAATAAAGAAATTAAATCAATGGAGAAACAAACTTTTTTCTTTGAATTTAATCGGCGCATATTCTGATGGAATTGGCTTTGGTAATTTAAGCGAAAAAACAAAAAAAGGATTTATTGTTTCAGGAACTGCAACAGGAACAATAAAAGAATTAAAAGCAAAACATTATGCTGAAGTAACTGGATTTAATTTAAATGAAAATTCTTTGGTTTGTAGAGGAAAAATCAAGGCTTCAAGTGAATCATTAACTCATGCAGCAGCATATTCTTCAAGCAAAAAAATTAATGCAGTAATTCATGTTCATTCACTTAAAATGTGGAATGCATTAAAAGACAAAGTTCCAACAACAAAAAAAGGAATTTTATATGGTACCATTGAAATGGCAGAAGAAATCAAAAGATTAATGAAACAAAAAAAAATAATGCAGAAAAAAATTATTGTAATGAAAGGCCATAAAAAAGGAATAATTTGTTTTGGAAAAGATTTAGATGAAGCAGGAAATATTCTGCTTAATTATTTGAATGGAATTAATTCAGCTGAATTCCCAAAAAATTTAGTTAAATTTCTGAAAGAAGAAAAATTAAAGTTAATTAAAAAAATAGCTAAAGGGCATTCAAGTGAAATTTTTTTAGTTAAAAAAAGAAAAAAAGAATTTGCTTTGAAAATAGAAAAAGTTAAGTCAACAAGAAATAAAATGGCTGAAAGAGAAACAGAAAATTTAATTAAAGCTAATTCTGTTAAAGTTGGACCGTTAATTTATGGTTTTGACTTAAAAAAAAGAATTATTTTAATGGAATTTATTAAAGGAAAAACTTTTAGAGAATGGCTTTTTGGATTAAAGAAAAATAAAAAAAACAAATTAATTCTAAAAAAATTCATTAAAGAATTATTGCTTCATGCTGAAAAATTAGATGAAATTGGATTAGACCACGGCCAGTTAGCAGGAAGAGGAGTAAATATTTTAGTTAAAAGAAATAAACCTGTAATAATTGATTTTGAAAAAGCTTCATTAAACAGAAAAGTTCACAATCAAACAGTATTAGAATCTTTTTTGTTTAAAAACCCTAATTCTATGATAACAAAAAAAGTAAAAGAAATTTTAAGTTAAAAAAAACTATTAAATAACCGTTTATTAATTAAAAAAAAAAGAAAAAGAAAAGAAATTCATTTTTTGCTTGGAATTTCTTCTGTGTATTTGTTAACAAAAGTTTTTCTTAAAACAAATTTTCTGTCAACTTCGCTGATTAAAACATCGCATGCTATTTTGATTGCTTCCATTTCTTTAATTAAACGTTCTTTTTCTAATTCAATTTCTGAAACATTTTCATATGTTTCAATTGCATCCCAAAACATTGAACCATCAACATAAGTGTATGGATGAGAATTCATTTTTTTGGCTATTCTTTCAACCATTTTTCCTAGCCATAAATTCATTTCAACTTTAACTTGTCCTTTAATTTGTTTTCCTTTGTCAAGGTTTTTTCTTAACATATTGACAATAGTTGCTTTAGGAAAAGGAAGATTTAAATCATCAGAATCTTCTTCACTTATATCTTCTGGAATTGCAACATCAGATTCTTCAGCTAAGTCTGCTGCCTGTTCTTCTAATTCCTGTTTTTCTTTTTCTTCAGCTTTTTTTTCCTTTATTTCGGATTTATGTTCTTTAGTCATTAGCAATTTACCCCCTAAAAAAACAATAGTAAGTGCTACAAATTGTATATAACATTAAAGAAGAGTTTAGAATATAAAGCCTTTCTGTAAAGAAAAGATTAATACTTTAAAAACTTTTGGGTTTACTCATTGAATCCATATCACACATTGTCTTGCAAATAACAATACTTCTATTGCAGTAATAATAAAGAAAAAATTTGTTTACTCATTAAATCCATATTGTCTTGCAAATAACAATACTTCTATTGCAGTAATAATAAAGAAAAAACTAGCAATATAAGAAATCCATGCACTAATTACTAATACAGGAATAGAAGAAAAATCATAAATAAACGAAATAAAATTAAATAAATGCAAAGAAAAAAACATTAATGAAGTTAAAAAAATCCATCGCGTAATTGCCTTTAATTCAGTTGAATTAAATTTTAATGAACTTTGAAAAGAAACAACAACAGCAATTAAAATTAAAATCATGCTTGAAACATTAAGCAATGAAGTAAAAGATAATTCTAATACCATTAAAACAACCTTTTATTTTTCATTCCAAATTTTTCTGAAAACCTTAATGCTTCAAATGAAGTTAAAATTAAGCCAATTGCAGTTGAAATAACAAAAAAAGAACGAATACCATAAATTAATTCAAGTTCATAATTCAAATAAACCATTATTAAAATAAAAAATTGACCTGAAACAAAAATTAATAAAGAATAAAAAAAATGCCTTAAAACATTCTTTAATTTTCCTTCATTAAATCTACTCAATGCTCCAAAAAACAACGAAACAGTTAAAAAAGAAATAATAAAACTTATAAAACTTGAAGTAAACTCAAAGCCTATATTCATTTTTTTACCTCAATTATTTTGTCGCAGAATTGTGAAACCTGTGCAATTAAATTTTCATCAACATTTTTCTGCAAAGAAATTAAAACTCCTTTAATTTTCCATTCCCTCATTTTTCCTGTTAAAAAATGCGCAAACTTTGAAACACTTTTTGACTGATTATAAATTAATAAAGTGCTTAAAGAATCAAAGAAAATAAATCTGTCTTCTTTTTGTTTCATTGAATTAAATGCTTCACCTAAAGCAATACCTAATTCAGTTAAACTGTTAGGAGAATTAATAAACAAACAATTTGGAACTTCTTTTGCTTCCCCTGAAATAGTTAAAGTAATTGCATCAATAAAAAAAATGTTTTTTGTATTAATTTTATTTTTTTTTAGTACTTCATTTAAGCTTTCAAAAGGCCTGTTAACAGTAACATAAATTCCTTTTTCTTTAAATTTATTAGTTAAAATATCCAAAATTTTAAGGTTTGTCGCAAAATATTTTTTTTCATCAGACAAAATTAAAGCAATTTCCTTATCTGAAACCTTTGATAACTCTTTTTCTAAATCCATTTAAAACACTTAAAAAGAAAAACTTAATACTTAAATAAAAAAGCTTTAAGAGTTAATAAACCTTACTAAAATTTATTAAATGATTTTCAACAGTTCATTTACATCTTTTATTTCATAATCTGCTTTAACTTTTTTTGAAAAAAATTTCTGCCCATATTTAGCTAAACAGGTTTTCATTCCAACTTTTTTTGCACCTAAAATGTCTCTTTCAGGATTATCTCCAACAAAAAGAATTTCATTTGGATTAAATTTTAATTCTTTTAATGCTTTTTTAAAAGGGAGTTTACTTGGTTTTAATTTTCCTGTGTCATCTAAAGTAACCACAAAATCAAAATAATGAGTCATATTCATTTCAGCCAACCTTAACCAAGCCCTCATTCTTGGAGCATCAGAAACAATTCCCAGCACTAAATTTTTTTCTTTTAATTTTACTAAAGTACTTCTTACATGAGGATAAGGGAACAAAAAGCCTGCCTGAACTCTTCTATAAGAAGCAATTCCATTGCTTAAAATCCTGTAATCAATTTTTTTAATTGTTTTTTCCAAAAACTTCTGGAAAATTCGCTGGTCTTCAATACCATATTCTTTAAATAATTCAAACAAAATTTTTTCTGCTTTCTTTTCATTGATATTTAATCCTGAATCAATCATTGCCTGAATTGCAGCATTAGAACTTTCAGTTTTCATTCTCATAAAATCAATTAAAGTGTTATCCAAATCAAATAAAACTGCTTTAATCTTTTCTTTTTTCATTTTTCCAAATCCTGTTAAATTTTTCTTTATGTTCCCAGATCCTGTTAATTTTTTTATTTTTCTAAATCCAATAAAAATAATTCTGTTTCTTTATCTTTTTTTCTTTCAGTTTTTTCTTCAAATTTTTGAATAAAAATTTCCATTGTTGCTCCTACAATTCCTGAAACAAAATGGCCTCCAAAAACACTGAAATCATTTTTTCCTAAAGTAATATGAACATGCATAAAAGGTTTTTCTTCTTTTAATGCAATGTTTCCAATAAAAGACAAAACTTCCAAGTCTTCTTCAAAAACTTTATTTATATATTTTTTTTCTGTTAAAGAAAAATGAGCTATTTCTGCTTTCTCCAGTGCTCCAATGCCTTTAACTAAACCAAAAAAAACTTTTTCTTTTTCACAAAATTCAGTTATTTTTTCAGCAATGTTTTCTCCTTTAATTAATTTTAAAATAAAACCAGAAGAAATTTTTTTGTATTCCATTTAAACCAACAACAAAATAGTAAAAAACTAATTAAAAATTAATTGCCTTAGTCTGCTGCCGGTTTTGTCCGGCAGTAACGAAATATATAAAGGATTTCATTTTATTCAATCCTTCAGTAACATAAAAATATGCCTCAGTCCGCCCATCTTTCATCATGATTCAGCGTCATCGTCAGATCATCATTGGCAAAAAAAACTAAGTGAAAAAACAAATAAAAAACAATGCAAAAAAGAATTACCCAAACTTTTTTTAATATAAGTTTATTTCTTTAGTATAACTAAAAATAGTTTTTCATTTTTAAAGTCAATTACATTTAATACAAAAAGAATAAATAAATTAAAAACAAGTAATTAATTATGCCTAAACCAAAAATAACAAGACAAGGAATTAAAAGAGTAATAAAAGGCTGGAAAGGAATTTCAAATAAAAATTTAAAGATAGCAGAAAAAAACATGCTTTATCTTGCAAAAAAAGAAAGTGCAATAAAAGCAATTAAAGAATTAGAAACTCAAACACAAAAGACTCCGGTAAATGAATTTAAAAAAAACATGGAAAAAATAATTATAGAATCATTAAAAAAAGGAGAATCAATAAGTCAACCTCATTTTACTAAAGCAATAACTAACAAAGGAATAAAAATTATGATTAATCTAAGTTCAAAGCATGCTTTAGATTCAATAAATGAATTTAATCCTGAAAAAAGAAAACACATAAGAAAACAATTATATAAAATAGATACTGCTGCAAAATATGGCGGTGTTATTTCAAAGAACTCAGCATTAAATGCTTATAAAGAAATTGAAAACACTCTGGGAAGAACCAAAATGAAAATATTTTTAATAAACTATAGTAAAACCGCAAATAAATTAAGCAAAGTAATTGAAAAATTAATAGAAAATCCACCAATAAATGAATTACTTAAATAAAAACACTATTTTAAATATAAAAAAAATAATTAAAAAAAAGAAAAGGAAAAATTATTTTCCTTTTAATGCAAAGAAACCTATTCCTAAAATTGCTGCAATAACAACAACAACTGCAAGAGTTCCCTGAATATTATTTAAACCAAAAAATCCAGTTGAAGGAACAACAGGAGGCGCATTGTCTTTTGTTTCTTCAGTAATAGTTGAAATACATTCTCCTGCATTACAAACAGAATCTTCTCCGCAAGAAGTTCCATCTAATTGATTATTATAATTACATACTCCTTCAGAACAAGAATCAATAGTGCATGGGTTTCCGTCATTGCAGTCAACATCTAAACATAAATTATCTGTTCCTGTTCCAAGAGTTTCTTCTGAAGTTTCATCTTCTTTTGGTTCTTCAACAGAACAATCAACTAAAGAAAAATCTTTTTTTACTTTTAAGTATCCAGGCTTGTAAACTTCAAGTTTGTATTCAATTGCTTCAGTTAAATTAAAATCAAAAATCCCATTAATATCTGTTGTACCTGAAATTAAAGATTTATTTTCTTTAAATACAACTACAGTAGTATTACTTGCAGGTTTTTTATTTGAAAGTTTAACTTCAACTAAAGCATTAGAATTAATGCATTTATTAGAAATGGTTACGCCAAGGCCTCCGCCACCTCCGCCTCCACCGCCGCCGCCAGAGCTTCCTCCGGAAGGACTTCCAGTATCAGCAGGTGCAGGACAGTCAGCCGCACAAGAAGAAGAATTTTCGCTTCCATTACATACTCCATCACCGCAAAAAGGATCAATAGTTAAAGCTAAATTTAATTCAGTTAAACCATTATTCATAAAAGTTGATTCAGCAACTTTTGTTGCATTAACAAAAAATTCAATTGTTTCTCCCTGATTAACTCCATCTGGATCAGAAACAAAAAATAAATCAGGAGTAAAACCATAAGTTCCATCAATAGAATTAATTGAACCAAACTCAACTCCATCAATTTGAGCACTAATAGTTGCATTATTTGCAGGATTGTCGTTAATAGTTACTTGTCCATAAAATTGATGCGGCCATCCAACCGCAAAAACTGAACTCAATAAAAATACTGAAAAAATAATTAAAATAAAATAATTTAACTTCATATATAGTCCCCCTTAATTAACTAATTAATATATTCAGTTTTTATGTAAAAAAGAATAAAAAGAGTGGGTTTTAGTCAAAAAACCCACAATTTGTTGTGTATGCATATGTGTTATTTCCGCTGGAATCAATCCAATAACCTGCTCCTGGATCCAAATTGGCATAGTAGTCAAACTCTGACCACAAACTAGTGTTTGGATCGCCATCAGTGTTATATAGTTCCCAATAAGACACTAATGAAGTCCAGCCTTTGTCAAGATATGAATCTCCTAAAGAATACAAAGCACATCCTGCTTCTTTTCCATTTCCTTCTGGACCATTATATCCTTCCTGGCCTTCTAATCCATAATATCCAATTAAGTTCCATCCGTCTTTTAGATCTCTACTTGGAGGAGTTACTGCTGGACTAAACAAGCTTCCACCTAACAACAAAGTATCTGCTTCATAAGCTCTAATCCAATAACCCCATCCTGGAGTAATTGAATCTAAATTGCTTAATTCAGGTTGACCTGGATGATAGACATACCATGAATCAGTAAAAGCATCATAAGTCCAAACTGATTCAACGTTATCCATTACATCACTGAATACATCTTCTATGTCGTCATTGATTAAAACAAACGGAACTGAAACTAAATTCCATTTTTTGTTTAATTCAATTTCAAAGGTTGTTCCTTCAACTTTGAATTTTTCGTCATCTATTGTTCCAATGTTTCCTAATGCGTCTTCACAATAATACTTTAAGTTGTGTTCTGTTTCTTCAGTGAAATAGAACTGCAGTTCTTTTTGATTTATATGACACCATCCATCATCAGTCATTGTTCCTTCATATGTTTCACAATAATTTTCTGTAGTGTCATCTGCATCTAATTCAACTTTAAAGTAAATTGTTTCATGGTCAACTGGATGAGGGTCAAGGTCATTACATGCCATTGTAATTGGAGTAAGTAAAGTTACTTTCCAGCATTCCATTTCATTTCCTTGTCCATTCCAGCAAAGTTCTCCTATTTCAGGATAATAAGCTGAATCCATTCCATTCCATGGGTCGCTTGGTTCTCCAACTGTTTTAACTGTTTCAGGTGCAGTTTCGTCAACAAAGACACATTGTTTGTGTACAGAAAACTTGTCTACATTGTCTGTTGCTTTGATTTCAATTAAATGACAAGATTCTTCTCCTGCATAAAATCCTTCTTCAGAATATTCAGTCCAGTTTCCTGTTCCTTCTATTCCTTGGCATAATTCTATGTCTCTGCAGTTTTCTTCTTCAACCAAAGAAACTTTGTATTCAATTAAAGCTAATCCTGATGGATGTGGTTCTGGATCATATGCTTCTGCATAAATTGGAGTTTGAGTTGTAATCCATTCTAATCCTTCTTCAGTGAAATAAGGGTCACCAAACCCTTTTTTTATTACTGGAGGTGTTTTGTCTACAACAAATTCTGAATAATCACTGCTTGTATTTCCTAGTGCATCCCAGCAGGTAATTTCTAATTGGTGTCTTGATTCTTCTGGGAAGTTAATAACAAATGGCGGAGTTATTCCTGTTTCTCCTCCGCTTGCATTACCATCAAGCAAGGCATAAGACCAATCACATATAACTGAATCTACTGGGTGAGGTGTTGGATCAACTGCATCAACATGGATTTCTGTTACTCCATCAATAATACATTCATCGCCTTCTTCTATTGCTGGGCAAGTTCCAATTTGTGGTCCTTCAACTGTTTTGGTTATTACTGGTGGAACTGTTTCAACTGTAAAGTATTCTAAGTCTATTTCATTTGCATTTCCTAATCCGTCTGTACAATAATATTCAAGGTTATGATAAGAGTCTTCCTGGAAATTAAATTCCATTGCGCCTCTTTCTGTACAGCACCAGCCGTCTTGATTTGGTTCACAGTAATTTCCTGTTATGTCTTCATAGCCATTATCTTCTAATGAAACTTTATAACATAAAGTTTCTCTTTCAACTGGGTGAGGATATGCATCTTCGCAAGACAAAAAGAAAGGTGTGTCAGTTGTAACAAATTCTTCTGTGTCTTCACATTGAGGTGCTGGAGCTTGTCCGCCTAAACCACAAGTTCCTGATTCAATTGCATAAGCTCTTGCACTTCCATCATATGCATCCCTAATCCACATTACTTCTGTTGGGAAATAAGTTTGTGGATCGCATTCCATGTCTTCAATTCTATAATTAGTGTTAACAAAAGTGTCAAGAATTGTTAGATCATTTCTGTGAACTCTTAAAGTTGTTTCAAATCCATTTGTTCCAAGATAAAAGTTTTCTCCGCCAATTGCTATTCCGCTATTTTGTACTAAATCTGGATGGATTGCTGAAAGGTCAACTGTTCCAAGGAATGTTCCGTCTGAAGCCATGTGAACCATTATTGATTGTACGTCATCACTATACCAAATGCTGTCATCAGTTGCATCAAATGCAATTCCATCGTCCAAACAATAAGAAACATATTGTGATGGAACTGAAAATTGATATGTTGCAGCTCCTGTTACTGGATCAATTAAGTAAACTGGTCCTCCTCCTGACTGGTCACAGCCATAAGTTCCAGTCCAAAGCATACCTCTAGTCGCATCAAAAGATAATGCTCCTAAACCTGATTCAGCAATTCCTGTTGTTGGAATAACTTCATGACCTGAACCATCTGGTCTTATTTTGTATAAATTTGTACTGTCAATATAAGTGTAGTACAAGAATTCTCCGTCAAAAGCTACTCCTACTCCTGTTCCGCTTCCTTCAGGGAAATTCATTGTAAATACTTCATCTCCAACTGCATAAAGAGAATCTACTGGAGGAGCTTGGTCTCCTTGTACTTCAACATTACAATCTTGTCCTAATTTTATTACATAAGGTTCTCCGATTTCTTTTGTTCCTTGTGGAGGAGTATTGTCAACAAAAGGACACTGCCATTGTAATAGTTCTTCGTTTCCTAGTTTGTCTATTGAATAAAATTCAATTACATGACATGATTCTTCTGCTTTAAAGAATTCTGTGAAATTTCCTGGAACAATATTCCAAGGTGACTCAAAATTATCTACCCATTGAGAATAGTAATCTGGAGTACAGAAATCAGCTGGATTATAACACGCATCCCATCCTTCTTCAGCTGAAATAACCATGTTTCTCCAGTAAATTTCTTCTACTCCTACTTTTTCGTCAACTGAATTCAACCAAACTGGAGTTAAAGAAGTAATCCATTCTTCTGGACCTGAACCATAAACATATGGTTCACCGTAAGTTTTTGTTGTAACTGGTGGATTGCCGTCAACCAAAAAAGTTTCAACATCAGTAGCAGTATTTCCTAATGCATCCCAGCATTCAATAGTTAATTCATGAGTTGAATCTTCTTCGAAAATTATTGTCCAGTCATTTGTTTTAGGATAATTCCATCCATAGAATTCTCCTTCATAGTCATAACCCCATTTGCATGAAACATTATTCACTGCATGAATGCTTTGAACATCATTTACACTAACCTGAATTTCTGTTTCAAATGGAAGTATATAACAGTCATCTCCTTGTCCTGGAGGACAAATACCTTTGTAGTCTCCATTCATTGTTTTTGTAATTATTGGAGGTTCATTGTCAACTTTATCTATTTCAAAAAAGTGTTCTGATTCTTTTCCTACTGCATCAGTACACCAGTATTCTAATTCATGCATTGACTGTTCAGGGAAAAAAATTGTTGTTTCTTCGGTTTGCTGTGAAAATCCCATCCAGTCTCCAAAATCTAAACCTTCATTAACTCTATATCTCCAAGATAATACAACGTCTCCTGAAGGGTGAGGTAATTGGTCTTCACAAGTTAAAGTAATTGGAGTTTCAGAAGTAATATAATAATCACAGTTATCTCCATCTTCGCATACATATTGAGGATCTCCTACAGTTTTATCAACTAAAGGAGGAGTTTTGTCAACAAAAAAACAATTTGTTTTAACGTCTTCAATGTTTCCTATTTTGTCAACTGAATAATATTCTAATACATGACATGCTTCTTCAATGCCTGCTAAAGGAGCAGTATATTCAGTCCATCCGTCTCCTGAAGCATTAGGAATTCCAGTTTGCCATCCTTCACAAGAATTCAAACAATAAGAATCATCTACAGGACCAGAAAGATTGAAATAAGTTTTAACTTCTCCAATATTACAACCGTGTTCTGTTGGATCAGGGTCACTTGATTCAATTACAACAGTTGAAATTCCATCAATCCATTCAACTCCGTTTTCTATTTTCAGTGGACCAGTAAAATGTTTATTTGAGTCAGGAGGAGTTGAATCAACTTTGTCTGTTTCAGTTATTGTTGTTTTGTTTCCTGCAATATCAGTGCATTCTATTTCAATTAAATGCTCTGAATCTTCTGCAAAAGAAAAATCAAAATAAATGTCTCCGTCATTTGTATAAGGTGCCCATTGACTGAAGTTTCCGCCGTCAAGTGAATATCTCCACTGGCATTGTTCTAATCCTAAATTACATTCATCATCTTTTATGGAATCAGAACCAAAAACATCAATTACTGTGTCTTGGGTAATCCAGTAATCACATATTTCTGTTGCAGGATTACATTGATCATCAATTAAAATTTTTGGATCATTAACTGTTTTTTCAACAACAGGAGGACTGCAGTCAATTCTTACTTCAGGTTGTTTATATTCATGTTCTCCTACTGGTTGAGCATTATCTAAAGTTGAAATCAAAAAAGAACTTGCACAAGAACTAGGTTCCATTGCTGCAGTAAAATTAAAATCTTGGCTTGTTCCAGGAAGTATTCTGTTTCCGCCGGTTATTTGCTGAGTTTTATATTCACAATAACCATAAATAGCAGTAAAATCAAATAGCTCCCAGCCTGCCGGAGCAGAACCGCATGAAAAATCTAAGTTTCCTACAGTTCCCTGATAAATTCTTACTTCAAAAATATCATCAATACTTAAAGCATCGTTTGCAATTGTAACAACAAATTCATTTCCTGAGTCACTACAATTAGCTATGTCTGGACTTAAACTTACTGTTGTATCATGCACAGCAAAAACAAGACTTGAAAACAAAATTAGTGATAAAAATAAAAGTGAAACTTTTCCCCCAAAAGAATTAATAAAAGATTTTTTATGGTAAGATAACCAAGACATAAATATAGACCCCCCTATATAGAAAAAAATTATTTTTCTATAATTATTAAACGCCTTATCTTTAAATACTTTAAGTTTTAGTCAAAAAATTATGTTTAAGTTAAAGGTTTGTTGCTACTTAACAGTTTATAAATTTTTTTTATCTGAATTACATCATATTACATTAGAGGATTTATCAGAGAGTTGAAGTTATGCCTTTTAAAAATGAAAAAAATTTAAATTCTTTAAATAATTACAATAAAACTATTGATAAAAATATTTTTCTTAAACTTTCTCCTTTGCAGCAAAAAATTGTTAACGAATTATCTTTTGGCCCTTTAACTTTAACTCAATTAAGTGAAAAAACTGAGTCAAGCATTTATACAATTGGAAAACAATTATCAATGCTTCAAGGGAGAACAAAATGCAACTGCTTAAAAAATAAAGGAATTAATTGTCCTTTAATAAAAAAAAATAAAGATGAAAAAATAAAAACAACTTACTGCCTTTGTTTTGAATAAAAAAAATCTTAGTTTAGTCTGCTAAATAACGTTCCAGAACTTCTTTTAATTGTTTTATTTTAAAATTAATTAATGAATCATTTAACTGAACTTGAAAGTCAGAGCATTTATATTATTAGAGAAGCCTACAAAAAATTCAATAACCCTGCAATACTCTGGAGTATGGGAAAAGATTCAACTACTTTACTTTGGCTTTGTAAAAAAGCTTTTTTTGGAAAAATTCCTTTTCCAGTAGTTCATATTGATACTTCATTTAAGTTTAAAGAAATTTATGATTTCAGAGACAAGTATGCAAAAGAATGGAATCTTAATTTAATTATAGAAAAAAATAAGAAAGCATTAAAGGAAGGAATTAATCCTAATAAAGGAGTATTTGAATGCTGTAATAAACTTAAAACACAGGCATTTAAGGAAGTGATAAACAAACATAAATTTAATGCAGTTTTTCTTGGAATTAGAAGAGATGAACATGGAATAAGAGGAAAAGAAAGAATTTTTTCTTTAAGAGGGAAAGACTTTAAATGGAATTATTCTGATCAGGATGCTGAAGTATGGGATTTATATTCTGATGAAACCGGAAAAAAACAGCATATGCGAGTTCATCCATTGCTTAACTGGACTGAACAAGATATCTGGAAATACATTCAGAAAGAAAACATTCCAATAGTAAAACTTTATTTTTCTGATTACAGAGAAAAAGGAAAAAGATTCAGAAGCATTGGATGTGAAAGATGCTGTAATCCAATGAAAAGCAATGCTGATTCAATTAAAAAAATAATTAAAGAGCTTGCTGAAACAAAAGTTTCTGAACGAAGCGGAAGAAGCCAGGATAAAGAAAAACAGTATTTAATGCAAAAACTTCGTTCAATGGGTTATATGTGAAAATAAAGTTTATCCATTAATTCCTGAACTTTTTTTGGGTTTTCTTTTGAAATATCTTTTTTTTCGTCTGGATCTGTATTTAAATCATATAATTCAAGTCTTGAATTTTCAGTTCCTTTTATTAACTTAAAATTTTTTTTATCTATTATTGTTTTTGTTTCTTTTCCTAAAAGTAAACATTCAGCAATAACATAATCCATTTCTTTTTTATTTAATGCAATATCCATTAATGAAACAGGAAGTTCAGAATCTTTTTTTATTCCGGCTAATTCAAATACAGTATTATAAAAATTAACAGAACTGCTTAATTTATTGATTTTTTTGGAACCAAAAGAAGAATTAAATAAAAACAAAGGAACTTTAATTAATTCATTATAAACTGTGTGTCCATGGTCTATTCCTCTGTTATAAAAATAAATGTCATCTCTTTGTGTTCCATGTTCCCAGAATTCTTCTCCATGATCACTGGTAAAAATTATTGTTGTTTTATCAAATAAACTGTTTTTTTTTAAGCAGTTTATGATTTTTCCTATTTGTTTATCAATTGCCCTTATTGATGAATTATATTTTTCAATTACAAATTTTTTTTCTGTTTCTGATAACTTATTTTTTAAGTTATATCTTAAATCTAAGAGTTCTGATTTAGTTATGTTTATTGTTTTGTATTCAGATTTATTAGATAAATTATAAAGGTCTAAGTAAGGAGTATGCATATCCATAAAATTAATCCATAAAAAAAAATCTTTGTTTTTGTTTGCTTTAATTTTTTTGACTGCATTATTTACTAATGTGTTTGCAGGAATACTGGATGCCCACTCAATTTTCTTTTTATTGAATAATTTTAATAATAATTTATCTTTAATTTTTTTTATTTTCATTAAAAAAGAAAAAAGCTTGATTTTTTTTGAAAAAAGAAATATTTTTTTCATTAAATTAGGGTTTTGAAAAAAAATCAAATACTCATGAAAGTATTTTCCAAAAGAGTCTTTATAACACATTTCATTGCCTTGAATTCCAATACAATAATGGCTTTTCCTTAAAATTTTAGTAAAATAGTTTTCACAGTTATGTTTAAATGCCTGGAAAAAAACTGGTTTATTTTTTTTTGCAAAAGAAAGCTTGCTGACATTCTTTAATTTTGGACAGTTAAGAATAAACCCGTGTTCTTTTGGATAAACTCCAGTAAAAAAAGAAGCAAAACTTGCACCAGTCCAAGGACTTGAAACATAATGGTTTTTGAATTCAAAACCATTTTTTCTCAGGAATTCAATATTAGGAATATTATTTTTTTCTGTTTCAAGAGTTTTGGCTTTTAAAGTGTCAGCAGAAATCAAAATAATGTTCATTAATAATTAATTTGAGAGTTAAAATTAAAAGTAATGCTTAATTAATTATTTTCCGTATTTGTCTTGCATTTCTTTTATTTTTTTGTCTTGTTGTTTTTCTGCTTCAAGTCTTTCTAAATTATATTCTTTCATGTCAACAAACTTTAAGTGTTCAGTTAAATTCGGATGAACTCTTTTAATTTCAGAAGAAATTTTTTGTGCTACTCTTCTGTAATCAGGATGACCCTGCATAGTACTTCTTAATTCAGTTAAATGAAAAGCCTGCCTTAAATTTAATTTAAAATACCATCGAATTTTGTATCCAAACGTAACTAAATATTGCGCAGACCAAGGATTTTTTTCTTCTATTTTTTCAAATAATTCTTTTGCCTGATTCATTAAAGAAACATAATCTTCATTTATGCCGATTGCATTTAATTCAACTGGAGAAACAAAACCATGATGAGTTGAAAGCAATTGTCTTTCCTGAGTAAGCAGTCTGTGTCTATGCAAATCCCTGAAAACTCCGTAATTTCCTATAATGTCAAAAGTATAATCAGTGTTTTCAAATGCTCTTCCGGGTTTATGTCTTCTGTTTTTTCTTAAAGAAACATAAGAATTAATTAATTGTTTTTTTTGTTCTTCAGTTAATTCTTTTATCTTTTCTTTTATTTGATGCAAAGGCAAATGCAAATTAGAATACAAAATTGCACTTAAAACTTTTTCTTCTGCGTTTTCATCAAAATCAATCAATTCAACTTCATTAGATGAATTAATTTTTTCTTTTCCTAAAAATTCTTTTGATAATTTTTTTGTTTTTTTTCTTGTTTCAGCTAAAAATTCAATTGTAGGGTTGCCGTATTCTCCAAAAGCTCTTTTAACAAAACTTGGAATATAAGAACTTAATTCTAAATGCATTGTTTTTGCAATTTCTTTTGTTTCAGTTAAAGGATAAGAACTTAATCTTGAAATCATATACTCAAATGCTCTTCCATTTCCATATAATCCTGTATTAGTTAAAGTTGAAGCAGGCAAAAAAACCCTTAAAACATCACAGGCTTTTGCTTTAACAGTTGAATTATATGCTCTATCGGAAACTTCTTCTGTTTTAGGGTTATTTTCTTCAATGAATTTTTTCATTGGTTCAATTGACTTAGAATAAACTTCAAACAACGAATTACATAATTCAGTATAATCATCTGCAAAATTGCTTTGCATTATTTTTTTTTCCCTTAAATAAAAATAATTTCCATTTTCATCTTTTTTATCAAAATAAATATAACGAGTTGATTTTTCTAAAGGAGAAATTCCAATTCTTGCATCCTGAATTAATTTAACTCCAATATTGCTTACATCTTCAACCGCTAAATGAGCTCCACCTAATTCCGCTACACTGTCATCGCCAAAACCCAATAAAACTCTGTCATAAAATTCTTCTGCTTTTTTTATTGCAATAGCTTGTTCAATTCCTTTTTCTGTCTGAAAACCTACTATTTCCTTAAAACCCATTTTTTCATCTGAAATAAATTCATCTAAAAGCAATTGTCTTAAAGGTTTAGGAGAACGAGAATACCTTGAAAATAAAGCTCCCATTACTACTTCAGGCAGATTTTTTAAAACAAAAACAGGTTTATCTAAACTGCTGACAAAAGAAGAAATAATTTCTTTTTCTTCTGAGGAAAAGTTTTCATTCATAAATTAAATAATTCAATAAATTCTTTTAAATCCATACATATTAGGCAAACCTAAAATTAGGTTTTTATACTTTTCTAATTGTTTAATGTATACAATGAACATGAAAATAATTTATCCTGAAGAACTCCAAGGAATAGTTCATGAAAAAACATGCGAAAATGAAGAAATGTACTTAAAAGTAATTTATTTATTAGAAGAAGACGGACTAAAACCTGTTTGTTCAAATAATGTTTCAAAAGTACTAAAAATTTCATTGCCTTCAGTGGTTGAAATGTTAAATAAAATGGACAAAAAAGGATTAGTAAAATATGACGGTAGAAAAGGAGTTTTTTTAAAGCCAAAAGGAAAAAAAATGGCAAAAAAAATTGTAAGAAATTTAAGGTTAACAGAATTACTTTTACAGGATATTTTAAAAATGAAAAACATAGAAAAATATGCATGCAAATTTGAACATTCAATGACAGATGAAATAGCAAACGCAATAACTAAAACCTTAAAAAATCCGGAAAAATGCCCTCATGGAAAACTAATTCCAAAAATCTAATTTTAATAATTCATCAAATAATTTATAACAGTTTTTTTAAGTGATATATTTAATGAACAAAATAAAATATACTTTAATTGCAGCAGTAACCTTAGACGGAAAAATAGCAAAAAATTCAAGTCATTTTACTGACTGGACAAGCAAAGAAGACAAAAAATTCATGCAAAAAGAATTAAACAAATCAGATGTAATTATTGTCGGAAACAACACTTTTCAGACAGCAAAAAAACCTTTATCTAAAAGAAACTGTATTGTATTAAACCATAAAATAAAAGAAAAAAAAGAAAATCAAACAAAAAATTTAATTTTCATTAACCCTGAAAAAACAGAAATAAAAAAAATAATTACAAAAAATAATTACAAAAAAATTTGTATTTTAGGAGGAATGCAGACTTACAGTTTTTTTTTAAGAAAAAATTTAATTGACGAAATGTTTATTACAATCGAACCATTAATTTTTGGGAAAGGATTAAGTTTATTTGATTATCAAAAAGAAAAAAAATTTAAATTAATTTCAATGAAAAAACTAAACAAAAAAGGAAGTTTATTACTTCATTACAAAAAGTGATTTAATGTTAACTAAAAAAACTAAAACAGACTTAGAAAAACAACAATACAGAATCATAGGAGAACATTCAGCAGTAAAAATCTGCGGATGGACAAAACAAATGTTAAGAGGAAAAGGCTCCTGCTATAAATTCAAATTTTACGGCATAAAAAGCAATCAATGCATGCAGATGACAACAAGTTTAAGCTGTGCTAATAGATGCACTTTCTGCTGGAGAGGATATAAGGCTCCTGTATCAAAAGAATGGAAATGGAAAATCAATAAACCAGAAGAAATACTTAAAGGAAGTTTAGAGCAACAAGAAAAATTATTAAGCGGATTTAAAGGATTCAAAGATGTAATAATGCAGTTATATAATGAATCAAAAAAAGTAAGGCATGCTGCATTATCTTTAACAGGAGAACCAATAATTTACCCGGAAATAAATAAATTAACTGAATTAATGAACAAAAAAAGAATTTCAACTTTTTTAGTTACTAATGCACAATACCCTGAACAAATAAAAAAATTAAAACCAGTAACCCAATTATATTTAAGTTTGGATGCGCCAAACAAAAAATTACTAAAAAAAGTTGATTTACCTTTGTTTTCAGATTACTGGGAAAGATTAAATAAAAGCTTAAAATATTTAGCTAAAAAAAATCAAAGAACAGCAATCAGATTAACTTTAATTAAAGGAATAAATGACATTGAAGAAGAAAATTATAGTAAATTAATAAAAAAAGGAAACCCTGATTTCATTGAAATAAAAGCTTACATGTTTGTAGGAGAAAGCAGGCAAAGATTAAAAGAAAAAAACATGCCTTTGCATTCAGAAGTAAAAGCTTTTACAAAAAAACTAAACGAATTTTTGCCTGAATATGAATTAATATCAGAACATAAACCTTCAAGAGTTTTACTGCTTGCAAAAAAAACATTTAAGAAAAAAGGAAAATGGAAAACCTGGATTGACTTTGAAAAATACCATAAATTAGTTTTAAATAAAAAAAAGTTTGAATCAAAAGATTATTCAAAAGAAACTCCAAAAAATTAAATTATTTCTCCAACTAAATAAAATTTTTCTGTTTTAATGATTTTTACTTTAATTTTTTTGCCTAAAGGAATTTTTTTGTTTACAACAATCTGTCTGTAAGACAAATTTTTTCCTATAGTTTGATTAAATTTTTTTCCTTTTTCATCAATTAAAACTTCACAGGTTTTATTAAGCCATTTTTTGTTATTTTCCTCTAAAATTTTATGAAACAATTTAGTCATTTTCCCTGAACGTTCTTTTATTACTAAACCAGTTAACTGATTCATTGTTGAAGCTAAA
Organism: archaeon; assembly: GCA_024277355.1. Classification (GTDB taxonomy): domain Archaea; phylum Iainarchaeota; class Iainarchaeia; order Iainarchaeales; family 1-14-0-10-31-34; genus 1-14-0-10-31-34. Next base: position 157,553 of record JAJRVL010000004.1, read on the forward strand.
GTAGCAGGCCTTGACTGAAAACGAGAAATATTCAAAACTTCAGGTTTAGTTTCTTTAATTAAATTAAGTGAATCCTTAAACTGTTTTTCTGTTTCTTCAGGAAAACCAACAATAATATCAGTTGAAATTGAAATTTCAGGAATTTCTTTTTTCAGTTTATTAATTATTTTTTTGTATTCTTCAACAGTATAACGTCTTTTCATTTTTTTTAAAACAATATTATTTCCTGACTGAACAGGAATATGAAGAAACTTAAATACTTTTTTGTTTTTCATTGCAGAAATTAATTCATCTAAGCATTCAAGAATATAAGTTGGATTAGTCATTCCAATTCTAATCAAAAAATCTCCTTTAATCCTGCATATTTCTTCAATTAATTCAGGTAATTTTGTTTTTCCTTTTTCAGTTAAATAAGCTCCATTATCCTGTGAAGTAATCCATATTTCTTTGCATCCTTGTTTAATGCTTTTTTTTATTTCAGTTAAAATTAATTCTTTTGGAAAAGAAAAAACAGGCCCTTTAATTAAAACAGTAGAACAATAAGAACAATGATCATTGCATCCTGAAAGGATAGGCACAATAGAAATAACAGGATTAATTCTTTTCTTTGGAAAATTTAATTTAATTTTTCTTTCAAAAGAAGAAAATTCTTCAGGTTTATTTTCAAAAGAAGACTCAATTACTTTATTTATTTTTTCAAGGTTATGCGTATTAATAATACTGATTTTTTTGCTGATTAAATGAATTTTAGGAATTAAAATTTTTGGAATACAGCCTGCAACAACAATTTTTTTTTCAGGAAACTCTTTAAGAATTTTTTTAATTGAATTAAGACAATGATTAACTGAAGGACCTTTAACTGAACACATATTAAATACAACAGCATCAGCAGAAGAAAATTCAATTGACTCCTCAGTAGTATAACCGCCTTTTTCAAGTAAGCCTGCCATTACTTCTGATTCAGAAAAATTATTACTGCACCCGTAAGTTTTGAAAACTATTTTAGTCATTAAAAAAAAATGAAAAAAAGATTTTTTATATTTACCTGAAAACAAGTTAGGTTTGCCTTATTGCTTTTATTTACTGCATAATTATATAAAAAGCACTGCATTGAATTATTATATGACTAAAGAAAAAATTATTACAAAAGACTTAACTATAGGAGAAGTAGTGCAAAAACACCCTGAAATTATTCCTGTTTTAATGGAACATGGCATTCATTGTGTCGGCTGTCATGTAGCTGCATTTGAATCTTTAGGACAGGGTTTTGCAGGACACGGCTACTCAGAAAAACAAGTTGAAGAAATAATTGAAAAATTAAATGAAGCAGTAAAAAAAGAAAAAAACAAGAAATGATATTTAATGGTTGAAAAAGTTTTTTTAGTGGGCCCAAGAGGTTTTTGCGCAGGAGTTGAAAGAGCAATCAAAGTAGTTGAAGACTGCATTGAATTATTCGGCAAACCTGTTTATGTAAAACATGAAATTGTCCACAACAAAAATGTAGTTAATGACTTAGAAAAAAAAGGCGCAATAACAATTGAAGATATAAATGAAGTTCCTGAAAATTCTGTTGTAGTTTTTTCTGCTCATGGTTCTCCTCCAAACCATTATGAAATTGCAAAAAAAAGAAACTTAAAATTAATTGATGCAACTTGTCCTTTAGTTACAAAAGTTCATTTAGAAGTAAAAAAATTTGCTAAAGATGGATTTAAAATAATTTATATCTGCCATAAAAACCATATTGAAGCAAAAGGAGTAATGGGAGAATTAAAAACAGGAATTTATCCTGTTGAAAGCATTAAAGATGTAGAAGAACTTGAATTAAACGGAAAAATAATTTATTTAAGCCAGACAACTTTAAGTGTAAATGAAACAAAAGAAATAATTGAAGCAATAAAAAAGAAATTTCCTAATATAACTAATCCTCCAAAAGAAGACATTTGTTATGCTACTACAAACAGGCAGGCTGCAGTAAAAGAATTAATTAAAAAAGTTGAATTAGTTTTAATTGTTGGTTCAAAAACTTCATCTAATTCTCAAAGATTAGTTGAAACAGCAGTCTCTGCAGGAAAAAAAGGTTTTTTAGTTGATTCAGTTGAAGACTTAAAAGAAGAATGGTTTAAAGAAATAAAAAATGTAGGAATAAGTGCTGGCGCAAGTTCTCCTGAAAAATTAGTTCAAGAAATCGTTGAATACTTTACAAAAAAAGGCGCAGAAAAAGAAGAATTAATTGTATTAGAAGAAAGAATGAAATTTATTGAACCATTTGAATTAACTAAAATAAAAAAAGAAAAAACAGAAAACTAATACTTGAATTTCCTGTCATATTCCTTGTGATTTAAATACTCTAAATAAATCAAAAATAAATCTATTTCCCTGCCTGTAATTGTATAAATCATTCTCCAGTAAGAATCAAGATTAAATTTCCATAAGTTTGTTAAGCCGTATTTTTTAATATATTCTTTTGGCCATAATTTTCTTGGAACTTTTTTTCCTGCTTCTTTATCAGCTCTTAATTTAACTGTAGCTTTTATTATTAGTTTAAGCAAATAATTTGCTTCCTGATTTCCTTTTTCAGCTTTTCTTTTTAGCTTAATAAAATCTTTATTAAATTCCTTAGAATAACGAATTTCATGCATTAGCTGTTACACTCTTCTCAATCAGTTTTTTAGCTGTGGAAGAGTCTGCAAAAACCCAGACTAATTTATCATCTTTTGTAAGAATTACTTTTCTTGAATCAATCAAATAATCAATTACAATTTTATAAGTTTGATACATTATTTTTTTTGGAAGATTTTTCCATAATTCAGTTCTGGAAAGATAATTATCTGAATTTTTTAGTTTATTTTCAATCATTAACACTGTATCAAGCCTTGGATAATGCAAAACAGTAGTCCTAAGTTTCATGCTATCATATAAACTTATATTATAACATTATTTAAGGTTTTTGCTTAAGTTAACTGAAAAACCAGAAAAAGAAATTAAAAAGAAGTAAAAATTACTTCTTTGCGTTAAGGAAATTTTCATTTACTTTTTCCCAGTTAATTACGCTGAAAAAAGCTTTAATGTAATCAGGACGCTTATTCTGGTATTTCAGGTAATAACTATGCTCCCATACATCTAATACAAGCAAAGGAATTTTTCCTTCAGTTAAAGGACTGTCTTGATTTTTTGTCTGCATTATTTCTAATTCGCCGTTATTTAATACAAGCCAGACCCATCCGCTTCCAAATAAAGTTGCAGCTGCACTAGAAAATTCTTCCTTGAATTTTTCAAATGAACCAAATTTTTCTGTTATTGCTTCAGCTATTTCTCCTTTGAATTCAACATCTTTTTTTAGTATTGTCCAGAAAAAATTATGGTTAATTACTCCTCCGCCATTGTTTTTTACTGCAGTTCTTATTTTTTCTGGGAGAACATTAACTTCAACAATTAATTCCTTTAAAGTTTTTTCCTGTAATTCAGAATGATTTTCTAAAGCTTTATTTAATTTATTTACATAACCTTGATGGTGCTTTGAATGATGGATTTCCATTGTTTTTGCATCAATAAAAGGCTCTAATGCATTATATTCAAATTCTAATTTTGGTAATTCATGTTTCATTTTTTCACTCTCCTAAATTTTTCCAACTAAGTTTAATCCAGGCTTTAAAGTTTTTTCTCCTTTATGCCAGTTCATTGGACAAACCTGTCCTTTATGTTCTTTAACAAATTTTGCTGCTTCAATTTTTCTCAGCAATTCAACAGTACTTCTTCCAATACTGTTATCGTGAATTTCAAATGCTTTAAGAATTCCTTCAGAGTCAATAACAAAAGTTCCCCTTAAACTTAAGCCTTCTTCTTCAATATAAGTTTCATAGTCTTTGCAGATTTTTCCTGTCGGGTCAGCTAACATTGGAAACTTAATTTTTTTTATTGTTTCAGAATTATCATGCCATGCTTTATGAACAAATTCAGTGTCAGTGCTGACACTTAAAATTTCTGCACCCAATTCCTTGAATTTTCCATAATTATCAGCTAAATCCCCTAATTCAGTAGGACAGACAAAAGTAAAGTCAGCTGGATAAAAAAACAAAACAACCCATTTTCCTTTAAAGTCAGATAAACTGACTGTTTTTACTTCATCATTATGGAAAGCTTTAGTTGAGAACTCTGGTGCTTTTTCATTTATTTTAATCATATTTTCACTTCCTTTTTTTTAAACAGTTATTGCATAAACCATAAAAAATTACATTAACAGAATCTGCCTTGAATTTGCCTGACCTAAAATTATCCAAAAGATTTTTAGGAAATTTCTTGTCAACATATTCAGTTATAGAAAAACATTCCCTGCAGACGCAATGTTCATGCAAAGAACAATCTGCATCAAACCTAAATTCTCCATTAATTTCAAGTTTTGAAATACTTTTATTTTCTGCTAATTTATTTAAATTACGGTAAACTGTAGCTAAAGTAATTGAAGGAATTTCTTTTTTTACTTCATTAAAAACCATTTCAGCAGTTGGATGAGTATTAACTTTAGATAAATATTCAAAAACTTTAGTCATCTGAACGGTTTTTCTTGCTTCAGCCACAAAATCACTATTAATAACTAATATTATTTAATAACAATTATTATTTAAATCTTTTGTTTGTTTTATTTCTTATTAATTCAGGAGAGTGGTATTATGGCTGTATTAAAATGTGATTCATGTGAATCAAAAGTTGAATCAAATAGATGTTGTGATAAACCAATGGAATTGGAAGGAAATACTTTGAAGTGTAATTCCTGCGGTAAAACAGTTGAAGTAAATCATTGCTGTGGAAATCCAATGCATGAACACAAAGATGAATAAAATAAACAAATAATTAAATAAAAAAAAGGCAATAAATAAAATAATTCAGTATTCAGGATAAGCAGTAATCATTAAATCTGATTCAATTAATTCAACTGAAATTCCGGTTAATTTTACTGCTTTGTTTATTTTTTTTGTTTTTAAATCTCCAAAAACAGGAATTCCTTTTCCTAAAATTTTTGGTGCAATAAAAAAAACAAATTTATCTATTAGTTTTTGTTTTAAGAACGAAGTATAAATTTTTGAACCGCCTTCAATTAAAACACTTGAAATTCCTTTTTTTCCTAAAATTTTCATTAAATCATTTAAATTAACTAAATTATTTTTTTCTTTTAATTTAATTGCTTTTTTATTTTTTATTTTTAATTCAATTATTTTTCCTTTAAATTTTTTTTCTTTAAACAATTTTTTGTTTGTTGTTGCAATTAAAAAGTTTTCATCTGCAAAAACATTTAGTTTTGATGACAGTTTTTTTCCTGCAACAATTATTCTTAAAGGATTTCTTCCGTTTTTTATTCTTGAAGTTAATTTTGGGTTGTCTTTTATTACAGTGTTTTCTCCAACTAAAATTGCATCAACTTTATTTCTTATTTCGTGAACTTTTTTTCTTGATTTTTTATTTGAAATCCATTTTGAATTAAATGATTGAGAAGCAATTTTGCCGTCTAATGTCATTGCAGTTTTTAAGATTACATAAGGTTTTTTTGTTTTCTGAAATTTAATAAATGCTTTATTTATTTTTTCTGCTTGTTTTTTCAGTAAACCTGTTTTTACGTTGATTCCTGCTTTTTTTAGTTTTTTTATTCCTTTTCCGTTAACTAATTTGTTTGGGTCTTTTAATGCAATAAATACTTTTTTTATTTTTGAATTAATTATTGCATTAACACAAGGAGGCGTTTTGCCATAATGACTGCATGGTTCTAATGAAACATATAATTCTGCGTTTTTTGCTTTTTTTCCTGCTTTTTGTAATGCATTAATTTCTGCGTGTTTTTCTCCGAATTTTTTGTGGAATCCTTTAGAAATAATTTTATTGTTTTTTACTATTATGCATCCGACAAAAGGATTAGGAGAAGGATTTCCTTTCAAAGAAATGTCTAATGCTTTCTGCATAAACTTTTTTTCAGAAAAAAACTTTACCAAAAAACAACACCCTGCATTTTTTTTTCTTTCATTATAGAAAATAATAATTGCAATCAAATAAAAAAACTATTTTTTCACTGTATTGAACTTAAATTCCCTTCTAAAAAACCCCTAAACAACTTACAAAACAAAAAAAATATTTAAATTGAATGCAACGACAAAAAACGAAGATTAGTCTGCACAAAGCATTCTTTCTGAAGAATTTATTACTTGTCCTTCACTATCTAAAAAAATAGAAACTTTATCTATTTTGCAGCCAATCCACCCGCCCTCTCTAGTAAAATCCACTCTAAATTTTTCAAAATCTTCCTTAGTTAATGAGGGTTCTCCAAATTCACCAGAATCAGAATAGTTTTCTTCAAAATATTTTTCTGCATTTTTAATTATTTTATTGTTATTACTACTATTTTCAGTACATCCTAAAAACAAAATAATAACTAAAGTTAGAATAAATAAAATTTTTTTCATTTTAGAATTATTACTTCTTTCTTATTTATAATATTATTTCTTCGTCAAAACCAAAAACTAAGATTTAAATATTAGTTTTATCTTTATTTGAACAACATGAATTTAGATTTTATTTCAACTTGGTTTAATGTTTTAGTTAAACCTAAAGAAACTTTTGAGAAAGAGAAGGTTAACTCTTCATATTATGAGGGATTAAAAAATTTTGCAATTGGCTTAATCATTTACGCTTTTTTATCAGCCTTTTTTACTGCTTTTTTTTCAACCCAGAGTGTCCATTCGGGATTTAGTCTCCAGAGCATTGTTAATGAACTAATTTTAGCAGTTTTATTTCTTATCCCTTTTCTTTTAGTTTATTATGTTATTTTTTATATTCTAAATGCTATCTGCAACGGCTCAGCTACATTCAAAGAAATATTTTATCTGTCTAGTTTATTTTTTGCCCCTTTCATTATATTAAACGCAGTAATGAATTATGCATTAGGCTTTTTTTCTTTGAACATATTTTATTATATGGGTTATTCTGGTTATGGGTTAGGACTAGCTACTTTGTTTTTTATTATGTGGTCAATTTATCTGACTTCAAAAATAATTTTCAGTGTCTTTGAATCAAAAATGAAAAATAATATTATAAAAGCAATAACCGAAATTATTGTTTTTGTAATAAGCATTTTTGCTGTAATCTTTATAGTACTTAATCTACTAACTGTTATACTTTTTATTCCTTTAAAACAAGATTACAGCAGTTTCCAGGAAATTAAATATTCAGGACAATTAAAAGATAAAAACATTGAAATTTTTTATGGGAAAGGAGTAATGTTTACAGGCTGGGGTTATTCATATGAATTCGCTAATGATGGAACACTAATTTTTAAAACAAATGAAAGCCGTTTTGAACAAAAAACAGAACAATTTAAGATGGATAGAGAAAAACTTGAAAATTTAGCATTCCAGATACAACATTTAGATTTTTTTACCCTTAAAGATGATTATGACTGTCGAAAGGACCCATCAATTAAGACGTCATGCTTTACTGATTCACAGAGTGTAACAATAAGATTAACAATAGGAGACAAAACTAAATCAGTTTATGAATATGACAATTCAGGACCAATAGAATTAAGACACATAGAAAATTTAATTAAAGACTGGAACAATTGAAGAAATAAAAGTTTCAATTTAAAGCAAATGCCCCATTTTTGTTTTTTTTGTTTTAAAATAGTCTGCTGCATAAACTGAAGGAATAACTTTTAATGGAATTCTTTTTGAAACTTTTATTCCATTTGATTCAAGAGAAGAAATTTTTTCAGGATTATTAGTCATTAATTTAACTTTTTTTACTTTAAATTTTTTTAAAATTTCTGCGGCAACAGAAAAATCCCTTAAATCAGTTTTATAACCTAAAGCATTATTTGCTTCAACTGTATCAAAACCTTTTTCCTGCAGACTATAAGCTTTAATTTTTTCAGTTAAACCAATGCCTCTTCCTTCCTGAAACAAATAAATAATTATTCCTTTTCCTTCTTCATTTATTTTTTTCATTGCAGTATTTAATTGTATTCCGCAATCGCATTTCAAAGAATGAAAAGTTTCACCAGTAATACAGCTTGAATGAATTCTAACTAAAACTTCCTGTTCTTTAATAATTCCTTTAACTAAAGCTAAATGAACTGAATTATCTTTAGAAAAAGAAAAAGCAGTTACATTAAATTCACCAAAATTAGTCGGAACATTAGCTGAAGCCAAAAATTCAACTGAACTTTTATTTAATTTTAATTTTTTATTTAACTTAATTTTTTCAGGGTTTTTTTTAATAAATTCAACTAACTGATTAACAGAAATAATTTTGATTTCATGTTCAATAGAAAAATCTTTAATTTGTTCAAGAGATTTAACGCTTCCATCTTTATTCATTAATTCTCCAATTACTCCGGCTGGAAATAAACCTGACAATCTGCATAAGTCAACCGCAGATTCCGTGTGGCCGTTTCTTTCAAGGACTCCGCCTTGCTTTGAATACAAAGGAAAAATATGGCCGGGCATGCCAAAATCTTTTTTTGTTGAAGCAGGATTAATTAAAGCTTTAATTGTTTCAGTTCTGTCTTTAGCTGAAATACCAGAACCAACTTTTTGTATTGCATCAACTGAAACAGAAAAACTTGTATCAAAATTATCTGAATTATTTACAGTCATTCTTGGAATTCCTAATTCATTTAACCTTGATTCAGTCATTGGAACACAAATTATTCCTGATGAATGTTCAATCAAAAAAGCCATTTGTTTTACAGAAATTTTTTCAGCAGGAATAAATAAGTCTCCTTCGTTTTCCCTGTCATTATCATCAACAACAATAACAAAATTTCCTTTTTTTATTTCAATTAAAATTTCAGGAACAGAAGAAAACACTATAATTCCTCCATTAAATCAATTAATTTTGAAACTGATTCAACTGCATGAACTGAAACAGAATTAATTCTTTTAACTGCAGTTTCTTTAGTCATTCTCGGCCCTGAAACTCCAAAAGCAACAGGTTTATTGAATTCCAAAGACAAAAAAGAAATTTTTTCTGCAGAAATAAAAGAAACTAATTTATCATGAGCAGTTTCCCCTTGAATAACACAACCTAAAACAACTATTCCTTGAATTTCTTTTTTTTCTAAAAGTTTTTTTACAATTAAAGGAAAATCAAATACTCCGGGAACAAAAACAGATTCAACTACATCTAAATTTAATTTTTTTGCTTTACTTAAAGCAGATTCAAGCATTTTTTCTGTTATCTCTTTATGGTATTCTGCGGTAACAAAAGCAATTTTTTTATTCATTCTTAATTTCACCTGCATTACTGAAACCCTGTCTTATTCCTTTTCCTGCTAAGTCAGATAAAGCAGTTTTTCCTTCCAGTAATTTAACTGCATTAATTGCATGTTTTTTTGTTCTGTTTTCACTTATTTCAAATAATTGTTTTTCATTTTTTGCTTCATCTAAATGAACAAAAACTTCAAGAATATGCTTGTTTGTCATTAACTGGACTGCCTGAATTCCTAAAGAAGCTTCATGAGAACAAGTTTTATCTATTTTTTCTTTTCCAGGCATGCCTAAAGCAATAACTAAATCGCAGTTGAATTTTTCAAATAAAATTTTGCATGCAACAGGTAAATCTTTTATGCCTGGAACAGTATATCTTTCGGTGTCTCCTGAAAAATTTAATTCTTTTAACTGCTGTTCAGCAAAAGCAAACATATTAATTCTTGAAAACATTGTATCAGCTATTCCAATCTTCATTTACTCACCATAAATAAAAGAAATAAATACTACTTAAAAATGTTTGGCTACCCAAAAACGAGTAGATAATTATTCTTCTCTTAGTGCTTCAACTGGCTCCATTAATGAAGCTCTTCTTGCAGGAATAAAACCTGAAATCATGCCGATTAAAAAAGCAAAAGCAAGCGAACCAAATAAAAGTAAAGGATTAAATTCAATTATTAAATTAATTCCAGAAGAACTTGCAATCATTCCTCCAATCAAAGCAATACTAAAACCAATAACATAACCAATAAATCCGCCGATTAAACCAATTACTCCTGATTCAACTAAAAATAAAGATAAAATAATTGTATTTGTTGCTCCTACTGCTTTCATAATTCCAATTTCCCTAGTCCTCTCCATTACAGCCATTAACATAGTATTCATAATTCCAATACCGCCAACAACCAAAGAAATTCCTGCAATAAAAACTAAAACCATTTGAATTAAACCTAAAATAGATAAAGCACTTTCCTGTATTTGAGATGCAGTCATTATCTGAAAGTCTTCTTTGCCGTGAGCTTTTTTTAATTCTTTTTTTATTCTTTCTTTTACTTCTGATACTTCTTTTTTGTTTACTGCTTTAGCAAAAATCCTAAAAGGAGTTAATTCTTCTCCTGTAATTTCTTCTAAGGTTTTATAATTAATTACTATAGCTGAATCAAATGCTGCTCCAAAAGATTGTCCTGCAGATTTAGTTATTCCTACAACTCTTAAATAACTTCCATCTAAAACAAGTTTTTGTTTTAATTCTATTTCTGAATCAAATTTCTCTTCTGAAAATCTTTTTCCAATTAAAACAGAAAAAGAATCAGATGAAGTTAAATTTCTTCCTTCACCTATAGACAATAATCCTATGTCTTCAAGTAAATCCTGTTTTTTTGTATCAATTCCCACTAACAAAGCACTTTTTTTTTCTTCTTTAAATCCAACTGTCTGAGAAGCTAAAAATAATGGAGTAGCACTTTCAACTCCTTTTATTGCTTCAATTCTGTCAACATCTTTTTTTTCCAGTTTAGCAAAAACACTTGACATAAAACTTGAACCAGGCAGAATAATTAAAGTATTTGAACCCATTTTTTCAAATTCTTTTTCAACAGATTTATTAAATCCATCTCCAATTGAAATTAATGCAACAACAGAACCAATTCCAATAATTATTCCTAATAAAGTAAGCAGGCTTCTGAATTTTTGTCTTTTCAGGTTTTCTGTTGCACGGGAAAATAATTCTAAATCCATTTTTTCACTCAAACCTCAATGATTCAACCGGATCAAGATTAGCTGCTCTTTGTGCAGGAATCCAACCTGAAACCATTCCAACAATTAAAGAAAAAATTAATGCTCCTGCAATTAATTCAAGTGAAGGAAAAGCATTAAACGGAAAACCAGAGTAAGCTGCAGCAAAAGAAGCTAAAAAAGCAATTCCTATTCCAAGAAACACCCCTATAATTCCTCCAATTAATCCAATTAAAGCTGATTCAACTAAAAATAAAGATAAAATAATTGTATTTGTTGCTCCTACTGCTTTCATAATTCCAATTTCCCTAGTCCTCTCCATTACAGCCATTAACATAGTATTCATAATTCCAATACCGCCAACAACCAAAGAAATACCAGCAATAACAAAAACAACTAAACCGACTAAACTTAAAATTACATCTGCTCCTGCCAGTAAATTTTCTGAAGTCATAGTATAGAAGTCTTTTGTGCCGTGTTTTTTTTCTAATTCATAATCAATTTTTTCCTGTACTTTTTTTATTTTATCTGTGTCAGTTACAGTCACAATTAATTCAGTTGGTTTTTCTTCGCCAAAAAATTCTTTTACTATAGTGTCAGTAACTAAAATCATATTTGACGCACCAAAAGCAGACGCAAAAGTATTATCTTTGCTTATTGCAATTACACGAAAAGTTTTTTCATTCATTTTAACATTTTCTTTTATTTGAACTTGCGTATCAAAAGTTTCTTCTGCAAAACTCTGGTATAAGCCGACAGAATACATGTCATTTTTACTGAAAGTTCTTCCTTCAATTATTTTAACATAACCCATGTTTTCTAATAAATACATTTTATCTGGTTCCATTCCAATCAAAATGACTTCTGCTTCCTGTCCATTATATTCCATTATAGTCGAAGTCTCCCAAAAGCCGGTTGCATCTTCTACTCCAGGAATAGTTTTAATTAAATCCAAGTCATCCTGCGATAAAGTTCTGGAAACAGCAGTTGAAATTCCCATATCTGAACCTGGTTCAACAAAAATAGTATCTAAACCTAAAGACTGCAGTTCACCTGAAATAAAAAATTGTAACCCTTGAACTATTCCAATTAAAGAAACAATTGCTGCAATTCCAATTACAATTCCAAGCAAAGTTAAATAACTTCTTATTTTCTGGTTTCGAATATTTTTGAAGGCAACCGAAAAAGTTTCCAAATCAACCATGATTTAAAAACTCCTTTCACTTACTTTTTTTTATGAATTTAAAGTAAATTTTTTTGCCGGCAAAATAAACTACAATTAAAACAACAATATAAAACCATAAATTGAATTCTCCTGATGAAGCTTCAGCTGAATTAAAGACTTTTAAAGTCAAAAATTTTGTTGTTGTTTTTTGTATGCCATATTTGTCTTTGTAATTAAATTCAATTTTAATTAAATAGTCTCCTGTTTTTATGTTTGAATTTAATTTTAAGTTTTCTTTAAAGGAATCAAAGTCATCTGCATTCATTGTTCCAATAAAATGCTTTGAATTATCAAATACTCCGATATCAGTTGAAATTACTGCAACAACAGATTTAGCGTCTCCAATGCCTGTATTAAATAAATCAAAAGTTAATTCTGTTTTTCCTCCGGGAAAAGCTCTTGGTTCAGCATTACTTATAACTGAATCTAATTCAGCGTTTTCAGTTACTTTAATTCCAATATATTTAGTTTGAGTATAATCAGTTAATTCTTCGTCTTTTAATTTAATTGTAATTGGAACCATATAAGTCTGCTGTTCTGCTTCAGGATTAACTCCTAATAAAATTGAAACCGTTTTTTGTTCTCCTGCTTTTAATTCACTTAAATAAACAAAAGAACTTCCTAACTGCTTTAATTCTCTTTCAACTACTATTCCAGTTGAAGTAACAGTTCTGTCTTCTTGGCTTCCAATTAAAACATCTAATGCTTTGCCTGAACCAATATTTCTTAAATCTAATTTAACTTCAACGGTTTCTCCAGGAGAAATTTCAATTGGAGAAACAGAAATTATTTCAATTTGAGGATTAATTTTTTTTACATCAATTGTATAAGGAAAACTGCTTCCTAATTCTCCTTGTTCTGTTGCTTCTAATCTTAAAGTATAACTTCCATTTAATGCTCCTGAATCCACTCTTACAGTATATTTCACTAAAGTTCTTTGATAAGCTTTAATTGTTCCTAATTCTTTTTCTGAATTAACTCCAGGATTCAAAGAAAAAGGATAATCTAAATCCAAATTAAAAACAACATCTTTTGAATCTGCTCCTGAAGTATTTTTTACTACAACCCATAACTCAAAAGAATCCCCAGGCATAACCGGAGAAGGAGAATAAGTAACAGAATTCATATCTAAATTAACTGCACTGACAGTTACAGCAAAAGCCAAAACAAAAAAAATTAATCCAAGTTTTTTCATTTAAATTACACCTCTTATAAAAAAATATTTAAATTAAAAATTACACTTCTATAATAATTAACAATATTTAATTTAAAAATTAATCATTTATTTATTTAACGCTTTTTTCAGTTATTTTCTTTTTTTTTAGTGTTTCATTATGAATTATTTTTCCGTCTTTTAAATGAATTATTCTTTCAGCATGATCTGCAATTTCTCTTTCATGAGTAACCATTAAAATTGTTTTTCCTTTTTTGTCATGCAGTTCATTAATTAATTCCATTATTTGTTTTCCTGAAACAGAATCAAGGTTTCCTGTTGGTTCATCTGCAACAATAATATCAGGGTTAACTGCTAAGGCTCTTGCAATAGCAACCCTCTGCCTTTGTCCTCCAGATAATTCAGTGGGCCTGTGATGCATTCTGTCAGCTAAACCAACATCAGTTAATATTTCTTCAGATATTTTTTCTCTTTTATTTTTTGGAATGCCTTGAAACCATAAAGGCATCATAACATTTTCTTTTGCAGTTAAACGATTAATTAAATTAAATGTCTGAAAAACAAAACCAATAGTTCTTCCCCTGATTAAAGCTAATTCATTATCATTCATTTTAGAAATAGGTTTTTTGTTTATGAAAACTTCCCCTGAAGTAGGCCTTAACAAAACACTTAAAACATCAAGTAAAGTAGTTTTTCCGCTTCCACTTGGACCCATTATTGCAACAAATTCCTGTTTTTTTAATTCAAAACTTACGTCATCTAATGCATTAAGTTTTGTTTCACCCATAACATAAGTTTTCACAATATTTTTTGCATCAATAATAATTTCACTCATAACATAAAAAAACAGAATCAAATAATTTAAATAACAATTGATTAAAAAAGAAAAAAAGAATTAAAACTAACTTATTCTTCAACGTAATTAATTCCCCCTCAATTCTCCCTGAAAAGTTCTGACACACAAAATTATTTAAAATGAATGCAACGACAAACGACGAAAAGGGATTAGGAAAGCTTAAATATTAGTTATTTCATACTATTGTTTTATGGATTTGAAAGAATTTTTTAGACCAGCTAAAAATACTTGGATTATTTTTTTAATATTTGCTGTTTTAGCAATTATAGATTTTTATTTTAGCTTAGGAGTTGAGGTTTTTTCTGAATCTGGAAACTATTTTATAGGTGGTCAATTAAATCATGAGATAGCCAATATTTTGTTTTTTCCAGTAATCTTTTTGTTTGATTTATTTGGAATTCAGTTTTTTGATAAATGGTATTTAATAATTATGTTCACAATTGGATTTGCTTATTTGTGGGTTATTTCCTGTTTGATAAGTTTTCTGTGGAATAAATTTAAACAAAGATAAAAAAAATATTAAATTAATCTGTACGACAAAAAACGAAAAGAAAAGCTTTTATATAAAGAGTTTATAAGTAATATTGTGAACAAAAAAACAATTCTAATAATAATTTTATTTTTGTCAGTTTTATTTAGTGGCTGTACTCAAAAGTTAACTGAACAACAATTAGAAGAGAAAGCAAAAGAAGAATTTTATGAACTTGAAGATGCAGATGTGTTTGGAGTTTATTTTAAGGCATCTGATTTCATTTTAGGAAAAAGCGAAATTCTTTTCCCACAAGAAATTAAATTATTTGATTTTGAATGCAAAGGAGCCCTTTCAGGAAATTGTTTAATGACTGAAAATGAATTTTATTCCTTAAATGAAAAAGTTCATATATATAATTTTCAACTAAAAGAAGAAACAAAACGGGATGACAGAACTATGTGGGGAAAAGTAATACTAAAAAACAATGGCGAAGTAATAGCCAAATATATTAACGGACTAGAACACTTTATCTAAACAATGAAAACTTATATGCGAAAATTTTACAAAATAGTTCCAAGTCAAAGAATAAATAAAACGTTCGTTTTATATATTGAACGATAGTTTGTTTTATTATGTTATATAACTGGAATAAATTCAAAGGATGGAAAATACTTGAATTTTTTCTACGAAGCCCTGAGAAAATTCATGTAAAAGGACTGGCAAAAAAACTTAAAATCAGTTCAGGAACCTCTCAGAAATATCTTTTGGAATACGAAAAACAGGGAATTTTAGAGAAAGAAAGAACAGCTAATGTTTTAAGTTATTCACTGAAAGAAACTCCTTTAACTCTTGAATTAAAAAAAACGTTTTTTATTTCAAAAATAATGCATTTTATTGAAAAATTTCAGAAAGACAATCCTTTTGTTGTTTCTTTAGTATTATACGGAAGCCATGCAAAAGGAACTTTTGACAAAAAAAGCGATATTGATTTAATTGCAGTAAGTCAAGAAAAAAAATTAAAGTTGAATTCAATAAAAAAAATGGAAGAAAAAACACTAAAAGAAGCAAGAATGCAAATTTTTACTTTAACTGAATGGAAAAAACAGTCAAAAGAAAGTTTTGGTTTAGCAGTATCAAAAAACAACATTTTATTGCTTGGAGAATTACTGTGAAAATAAAAGCATTAATTGAAAAAGGCTTATTAATTAAAAATAAGTCAAGCAAACATGAAATTTCAGGTTCAATAACAATAGCAGAAAAATTTATTGAAAAAGCAAAAGGAAACCAAAAAATAGAATATTTCGATGTAGCTTTTAGTCTTGCGTACCAATCAATATTTCATTCAATAAGAGCATTATTATTCAAAAACAACTTAAAAGAAAGAAGCCATTCAGCAATGATTACTGCAGTAAAAGAAATATATAAAGAAAAAAATAATTTAACAGAATTACTGCAGACAGCAGATTCTTACAGAATTACAAGACACGCAATACAATATATTGGAGCAGGCTGTACAAAAGAAGATTCACAAGAAGCAATAAAAGATGCAGAAAAACTAATTGATGAAATTGAATTAATTTTATACAGCAAAAACAAAAAAATTAATTAATTAAAAATTAACCTGAACGGTTAATTTAAATAATTTTTGAATACATAATTTGTTTTTCAGTTAAAAAAAGTGAAAGAATGCAAAAAGACTATTTAATTAAAAAAATAAAAGAAAACTGTGAATTAATTGTTAATCCTTCTCCTGAAGAATTAAGGGAAATGGCTAAAGACAAAGAAACTACAACTGAATTTGGTTCTGCTTCTTATGTTTCAAAAATAAGGAACAGAAGTGCAAAAAAAACTTTTATGGTGCCTGAAGTTGAATTAGGATTAAAACAAAAAAAAATAGAAGAAAAAAACGCAGAAGAATTAGCAGAAAAAGTATTAGATTACTTAAAAGACAAAAAATTAATTCAAATGGATAAAACAATGTGCAATAATCCAGAATACGAATTAGCATGCAGATTATATACAACAAAAGAAAACGCAAAACTTCCTTTTATGTGGAATTATATGCTGTTTCCAAAAAAAAAAGATTCACCTGATTTAATTAGCATTCATGTTCCTGAATGGAATGAAACTAAAATTTTTTGTTATCCAAAACAAGGAATAACTTTTTGTTTAGGAACAGATTATTTTGGAGAAGTAAAAAAATCTTTTTTAAGAATGACAATGTTTAATCATAAAATTAATTCAAAAGGATTAGGTTTTCATGCAGGAAGCAAATGCATTTCAATTAAAGACAAAAACGGAAAACTAAAAGACGCAGGATTTATTATGTTTGGCTTAAGCGGAACAGGAAAAACAACTTTAACAATTCATTCTCATGGATTAGAAGAAAATCAAGTCAGCATAAGGCAGGATGACGTATTATTAATGGATGAAAAAGGATTTTGTGCTGGAACAGAATTTGGTTTTTTTATTAAAACAGAAGGATTAGATGAAAGCCAGAAAGTTTTATTTGAAGCCGCAACAAAACCAACCGCAATATTTGAAAACATTAAAGTAAAAGAAAACGGAAAAGTTGACTTTGATGACTTTGAATTAACTTCAAATGGAAGAGGAGTTTTACCTAGAAATTCAGTTAAAGGAGCAGGAAAAACAGTTGATTTGCATAAAGCAGATAAAATAATTTTTATTACTAGAAGAGAAGACATTGTTCCTGTAATAGCAAAATTAAACACAGAACAAGCTGCTGCTTTTTTTATGTTAGGGGAAAGCATTGAAACTTCAGCAGGAGATCCAGCTAAAGCAGGACAATCAAAAAGAGTAGTTGGAACAAATCCTTTTATTATAGGAAAAGAAGAAAAAGAAGGAAACAGGTTATATGAAATATTAAAAGCCAATCCAGATATTGAATGTTTTTTAATGAATACAGGCGGAATTGGAAGAACTGGTTTTGGAAAAGGAAAAGACATTTCAATTAAATTATCCACTCAAATCATGAAGTTTATTGCTCAAAACAGAATTGAATGGAAAGAATCAAGAAACTGGGGTTATTTGGTTCCAAAAGAAATTGAAGGATTTGATTTTGAACAATTTGAACCTTCAAGATATTATTCAGAAAAAGAATACAATGAAAAAGTAGAAAAACTAAAACAAGAAAGAAAAGAATGGTTAGCTCAGTTTCCTAAATTAAAAAAAGAAATAATTGAAGCTATTTACAAATGAATTTAAGAAATAAAAAAAAAAATAAATTTTAAAAAAAAGAAAATAAACAAAATAAATGAATTTTTAAATAATTGCTTAAAGTAATTTAATCATAAAACTTTATTTGAGGGGAAAAAATGCCTGAAGTATCCAATAGAACAAAAAATTTAGGAACAGAAAATGCTTTTGTTGTGTTAGCTGAAGTAAACAAAAAAAAAGCTTTAGGAGAAAACATAATTAGTTTTTGTATTGGACAACCAGATTTTGATACTCCTGAAACAATTAAAAATGCTGCAAAAAAAGCAATTGACTCAGGAAAATCAGGTTATACTTCTTCCTGCGGAATACTTGAATTAAGAAAAGCAATAGCAGAATCTGAAGGCAAATTAAGAGGCATTGAAATTAACCCTGAAAGTGTTGTTGTTGATTCAGGAGCAAAATCATTTATTACTCATACAATAATGACTACAACAGATTTTGGTAAAGGACATGAAGTAATGTATCCTAATCCCGGTTACCCCATTTACCATGCACAAGCAACAGTTAATGGCGCAGTTCCTGTTCCTTACAATATTCTTGAATCAAAAAACTTTAATTTTGATTTAAATGAATTTGAAAAAAGAGTTTCAGATAAAACAAAATTAATTATAATTAATTCTCCTCAAAACCCTACTGGAGGAGTATTAACAAAAGAATCATTAAAAGGAATAGCAGACATTGCAATAGACAAAGATTTATGGGTTTATTCAGATGAAATTTACTCTAATATTTTATT
The DNA here is from genome assembly GCA_024277355.1 of archaeon. Classification (GTDB taxonomy): domain Archaea; phylum Iainarchaeota; class Iainarchaeia; order Iainarchaeales; family 1-14-0-10-31-34; genus 1-14-0-10-31-34. The sequence continues at coordinate 176,235 of JAJRVL010000004.1, forward strand.
TGAAGGAAAATTTGAAAGTATTGCTTCAATTAAAGGAATGCAGGAAAGAACAATTATTGCAACAGGCGTCTCAAAAACTTTTGCTATGACCGGCTGGAGAATAGGTTATGCAATAAATGAAAAACTAGCTGAACATTTTACGACTTGGGTTACAAATATTAATGCCTGTGCATGTCATTCAAATCAATATGGTGCAATTGCAGCTTTAACTGAAAAAAACGCAAAAAATGATGCAGATAAAATGACTGAATCATTCAAAAAAAGAAGAGACATAATAGTGGAAAAATTAAATGAAATTCCGGGATTTAACTGCTTAAAGCCTTTAGGAACATTTTATGCTTATCCAAATGTAACTAAAGCATGTGAAATAACCGGAATAAAAGACTCAGAAGAATTAAGAAAAAAATTATTAAATGAAGCAAAAGTTGCAGTACTTTCAGATATTCATTTTGGGGAAAGAATCAAAACAGAAGGAGAACATTTAAGGTTTTCTTTTGCTACATCAGAAGAAAACATAATTAAAGGAACTCAAGCAATAAAAGAATTCATGGAAAAAAATTTAAAATAAATTTAAGGAGAAACAGTATTTCCATCTATTATTGTAAGATTTAAGTCAAGATTCTGGCTTTGCTGATTTTCTTTAACATCAATTTCAATTACATTTGATTCCTGTTCTAATTTTTCTATGGCTATTACAGTTCCAGTGCAGTCAGATAACACTGAATAATCTAATCCGTTTAAAGTATAATTAATTGTTAATTGTTCTTTTACTTTTCCTGAAAATTCTCCCATTAAATTAAATACAGTCATTTTTCCTGAAGCAATTGTCTGAGGACAAGCATTACAAGTTAAATCAGAAGACCCAGTAAAACCAGTTAATTCAATTGAGGAATCAGAATTATTTTTTACATGCAGAATTAAGTATTTTGGTTCAGGTTCAAAATAAGTTATTTCAATAGGACTGTCAGCAGAAGTAATGCAAAAATCTTCTTTAAACGAATTAATTTCATTTATTTGATTAACTGGATTTACTCCAAGCAAAAAAGCTTTCATACAGCCATCCATTAATTCAAACAATTTAAACTGCAAGTCAAGTATTTCTTTTTGGTCTTTAGTTTTAACTTCGTCAAAGCCTCCTTTAGTTGCTTTAACTGAATTATTTTTTAAATTAACTTCAAATACTACTGTGTCTTTTTGTGCAGTAATAGAACCTGAACCAGAATTTCCGCCGGCATAACTGCAGTCTCCTGAAGGCACAATAGAATATTTAACTTCAAACAATCCATTTCCTTTATCTGAAATTTCTTTTTGGAAATCAACAACACAATTTTTTGTTTTATTAATCTGCATTTGCAAAGCATTTAACTGGGTTTTATTTAAATTAAAATCATAAGTTTTATTGCTGACTCCATAAGGCATTTGTGAAGCTAACTCCTGACTTTTTTTTGAAATTTCAACTAATTTTTCTGCGTTACATAAATAAGAGTCATTAAAGTTTTTTTCAAATATTTTAAAGAGTTTTCCTTCATTTGTTGATTCAATTAAAGCAAAAACTTTTTTATTTACACTTGATTCATTAAATTCTAATTCAACTTCTTTTGAAAAACTATTTTTTTCAGCTGAAATTTCAATTAAAACTTTTGAGTCATTTAAACTGCATTTAAGAAGAATATCATTAGTTCCTTGCTTTAAAACAAAATTTTTTTTACACGAATCAACTTAATCAGAAACTTTCAGTAAAGCAGTAGTGCTTTTATTTGAATAAACATTAATTTTAATGTTTTCATCTGAAATTTCAGCAGATTTAATTGTAATCTGAGGCTGAAGCAGACAACCGGAAAACAAAATTAATAATAAAGAAAAAAAGACAAACTTTTTCATAAAATTAAAAGTGTTAAAACTATTATTTAAACCTTTAGGAAAACAAAAGTTTTATGGAATTAATTTTTGTTACAGGAAATAAACATAAAGTAGAAGAAATCAATAAAATTTTAGGAAAAAAAATTAAAATAAAACAAAAAAAACTTGAAATAAAATAACCAAAATTAAATTCAGTTAAAGAAATTGCAGTTATTAAAGCAGTTCAGGCATTTAAAAAAACAAAAAAACCTTTAATTGTTGAAGATACAGGAATTTATTTTACTGCATTAAAAAATTTTCCTGGAACAGAACCAAAAAGACAATATCTAAAACTTGATTTTGATGGACTATTAAAAAAACTTAAAGGAAAAAAAAGAAATGCTTTTTTTGAAACAGTAATCTGTTTTACTGACGGAAAAAAAACAAAAACTTTTACAGGAAAAATGTATGGAAAAATAACAAAAAAAGTTTATTTAGAAAAAAAAGATGTTTTAGCTTACGAAAAAATCTTTGTTCCAAAAGGAAAGAAAAAAGTTTTAGCGTTTTTTTCAAGAAAAAACAAAAATAAATTTTCTCACAGAGCAAAAGCAACTGAAAAACTAAAAAAGTTTTTAAAGAAAATTAATTACTGGATTTAAAATTAAATAACTTAAAGCTCCGATGAAAGCTGTAACAGGAATAGTTAAAATCCATGCCCAAATAATGTTTCTTGCAATTCCCCATCTAACCGCAGAAAGCCTTTTAGTTAAACCAACACCTATAATTGAACCAGAAATTACATGAGTTGTACTTACAGGAATTCCAAATAAACTGCTTCCAATGACTACTCCTGCTCCTGCAGTTTCAGCACAAAAACCATTAATCGGCCTTAATTTAGTGATTTTAGTTCCCATTGTTTTAACTACTTTCCAGCCTCCTGCAATTGTTCCTAAAGCAATAGTAGTGTGTGAAATAATTATAACCCACCAGGGAATATCAAATTGAGTTCCAAGAAAACCACCTGAAAAAAGCATTAAAGAAATAATTCCCATTGTTTTTTGTGCGTCATTTGTTCCATGCCCTAAAGAATAAACTGAAACAGAAATTAATTGCAATTTTTTAAACCAGTTATTAATTTTTCCCGGCGGCTGATTTTTAACTAACCTTGAAACCAGAGAAGAAAAAAGAAAAGAACCAATTGCTCCTAAAAACGGAGCAACAAAAATAAACGCAAAAACAGGAAGAATTCCTGACAAAATCAATGAATTAAATCCAGCTCCAATTAAAGCTGAACCAAGAAAACCGCCAATTAAAGCATGAGAAGCAGAAACTGGCAGACCAATATACGAAGAAAAATAAACCCATGCAATTGAACCAATTAAACCGGCTAAAACAATCGTTACAGTTACAGCTTCTAAATTAACTAAACCTTTTCCGATTGTTTTAGCTACAGCAACAGAAAAAACAAAAGCTGCAATAAAATTAAAAAAAGCAGAAAGCAATACAGCCATTCTTAAAGACAAAACTCTTGTAGCAACAATAGTTGAAATTGCATTAGCTGCATCATTTAATCCATTTCCAAAATCAAAAACTAAAGCTAAAATTATTCCAATTACAACCAGCAAAAAAGGGTCAAGCATGTTTTACCACAATGCCTTCAATTAAAATTGCAACATCCTGTGATTTATCAGTTAAACTTTCGGCTCTTTCATATAAGTCTTTAAATTTAATTATTTTAACTGCATTTTTTTCTTTTTTAAACAAATTAGTTATGGCATCATAAAAAATTTTGTCTCCTTCATCTTCTAAGTCATGAATTTTTCTTAAATGAGGATTAATTAAGTTAGGTTTCTTCATTAAAGAAACTGCTTTATTAACTTCCATTAAAGCCTGCAAAGATACAGCACATAAATCAAAAAAATTTTCAGGAATAGCTTTTATTTCATACTGCAAAAGTTTAGTTGCAATTTCATCCATTAAATCAACTAAATCATCCATTAAATGAGTTATTCCATGAATATCTTCTCTGTCAAGAGGAGTAATAAAACTTTTATGCAGTAAAGCAACAATTTCATGAGTTAAATGGTCTGCTTCCTGTTCAATTTTAACTATTTCTTTTACTTTCTTTTTTCTTTGAATTAAAGTTAATTTATTATAGTCCTTTAAAAGTTTTCCAAACAAACTTCCGGTTTTACAAACCATTTCAGACTGCTTTTTAAGTAAATCAAAAAAAACATCTTCCTGAGGCATAAAAAATTTAATTACTCTTTTCATGCTAAAGTTCGGTGAAACAAAATTTATAAACCATGTAGTAAAAAACAAAGCATATAATAAAAATAACTGCCTTAAACAATGATTTAAGCTGCACGAGTAGGAAAGCGGTCAAATCCGCAGGGTTTAGGACCCTGTCTCTTAGTGAGTTCGCAGGTTCGAATCCTGCCTCGTGCATTCGCGATTCCGCTCGCGAGTGACGGTGCAAGACATTCGCTTACGCTCAGTCTAGCTGCTTCGCAAAAAAATGATTACTATGATTGGAGTCGATTTAGGTTTAAGTTCATTTAAAGCAGTTCAAATAGAAAACAAAAAAATTAAAGAAAAAAAAAGAGTTTTTTTAAACGAAAAAGACAGCATTGAAAAACAAATTCAAAAATTTTTTTCTAATTCTTTTTTTTCTGAAGAAAAAATTGCTTTAACTGGAGCTTACACAAAAAAAGCAAAAAATATTCTTGAAAAAGAATTTAGTTTAGTTAATGAAATTAATTCAATTGGAAAAGGAAGTTCCTTTTTATCAAAAGAAAAAAACTTTCTGGCAGTTTCTGCAGGAAGCGGGACAGCTTTTATTTCATTTAAAAACAATAAAGCAGTACATGTAGGCGGAACTGCAATAGGCGGAAAAACAATTACAGGCTTAAATGAATTAATTATAAAAGAAAAAGAATTCAGTAAACTTGAAAAAAATGCATTAAAAGGAAATTACATTAAAACAGATTTAATGCTTTCAGATGTTTATCCAAAAGGAATTGGTTTACTGAAAAATAATGTTTGTGTTTCTCATTTTGGTAAAATTAATTCAAAGAAAAAAACAGATTTAAGTGCAGGAATATTTAATTTAGTTTTACAGGGAATTTCAATTAATGCATTGTTTGCAGCAAAAGCTTTTAATCACAAAAAAATAGTTTTTTCAGGTTCATTATCTGAAACAAAATTATTCAAAAAAACATTTAATGAATGCAGAAAAATATTTAATTTAGCTGAACCAGTTTTTTTAAGCAACGCAGGGTTTGCTTCAGCTGTAGGAGCAGTATTAATTGCAGAAAAAAAATAAAACAGTTTTTGATAAAACTTTTTTTGAAAAAGTTTTTAGGAGAATGGTCTAGTGGCTATGACATCGCCCTCACACGGCGAAGATCGGGAGTTCAAATCTCCCTTCTCCTATTATTAATTCACGAATTTTTTATCAGTAAAATTTTTCCTTTAAAGCCGTTGTTTTTTATTTCAGATAAAATTGAAGTCATCTGCCATAAATAAAGAGTTCTTTCTTCAATTACAATTTCAGTGTAATCTTTATAGACAGTTGATTCAATTACTTTTGATGCAAGAAATTCATTCCTTAAATGTTTTTCCGGATTAAATTCTTCGTCAAAAAATAAAATTCTGTAAGAATTAATTTTTCTTAAAGGAGTTGCTTCTTCAACATACAAATAGGAATCAGAATTAAATTTTTCTTGAAGTATTTTTTCTAATTCGCCTGTCCTGAAATTTCTTTCAGGAGAAATCAAAGCATAATAACTCCACCCTGCTTTATCTGACTTAATTATTTTCCCAAATTTTTCAACTTCAAAATCAATTTTTTCTTTTTCAAGTAATTCAGGCAGACCATAAACAAATAATCCTGCTCCTGAATCCTTCTGCTGGAAACTATAAATAAAATAATTAGGCTGAATCTCCCTTCCAAAAGAAAACTCCATAAATTCAGCTGAAGTAATAACAAAAGAAAATAATAAAATTAATGCAAAAACTGCATTTAACAAATTAATCTTTAATTTTCCTGATTTTTTTTCAGTAATAAAATAATAACTTAAACCAAAAAACAAAATAATTGAAGACGCATAAAAATTGTTTCCTATTTCAATAGGAAGAATTACATCGGCAAAACCAATAAATCCAATAACCATTAAAGGAAGCAGAGTAGCAAAACCATGATTTTCTGTTTTAAGATAATTTCTGGAAAAATACAAAGAAATGAAAAAAATTGCCATCATTGCAGCACCAGAACTTACTCCTCCATCTAAAACAGAAATAATTAAAGCTAAAAATCCGGCAATAAAAACAAAAAAATTAAAAAAACTGTCTTTGTTTAACCTTGAATTAATAAAAAGAATTCCTGAAATTAAAAGCATTAATTCAATGAACAAGTAAAATAAAGCCCACAAATCTGCATTAGGAATAAAAGAATACCAGGGAAAACCATTATCAAAATTAGAACCTAAATTTAATCCAAAAAAAGATTCAAAAGCATAAATTGAAGCTTTAGGAAAATGATTGTGGCTTAATTTAGATGCCTGCCATGAAATTACTCCGTCTTTTTCAGCCATAGTTGCAAAAGGCCCTAAAGACTTGTATTCTAATCCCACTAAAGAAAACTGCATTACACCTAAAGCATAACCTAAAAAAGCAAACAACACAAAAACAGTCAGAAACTTTTTTGAATAAGGTTTTATTTTTTCAGTTAAATTAAATTTAATAAACAAAAAAGAAATTAAAGGCAGTAAAAAAAACCAAAAAAGCATTAGCATTGTTTTTCAGGTTGAATTTCCTTCAAAAACACTTTGGCTTATTCCATGAACTACTAAAAGAACAAATTCACTTAAAAAAGACAATACAGCAATAACTGCAATTAAACCTGAAAAATACAGTAAATTCTTTTTTTTCATTTAAAAACCTTTTAAGCCTTATACATTAAACAGCATAAAATTAAATATGTTATTTGTCTTAATAGGTTTGGTGGGAGAAAATGGTTAATGAAAAAGCTCAATTAAGAGAAACCATAAAAAAAACTGAAAGCAATTTATATAAACTATCAAAACAGTTTGAAGAAACAGAAAAATTAAATTCAAACTTAAAAGAAACCTATGACAGCATTTTATTAATGGAAAAAATAACAGAAGAAAACCCTGTTTTAACTGCAATAGCAACAAAAGAAATAAAAGAAAAAAAACTGGTTTCTTTATTTAAGCAAATGGAAGAAAAACTTGCATTAACAAAACAAAAAATTAATTCATTTGATGATAATTCAACCAGAGCAAAATTATTTTTAGAAAACTTCCGTACAACAAGAATATATGAATTCAATGATTCTGAATCCATGGAAAATTTCGTTAAACAATCTTATCCTTTATTTTCTATTTCAAGAGTTTTATTTAAACCAGAGTTTGTTGGAACCATAAAACTTGAAAGCATTGCAGAAGAATTAAATGAAAAAGCACAAGGAAACCAAATGATAAGCATTTCAACAGAAAAACTACCTAAATTAATGGAAATAATCGAAAAAAAAGATTTATTCAAAAACGCAAGAATAGAAAACGAATTACTTAAAACAGTCATCAAAGGACAAACAACAATATTAGTTGATTCAGATAATGCAAGAATAAGAAGATTAGACAGGTTATGCAAGCAATTTGACGGAAAATGGAAAGAAGAATAAAACACCTGCAAAAAAAAATTATTTAATAAAAAAACTTATTAATTAAAAAACATTGAAAATTAATATACAAAACATAAAAAAAAATTATTTTGTTAAAAGAGTGATAAAAAATGAAAAGAATAAGAGTAAACAGAGGATTAGCTAAAATGCTTAAAGGCGGCTGCATAATGGATGTAACAAATGAAAAGCAGGCAAAAATAGCAGAAAAATCAGGAGCAGTAGCAGTAATGGCATTAGAAAGAATTCCAGCTGACATAAGAAAAGACGGAGGCATTGCAAGAATGAGTGATCCTTCTTTAATAAAAAAAATAATGAAAGAAGTTTCAATTCCAGTAATGGCAAAAGTAAGAATAGGACATTTTGCTGAAGCACAAATTTTAGAAGAAATAGGAGTAGATTTTATTGATGAATCAGAAGTATTAACTCCAGCAGACAATGAATTTCATATAAATAAAATAAAATTCAAAACTCCTTTTGTATGCGGCGCAGTAGATTTAGGCCAGGCATTAAGAAGAATAAATGAGGGAGCATCAATGATTAGAACTAAAGGCGAAGCAGGAACAGGAAATATAATTGAAGCAGTAAAACATATCAGAACAATTAATTCAGAACTGCAAAAACTAAAAGAAAAAGAAATTGACATACAGGAAAACTGGGCAAGAAAAGAAAAAATTCCTTTTAGTTTATTAAAATAAACTTTAACAAAAAAAAGAATTCCTGTAGTTAATTTTGCTGCAGGAGGAATTGCAACTCCAGCTGATGTATCTTTAGTAATGCAGTTAGGAGTAGAAGGAGTTTTTGTTGGTTCAGGAATATTTAAATCTTCAAATCCATTAAAATTAGCTAAAGCAATAGTTCAGGCAACAACTTATTTTAATGACCCAAATAAATTAGCTAAAGCTTCATTTAATTTAGGAAAAGCAATGAAAGGAAATGAATTATCTGAATTAAAAGAAAGATATGCTTCAAGAGGAAAATAAAAAAAGTGATTTTATTTGATTATTGGAATTCTTGCATTACAAGGAGACTTTGCAGAACACAAAGAAATTCTGGATAAACTTAAAGTAGAAAGCATTTTAGTTAAAACCAAAGAAGACCTTGAAAAAATTAATGGATTGATTATTCCGGGAGGAGAATCAACTGCAATTGGATTATTGCTTGAAAAAACTGGTTTAGGAAAACAAATTATTTCAAAAGCAAAAAAAGGATTAGTAATTTTTGGAACTTGTGCAGGCGCAATATTGCTGTCAAAGAAAGTTTTAGGAAAAAAAGAATTTTCTTTTGCATTAATTGACACAGTAATTGAAAGAAATAGTTTTGGAAGACAAAATGATTCTTTTGAAGAAAAAATAAAAACAAGTTTTGGTGAAATTTCAGTTTCTTTTATTCGTGCACCAAAAATTAAGTCAATTGGAAAAAAAGTTCAGGTTTTAGGAAAACTAAAAAACGAAATAGTAATTGCAAAACAAAAAAACATTTTAATTGCAACCTGTCACCCTGAAATAACTTTAGATACAAAATTACATGAATACTTTCTGAAAATGATTAGATAATTCCTGAAAATAATTAAATAAAAGTATTTTAAAGTACAAAAAACAATATTTTTTTATGAGAAGAAAAGCAAGAAGAACTTCACTTAAAAAAAAGCAGGGATTTCACGGAATAAATCCAAAAGGAAAACTTCTTGATATTAATCAACCAACAGGACAAATAGTTTCAATTAATGGAAAAACTTACTATAAAAAAACTCCATTTAAAACATATAAAATGGAAAATAAATCCGGGTTATTAGAATCCATAAAAAAAAGACAAGGCACACCAATAAACAAAATTGCAAGAGAAATGACTATAGGAGAATCAATTGTTCTAAGAGGAATCTGGCGGGAATATAACAGAGCAGTAAAAACAAAAAAAATTACTAACAGAAATTATTCTTTAAGGCCAATGAAAATTTTAAGAGTTAATGCAAATAAAAGAAGTCCAAACAGCAATTTTATTTTAGCTGAATTTATAGATAAACCTACTGTAAGTGATTTACTTAACTTTCTTAACTCAAAAAAACCACAAAAAACAAGAGTAAATGAATTATGTGAAAAATTTCTTAAAGCAAATGGATTAAAAAACTGTTTAAGTTCAAAAATAGCAAGAAGAATACTTAAAGCAGAACTTGGTCTTGCAGAAAAACAAGCTTTTGAAGATTTAGTTCAGTCAGCAGAAACTATGCGAATCAATGCAAAAAAAAGAGGTTTAAACAAAAAGTTTACTCTTGACGTGAGAAACACTAATTTAATGCTTGAATCATACAAAAACAAAAAATTTAATTTTGTTTTAATTGACCCTTTATTTCCTCAAGATGGAATAAGAGATTTACCTTCAATTCCAAGAACAAAAAAAAGAAATAAACTGGAAGAATGGGAAAACAAAAAACCAAAAGAACTTTACAGTCCAAAAGGACATGAAAAAAGAATAAACAAAATTAGTCAGTAAACGCCGAAGCAGTTACTCCGCCGTCCCAAGAAAATCTAGGGCGAATTTTAACCATCCATAAATTTTCAGTGTTATCATCAAGTATAAGCGCAAACCCTTTTGATTTAGGCATTTCCTGATAATATTTATCAAAATTCTGATGCATATAAGAAGGACGCAAAGCTGAAACAGCTTCAATATCCGGCTGAGAAGTCATTCTATGACTGATAAATAAATCGCATTGAGAAATTGAATCAGGATGCAGTTTGTCAGGACGCTGTGTTGCAAGAACTAAACTTAAACCCGGCTGTCTTCCAACCCTAACCCATTCCAACAAAACTTTTAATGCAATACTGCTTCTGTCTTTTGGCATAAACATATGTGCTTCATCTATTAGCATCCAAACAATAGGCATATCTGATTCTTTTTTTTCTCCTTCAATTAATTTCATTTCTTCTTCTTTTCTATAAAGCATTCTTTCTTCAAATAATCTTTTGCCGATTAAAGCAACAATTATTTCTCTTGTTCCTTCCATTCCAATTGCCTGTCTGTAAGCAGAAACATCAATTATTGTTATTTTTCCTGGTTCAGCTAAATCCTTTATTTTTGTTCCTTCTTTTTCAAATAAACCCCATGATTTAGCAACTTTTAGTCTTCCAACAACTGCATCTTTTGTTTTTTTATCTGCATCTTTATCTGACTGAACAGCAGAAATAATTTTTGGAATATCAAATAAAGTTCCAAGTTTTTCTTTAACTGAACTAATTATTCTTGAAAGCAATACTCCTTCTGGTTCTTTCCATGTTAAATTAAATAAAGCAAGCCATTCTTCTGATTCTAATTCTGAAACTTTTAAAGTAAAAGCTCCGTCAACTGGAATTTTTTTTTCTTTATAAAAAGGAAGTTTTCCTTTTGGCACTAAAACTCTTACATCAGTTTTATCAGGAGTTAAATCCCAATTAAATAATTCTGCTTTTTGTTCTTTGTTTGGAATTTTTAAAGTCCAGAAAATTCCCACAGTGTCAATTGCAATAACTGAAATTCTTTTTTTGATATGCAAAGGCTGTCTTGCAAATTCTTCTAATAAAACAGCCATAGTATAACTTTTTCCGCCGCCTCTTTTGCCGCAAATTAAAACTACATGAGGTTTAGCTAAATCCATTAAAATTTTTCTTCCTAAAACAGGGTTTTCACCTGAACTCATTACAACTTTTCCAATATAAGCAGTTCCTTTTTCTCTATGTTTTTCTAAGTCATGCAGACTTCTCCCAATTACTGCTTTTTTTTCTCCTAAATCAATTGTCATAAAACTCTGTAATAAAAAGAATAACGTTAATTAAATAGTTTTTGCTTAAAAGAAATCAACTGCAATACACTTTAATAATTATTAAAAACTGTTTTAGACAGAAAGTATTAATGGAATACGTTATTTTAGATACAGAAACCTGTCCTGTTAAATTAGAAAAATATTTAGAATTAAATGAAACTGACAGAAAAAAATTATTAAATCCAATTGACTCAAGATTAGTTGCAATAGGATTAAGATATAATGCAAAAACAGTAATCATTCAAGATAAAAACGAAAAAATAATGTTAGAAGAATTCTGGAATGAACTAAAGACAGCAAGAAAAAATAAATCAAAAATAGTCGGCTTTAACATAAAAGATTTTGATTTACCTTTTTTAGTTACAAGAAGTTTTATTAATAATGTTAAAATTGAATCATTTATAATTAAAGATGTAATTGACTTAAGAGAAAAAGTTTCTGCTTTTCGTTATGGACAGACAAGAGGAAAACTAAAAGAATTCGGAGAATTCATGGGAATTGAATTACATGAAATGGATGGAAGTAAAGTTGCAGAAGAATGCATTAAAGGAAATTTTGAAAAACTAAAAGAATACTTAAAAAAAGATTTAGAAATAACAGAACAAATGCTAAAACGAATTGTTGAAACAAGAATAATTGAAATTGAACGCTGGTAAAAGCCGGTTTCGCCCGGCTGGAACGATGCACTATCTTCACTTCGTTCGATAGAGCTTCCTTAATTAAATAAAAAATAAGAATTAGGGGAAGACGCTTTGCTTTTGCAAAGCGCTCCAGGGATTTTGTTCTGCAAAGTTCGTTTTTGTTAAACCTTCAGGAAAAGCAGAGGAATTTATTCCTCAATTTTGATAAAACTTTTCCAAAAAGTTTTAGGCAAAGGAATTAAGTTTTTGGCAGCAAACTAATTCTCTTTTTGGTATTTTGGGAGTTTAGAAAGTTAAGAAAGAAAGTGCTGCTGTTAAACATAAGGGGGTCTTAGTGGTCTAACAGCAGACACTTGTGTGGGAGTATTAACTTTTAATAAAGTATAAAACTTTTTTTCCTGACTGAGCTTTCTTCAAATAGCCTTCTCTAAAAAGCTTGTTTAACCTTTGAGAGGCAGCATTAATTCCTTTGTAAGATAATTCTTCTTTAACTTCTGTTGCAGTAACAGCATTTTTCCTGGAAATTAAATCCATGATTTTTTTATCCTGTTCAGCTAACAAAATAAAAGAATTTTCTTCTTTTGTTTCAGGAATTTCTTTTGTTTTAAGCTCAAACATTATTCTGTCAAATTTATTGTTTACTTCTGAAAGTAATTTGTTTGTTGCTTCCCTTTCCTGTGCCAACTTAAATAACAGCATTGAAACAAAGAACGGATCCTTGCTTTGCTGGAATATCTCATTAATGTCCAAAGTAAGTTCATCAAATTTAGGGTTTAACTTTTTTACAGCCTCCCTAGACTTCATTAACTCTTTGAACATATCATGATTATTCATGTCATATCATGATAGTATCATGATATTTAAATACTTTTCGTTTTCAGATTTCTCTTTTAAAAATAGTTATATAAATTTATATAAGTTATTTAAAGTTGAATTCTTTTCCCATATGGCTTATAATTAAAGATGCTTTTAGCATAAAAACAAAAAAGAAACCAACTAAAATTGTTCCTGGAAGCTGTCTTAAAAAAGGATCTGCAATATAAACTAATTCTGCTTCCATTAAAAAAGTCCATAAAGCATAAGGAAACCCACATAAAAGAACTGAAAGACTTAACCATTTTGTTAAATCCTTCATATGCCCTTGTGTAAAATCTTTATAAGCATTAAACAGTAATAAACCTGAAACTAAACCTAATAAGGTTACTACAAACGAACCAAAAATTGTTATTGCAGAATCCATTTAATCATCTTTTTTTATTTAAGTATAATAAGAAAAGACTAGTATTTATACTTTTGCAAAAAGAAAAAAAAAGAAAAACAGTGCTACCTCAGATAGCACAACAGTTGAGTTATTTTGACATTAAAATTTCAATTGAAGAAACTTTTAATGCTCCGCCTTCATCTGAAGAAATTTCTTCGGTTGAAGTGGAAATATTACTTATTTTCAAATCCTTAATGAATTTGTTTTTTACAATTTCTGAAACATCTACTGCACGAGAAATTGCTTTTACTCTTGCTTTAATGCTTATTTCTTTTGCGCCTGCGTTAACTTGTGTTACAACAGCTAACACATAAGCCATTGTTCCTTTTTTTCCTATAAAAATTGTGTTTTCTTCTGCCATACTGTTTGCACCTCCAAATGCAATTGTGAATAAACTGTTATTGCTAAACATAATATTGTAAGTTTAGGTTTATTAATATTTTGATAAAAAAAAATAAAAAAAAATAGAAGAAATATCTGAGACTATCTCAGATACTTAAGGGTTGCATCAAATATTCCTTTTGAATATCCTGGATCATAACCAAAATACAAACTTTTTCCTACAACTAATTTTTTTTCTACTATTGCAGGATATTGTTCTGCTTGGTTTTCAAAAGGAAATCTTTCAATCCAGGCAACTTGTTTTCCGGTTACATTTACTGGAAAAGTTTCAAGCAAATAAGCTCCTCCTTCTGCTGGAGCTTCTTCTATGCCTCGCATAATTGGATGCTTGTAGTCATCTCTGTAAATTTTTCCTGTTACATGAATTCTTCTTAGACAAGTTGGTTCATCTAATGAGCCTTCTTTGTCGCATTTAACTGGAACAATATTTCCAAAAGTTGCTTCCCATCCTAAAACCCCTGAATCATTTGTTCTTCGAATGCCTGAATCCATTACTAGAATGAATTTTCCGCCTCTTGAAACATAATTTTGTATTGCTTCTCCTAATTGTCTTGAAACTTCTTTGTCTGCTTCTAAATGCTGGTCTAATACTACTATGTCATATTGAGCTAAAATGTCTTCAGCATTAGTAGTTAAACGGTCTGCTTGTCTTACATCAAATCGAACTAAGTCTTTATCTTGATTTAAAACTGACTGGAATTCAACTGAAGGGCTTCCAATAATAAGCATATCCATTGGACCTCTGGTTGTTAATCCAGGAATACTCCAGAAACCAAATTGGTTCCCTAAAAAAGCAACTATTACAAGAATTAAAATTAAAGGAATTATTCCTTCTAATGAATATTTTAGTTTTGACTGCATGCCTGAATCCTCTGGGAAATCCTGAGGCATTGGTTCAGGGCCTGCTCCTCCTTCATCATACACTTTGTTTCACCTTCCAATAAACGATTTATAGTAAATTAATTGTTTTTAGTTCTTTAAATATTTAATGTTTTTAAAGAATTAAAAGAATAATACTGTTTTCTGATTAATAAAGGTTTTCCTTGCTTTTACCTTATTCAAAAAGTTAGAGCTTTAATGAATAGCTGATTATTTTCTAAATTTTCAATTCTGTCAAATAAAATAGCAAAACTAAACTATTTTTTCAATGCCGACAAGTACGCAGTTTATACAAAATATAAAAGATGCTATGAACAAATATCGTCAACGTTATCAAAAGAAAATTCGTTTAAAGAATGATGAAGATTAATTTTCAATAAAACGTTTTTTGAATTTTGGTTTTCATAATAAATTTTTATTTCAGTTAATTCATCTTCTTTTTCTTTTATCGGAAAATAATACTTTGGATTAACTGGATATTCTGCTTCCCAACTTTTCCTTTGCATTGGAAAATAAAAGAAAGAAACTTTAGCTATTTCATTTGGTTCTAAATTATCTATTTTTATTTCTTTGAATGATTGTTTACAAGGAATTTTTTCCCCTAAAATTTTAGTATAATCAAGAATGTCATCATTACAAATAGTAAGAACTTTTCCTTTGAAAGCTTCATCTAAAGTTATTTCATTTTCAGATAAAACTTCATCAAAATTTGTTCTGGTTACCTTAAGAACAACATATTCATTTTCTTTTGTTATAAAATATTGTTTATCCCATAAGTCTTCAGGAGATTTTTTTCTGTATCCTGCACTAAAACTAAATCTTTCAATGTTTCCAAATTGAAGGTCTCCATTTGATTGAGTTTCAAATGAAAATTTTATTTGTCCGCTATTTGCGTCTCCGCTGTTAACTATCACAAAACTTAAAATAGGGGCAAAAATTGTCTGAACATAGTTTTCATCATATTTAACTTGGGTGCCAGCAATTACTGTGTTTCTTTCACGAGTGTTTTCTAATGAATGAATGCTTACTATCGGTCTTTCAAAAGACAAACTCAAAGGCTTCTCTCTCGGCAAACCTTTTTCAAAATCACATTTTCTTATTTCAAAATTTAATTCATCTTGAGCATCAATAATAACATAGTCTGAAGGGAAAATACTCTCATAACTCAAAAAATATAAATCAATTTCCGCTTTCTTTGATTCTACAAATTCGTTTTCTGTGTTGTTTTCTTCTGATTCAATACAACCAGAAAGAAGTAAAACAAAAAGCAGACTAATCAAAGCAACTTGAAAAATTTTCCTGTTAGAATCCAGAAACATCTAAATTATTGTATAAAAACATGTTTTTAAATGTTGTACAAAAAATCGTACAAATTAAATGCAATTTAAATTGACAAAGTCAAGAAATTTTTCTTGATGAGATTTTTTTAATAAAGGTTTTTTTTTAGGAATAAAAAATCACTTCATTCCAAAAGCGAATAATACATGTTTTCTATAAATAAATAAGTTTCAACCGGCTGGCCTTTCATTAAAAAAGTTTCAGGAGGAACAGAATAATATACAATGCTTTCACCTAAACCTGAAGGAGAAGAAATCATTATTACCGGAAAAGTTGAACCATAATTTGTTCCTTTAGTTTTTATAATTCCTTTTTCATCAATAATTGAACTTAAAGCATCAACAGTTAAAATTTCAGTGTTTCTTTTATCTAGTCTTTTTTCAACTAAAGAAAAATTTCCTCTTAACTCAAAATTTGGATTTAAACCCTGAATTAAAGAATGAGTTTCTCCGGGAGTTTTTCTGAAATAACCAATAAAAGGCAAGTCATCTTGACATTCTTTTGCATCACAATAATTTCCAATAAATTCAACTGACAAAAGTTTATCTAAAGAAACCTGATAGTTTCCGTCGTCTTTAATTAATTTTCTTGCCCAAGGACCAATAGGAGTATCTTCGCTTTCAGGATATCTTTCTGATTCCAATAAAAGCAAATCCCCTTTAACTGTTTCTGTTCCTGCATCTCCAATCCAGACTAATTTTCCGTTTGTAGGAGGAGAAGCATATTCAATAAATGAATTCATTTGCTCTGTACTCATTTTTTTTGCTTTATCAACAATAACTAAACTGTAATTTTTTAAAAAACCCGGAGAAATATTTTTTAAGTGAATCATATCTGCTTTTTTATTTAAATATTCAGGATGCTGAATTGCCTTCTGCAGTAAAAACGGATCACCTAAACCTTCATCTCCGTAAACAATCAGAATATTTGGTTCTCCTGCAACAGCATAATAAATTGAACACCAGCCAGGAACTGCAGAACATTTAACTACTCCGCTCCAGGTTAAAATCCCTAAAATTAATGAAACTAAAACAAGCAAAGTAAGAATATGAAATGCATCATTTATCATTTGCCTTTGTTTTGGATCATACATTAACATTACCTTTTTAATCTTTAATTAACAGTAATTAAATAGAATTTATTTCTTATTAAACTTTTTGTATTAAAAAGTATTAAAGTGATATTTTATGGTAAAATTAACTCATGGACCAGCTGCATCAGGACCAAGTTCTTCTTTAGGAATAATGAGGTTCTTTGATGTAGATACAGGCGGACCAAAATTATCCCCTGAATTTGTAGTTGGATTAGCTTTAGCAGTAATAATTTTAATTTTGTTATTAAAGAACTTTAATGTATTCTGAAATTAATTAACTTTTTTAACTACTTTAATGTTATCTTAGTACATGACAGAATTTTTTTCTTTAAACATTAAAGAAGTATTAGAAAAACTTAATTCAAATGAAAACGGTTTAACTGATTCAGAAGCATTTGAAAGAAGAAAAAAATTTGGTTTAAATAAATTACAGGAAAAAAAAGGAATAACTAAATTAGAAATTTTATTTAATCAGTTTAAAAGTTTAATTATCTGGGTTTTAATTGCAGCTTCATTAATTTCTTTTTTTATTGGAGAAACCATTGACGCATTAGTCATTTTAATTTTAGTTATAGTTAACTCTGCAATAGGATTTATTCAGGAATATAATGCAGACAAATCAATTCATGCACTAAAAAAATTAATGAACTTAAAATCAGTCATTAAAAGAAACGGAAAAATAATTGAAGTTAACTCAGAAAATTTAGTGCCAGGAGATATTATTCTATTAGAAGAAGGAATTAAAGTTCCGGCAGACATCAGATTAATTGAAGTGATTTCGCTTGAAGCAATGGAAGCTTCATTAACAGGAGAAAGCCAGCCGGTAAAAAAACAAACTGAAACATTAACTGAAAAAATTCATTTAGCTGAAAGAAACAACATGGTTTTTTCAGGAACAATAATTACAAAAGGCAAAGGAAAAGGAATTATTGTTTCAACCGGAATGAAAACAGAAATAGGAAAAATTGCAGATTTAATTCAGGAACAAGGAGAAGAACCAACTTTACTGCAAAAAAAATTAGCAGTATTAGGAAAATGGATTGCAATTGCAACAATTATAATTTGTATAATAATTTTTTTCAGCATAGTTTTGATTTCAGGAACTTCAATTGAAAATATAAGCCAGGCGTTTATGGTTTCAGTTAGTTTAGCTGTAGCTGCAATTCCTGAAGGACTTCCTGCAATTGTAACTATTTCTCTAGCTTTAGGAATTCAAAGAATGGTGAAAAAAAAATCTTTAATCAGAAGACTGCCTGCAGTTGAAACTTTAGGAAGCGTTGATGTAATTTGTACTGATAAAACAGGAACTTTAACTAAAAATGAAATGACTGTACGAGAAATGTATTTTTCAGGAAAAAAAATTTCCATAAAAGAAAAAGAATTTACTGCAGAAGGAAAAAAAGAATTAGA
The DNA here is from genome assembly GCA_024277355.1 of archaeon. Classification (GTDB taxonomy): domain Archaea; phylum Iainarchaeota; class Iainarchaeia; order Iainarchaeales; family 1-14-0-10-31-34; genus 1-14-0-10-31-34. Next base: position 194,595 of record JAJRVL010000004.1, read on the forward strand.
TTTATCTTTACTTTTAAATGCAGGAGTTTTATGCAATAATTCTGTTTTAAATGAAAAAGAAAAAATAGGAGATCCGACTGAATTAAGTTTATTGACTGTTGCAGTAAAAGCAGGAATACAAAAAGAAAAACTAGAAATGCATTATCAAAGAATAAATGAAATTCCTTTTTCTTCTGAAAGAAAATTAATGACTACAATTCATTCTTATAAAGGAAAAAAAATTTCTTTTACTAAAGGAGGAATAGATGTAATATTAGATTTATGCACTAAAATTTTTGAGAACGGAAAAATAAGGACAATAACTTTTTCTGACAAACAAAAAATTCTTAATGCAAACCAGGAAATGGCAGAAAAAGCAATGAGAGTTTTAGGTTTTGCGTTTAAAGAAGAAAGAACAGAAAAAGAAGAGCAAATGATTTTTTTGGGTTTAATGGGAATGAATGATCCTCCAAGAAAAGAAGTAAAACTTTCACTTGAATTATGCAGGCAGGCAGGAATAAAAGTAATAATGATTACAGGCGACCATTTACTTACCGCTAAAGCAGTAGCAAAAGAATTAGGTTTAGGGATTAATGCTTTAATTGGAAAAGAATTAAATGAAATTTCAGATGAAGAATTAAAAGAAAAAATTGAAGGAATAGATATTTTTGCTCGAGTTAATCCTTCACATAAAATGAGAATTATTTCTGCATTAAAATCAAATAATCATTTAGTTGCAATGACTGGAGACGGAGTAAATGATGCTCCTGCATTAAAAAAAGCAGACATTGGAATTTCAATGGGAATAAAAGGAACTGATATTTCCAAAGAATCAAGCGACATGGTTTTAATGAACGATAATTTTTCTTCTATTGTTGAAGCAGTAAAAGAAGGAAGAGGAATTTACGACAACATAAAAAAATTCGTTAATTATTTATTGTCATGTAATTTAGGAGAAGTATTATTGATTTTTTCTGCAATAATTATCTGGAGAGATTCTCCTGAAATGATTATTCCTTTAATTCCAATTCAATTATTATGGTTAAATATTGTAACTGACGGCCTTCCTGCTTTAGCTTTAGGTCTGGATCCAACAGAAAAAAACATTATGAAAAGACCTCCAAGAAATTCAGCTGAACAAATTATAAACAAAAAAATGTTTTTGACTGTAATTTTTGTCGGAATAACAATAGCAATAGGCTCCCTTTACTTGTTTGCAATTCATTTACCTGATTTAATGTTAGCACAGACTGTTGCATTTACTTCTTTAGTTGTATTTGAAATTTTCAGGCTGCAGGCAATACGTTCGAATTTTAATATTGGAATTTTCTCAAATAAATGGTTAATTGGAGCAGTTATTACTTCAATTGCATTGCAGTTAGCAGTAATTTACACTCCATTAAATGTTTTCTTTAAGACTGTTCCATTAGGATTAGATTCATGGATGCAAATAATAGGAGTATCAATTGTCTTGTTTATTTTAAGCATAGGATTTAATAAAATAATAAAAGATAAGTGAAGCAAGTTATGCTCCACATCCTGCTGAAGGTGCAGAAGTATTACTGCTTGTTCCAGTTAAAGTTTTTTCACATCCAGCCAAATCATTATAAGAACAAAAAACTTTTTTTATTGCTTCAGCTGAACCTGCTCTGAATAAAGTTTGTCCATTAATAATAAAAGTTGGAGAACTTCCTATTCCTAAAAGATTTCCTTCTTTTATGTTATTACTGAATAATGTTTTTCCTTCTTCTCCAGTTGAACATGATTCAATTACATCAACTTCAATTTCTGATTTGATTGCACATGCTTTCCAGTTGCCTTCAACATTTTTAATGTCTTTATTTACACAAGAAGTATAATCTAATAATTTTTCTCGGTTATATTTGATTATGCATGCTTGTCTGATGTCTTCATTTATTTCTACTTGACCATGTAATGACTCAAATTTCCCGTCTTTTTCATTTGCAATGAAATACAAATTAAAAGTTAATTCAGGAATTGCTTCTGCTACTTCTTTCAGATTGTTTTCAGCTAAAGTTCCATAAGGACACTGACTCATAACAAACAAATCAACATGATTTGGTTTTTCTGTTCGGTTAAAGAATTTTGTGCCGGTGTAAGCTAAAGCAAATAATCCTTCTTTTTCTTCAGTGTATAATTTAAATTTACTCCAATTGTAATGATTTTTTATTGTTTCATCAAAATAAAAGAATGGAACTGTTTCTGCCTGGAATTGATTTAAAACTTTTTTTCCTTGTTCTGAAGTAAAATCAATTTCAGTTACTTTCAATTTAGGAAAAAATCCTTTTAACTGAGAAACAATTGCACTTGCATTGCATTCATTGCATTCCAAGTCATTTACAACAAATAAGCTTACTTCTGTTTCTTCTGGAAGAGAATTACATGGTTCTGCGTCAATATAAGAACAAATTGCTCTTGTAATATCTTCTGCACTTCTTCCTCCTAAATATGGTTCATTATTGATATAATATGAAGGAGAACTTCCTATTGCTAATTCTTTTGTTCTGTTAATGCTTTCCTTAAATAATGTTTTGCCTTTTTCTCCTGTTGAACAGGATTCAATTTCTTCTGTGTTAAATCCAGTTTGTTCTGAACAAGTTTTCCAGTTTGATTCAACATTCTTAATGTCTTTATTTACACAAGATAAATAATCAAAAAATTTTTCTCTTGAATAATCTTTTTGAATACAAGCCTGTCTTATTCCTTCATCTATTTCCACTTGACCGTGTAATGAACTAAATCCATTTGAAGTTTCACTTGCAATAAACTGAATTTTAAAATCAACTTTGTCTCCAAAAGCTTTAATTGCAGGAATAATTAATTCTTCTGCCTGAGTTCCATAAGGACACTGACTCATAACAAATAATTCCACTGGCAATCCTTTTTCTTCAGTTTTTGTGTTATTGTTATTATTGTTATTTTGATTATTAGGTGGATTTGCTAAAGTGCAACCTAAAGCAAATAAAGCAATTAATAAAAGTAAAAAAATTTTTTTCATTCAATTCCCCCTTTAAAAGACAAAGTCTTTCAAATAATGGTTTCAATAAGTATTTAAAAGATTTCATTTGATTAGCTTAAACTTTTGATTTAATTTGAGCTAAAGTTTCTTTTATTTCATCTAAATCTTTTTGTACGTTTTCAATTTCTCTTTCTGCTTTTCTGTTAATCATATAATCTCTTTCAAATTTAATTCTGTCTCTTTGAACTTGTCTGTTCTGGCTCATTAAAATTACAGGAGCCTGAATTGCAGCCAGCAAACTTAAACCTAAATTTAATAAAATAAATGGATAAGGATCCCATATTTCAAAAAACAAGCCGTATAAATTCAGGCAAATCCATACAACAACAACTAACCCAAAAATTAAAATAAAAGTCCAGCTTCCACCGAATTCAGTTATTTTATCTGCAGCTTTTTCTCCTAAAGAAGGTTTTTTTGGATAATAATGCGAATGAGTATTAAAATTCATTACAGGACTCTTAGAAGTCTTTTGATTGTTTTTTTCCATTTAAAATCAGAAAAACAAGGAAGAGGTTATTAATAATTATTTCTGTTCAGTTTCAGCAAGTTTTAATTCAAATTTTCCTTCTTTAATTTGAGCATTACACACTGCTTTTAAGTCATCTAAAGCAGTTCCAATTGAATTAGTGGTTTCTTTTTCAAGTGAAAGAATTATTTCTGCTTTAAGTGAAACATGTTTTTCTGCTTTAAATTTTCTTACTTTAGAAATAACTTCAATTGCTTTTTGTCCTGCATCAAAAGCTTTTTTGTTTTCAAGTTCTTTTTGGAATTCAGGAAAAGCAGAAACATGAATGCTTTTTTGTTTTTCTTTTTTTGCAAAATATAACTGATAAATTTCTTCTGTAATAAAAGGCATTATTGGAGCAAAACCTTTTAAGATTCCCAATAAAATTGTTTCTAAAGTAAATTGAGCTGAAGTTTTAGATTGTTTTCCTCTTTTTTCTTCATTATAAATTCTGTCTTTAATTATTTCAAGATAATTGTCTGTAAAGTCATTCCAAAAAAATAATTCTAATTCAGATTTTGCTTTGCCGTATTCATATGCATCAAAATGTTTTGTCATATTTTGTATTGTTTCATTAAATTTATGCAAAATCCATAAATCCATTAACTCTAATTCTTTTGGTTTTTTTCCATTAAAATCTTCTAAATTCATTATTGAAAATTTTGATGCATTCCATAATTTAGTAATTAATTTTTGTCCTGTCTGAACATCTTTTTCCTGAAATGGAGCATCATAACCTAAATTAATTGTTGAAGCCCAATACCTTAAAGCATCAGCTGAATATCTTTGAATTATTTGTTCTGGAGTAATTACATTTCCTTTAGATTTAGACATTTTTTTTCCTTTTGAATCCAAGCCCCATCCTGAAATCATTATGTCTTTCCATGGAACTTTTTTTGTATGCAGTAAAGATTTAACTATTGTATTAAACGCCCAAAAAGTAATTATGTCATGCCCCTGAGGACGCAAAGACATTGGAAAAATTTCTTTATTAAAATCTGTTTTTCCTTTCCAGTCAGCATTAATTAATGGAGTCAAAGAACTTGTAGCCCAGGTATCCATAATGTCTTTTTCAGGAATAAAATCAGTTGAACCGCATTTGCATGATTTTTTTGGTTTGTCTTTTAATGGGTCAACCGGAAGACTTTTTTTGTCTGCTAAAATTGTTTCATTGCATTTGTTACAATACCATACAGGAAAAGGAATTCCATAAAATCTTTGCCTTGAAATACACCAGTCCCATTGCAGTCCTTTAATCCAGTTGTCAAATCTGTGTTTCATAAATTCAGGAAACCAGTTTAATGTTTTTCCTGCTTTTAAAAATTCATCTTTTAAATCCAGGTATTTGATAAACCATTGTTTTGTAACCAAAAATTCAATCGGCGTCTGGCATCTTTCATGAACATTAACTGCATGTTTTATTGGTCTTTGTTCTTTTAATAAATTTTTTGTTTTTAATTCTTCTAAAATTGATTTTCTTGCTTCCTTTAATTTTAATCCTTCAAATTTTCCTGCTTTTTCATTTAGTTTTCCATATTTATTAATTATAATTCTTAAAGGTAAATTAAATGCTTTCCACCATTCCATGTCCACTTGATCTCCAAAAGTACAATTCATTACTATTCCTGAACCTTTATTTGGATCAACTCTTTTATCGCCAAAAACCTGAACAGAGTAATCCATTAAAGGAACTTTAATTTTTTTTCCAATCAAATAATTATTTTTTTTGTCTTCTGGGTTAACTATTACTGCAACACAAGCAGGAATTAATTCAGGGCGTGTTGTTGAAATCACAATTTTTTTGCCGTCTTCTGTTTCAAATAAAACATCATTAAAAGTTGAATCAAATTCTTTGTCTTCTAATTCAACCTGCGAAATAGCTGTTTGACAGTCAGGACACCAGATTGTTGGAGCTTCTTTTCTGTATTCTCTTCCTTGTTCAAATAATTCAATAAATGAAAGCTGAGAAATTTTTCTTACTTTAGGGCTGATTGTACTGTAAAATAAATTCCAGTCACAGCTTATTCCTAAAGATTTCCAGACTTTTTTGTATTCTTCTTCTGCTCTAAGTGTTTCTTCTAAACAAATTTTAATGAATTCATTTCTGTCCATTTTTGAAGCTTTAATTTTACGTTTTTTTTCAACAAATTTTTCTGTCGGCAAACCATTATCATCAAAGCCAAAAGGATAAAAAACAGAAAAACCTTTCATTCTTTTATATCTTGCAATGAATTCTGCCTGAGAATAACTAAATGCATGCCCTATATGGATTGTGCCTGAAATAGTCGGAGGAGGAGTGTCAATTGAATAAATTTTTTTTCCTGGAGAAAACTTAAATAATTTTTCTTTTTCCCAGTAATCACTCCATTTTTTTTCTGATTCTGATGCATTATACTTTTTTGATAGTTCCATTCTAAATCTAAATAAAAAAAGGATTAATAATCTATTCCAACAAATATTAATTATATGGCTGAATTAAAGAAAAAGCAGGGAAAAATTTTTCTGGAATTAACTGAAAAAGAACAAAAAGAATTAGACATTAAAGGAAACCTTGAATTAAATAAAATAAAAAAAGGATTATTTGTTTTAACTGAAACAGAAACTTTTTCAGAAAAAAATTCATCAAAAACTAAAACTGATTTATTTGATGAAGAAACACAGGAATTAGATGAAAAAATTTTTGAATTGCTTTCATTAAAAGGAAAAGAAAATTTATCTAAAAAAGTTGAAGGAGAATTTGAAAAACAATTAACTGAAAAAGAAAAACAAAGATTTGAAGAACTGCTTAAACAGGGATTAATTGAAAAATTTAAATTAAATGAATCATATAAAAAAGCAATTTACAGAATTAAATTAAAAAAAGGATTAACTGACAAAAAAGAATTTAATGTTAATTCTCCGGCAAAAACAATTGAATCAAACGGCTTTGAAGTAATGGTAAATGAAAATCAAGCAAAAAGTTTCTGTCACGAATTTTCAGCAGAAATAAAAGAAAACAAAATTAAAGGAATAAAAGGATTTGACGGTTATTTTTATGCAATTCATTCAAATTTATTTGAAAAAACAAAACCAGAAGTATTAACTAAAATCAGAGAAACAAAAAATATTTCTTTGAATGACTTAACTGAAAAAATTTCTCTGCCAAAAGAACTAATTAAAGGCACAATTGAATTCTTAAAAGAAGAAGGCGATTTAATTGAAAAAAGAAACGGATTATACCAGTTAATTGAATAAAGCCCAAAAACAAAAACTATTTAAGCAAAAAACACCTATTTTCCTATATGAAAGTGTTAATTCCATTAATTTCAAGGCATGAATCAAACCCTGAATTTATAGATAAAGCAGTTAAAGGAACAGAAGAAGTATTACTGTTAATTGTAATAGACAAAGATGATTCATTAAAAGCTTCAGATATTTCAAGTTCAACTCATTTTTTAGAAGAAGTAAAAAAATTAATAGGAAAAAAAAGAAAAAAATGTGAAGACTTAACTGAATGGGGAGAAACAAAAGCAAAAATAAAAAACACAGCAATAATTAATAAAGTAGACAAAATTGTGTTGTTAAAACAGGAAAACCAGTTTTTTGAAGATTTAATTGAAGAACTAAAAAAAGAAAAAGAACTCAAAAACAAAATTGAATTAATTGAAATTGATTTTGAAAAACAAGAACAAGAACAAAAAGAATTTGAAGACAGCTTAAATGAAATAGAAGAAAAAACAAGTGAAAACAAAACAGAAAATGCAGAAGAAGAAAAAGAAAACATACAAGAAGAAAAAATAAAAGAAAACAAAACAAAAGGCGAAAATAAAATAAAAAATAAAACAATTAATTCAACAGAAAAAGTCGTTAAAAATGCAATGAAAGACACTAAAGTAATTGCAGATAAACTAATCAAACAAGGCTTTAAATCAATTGACTCAATAAAAAAAATTAAATGGAAATAATCACTTAATAAATTTCCATTGCTTTTTGGTTTTTCTTGCTTTATCTAATTTTTTCTGGAAGTCTTTCTGGAAAGAAATCATTAATTCCATTGCATTATCTTTATCCTGTCCGCATAAAAGATTTCCTTTTTTACAGTCATCAAAAATTTTCTGAAGTAATTTGTCATCTTCAATTAAATGCTGTTTATACATTTCAAAAACCATGCATTTTTCAGGGAACCCGCCTAACTTTTTTTGTTCTTCAACTGTATTTCTTCCTCCAGTTAAAGCTTTCTTTATTTTTTTTCCTGCGTCATTTGGATTTTCAGGAATTGAAATAAAAGAATTAGGATTAGACTTAGACATTTTATGGTTTCCATCTAAAGAAGGAACAAATTTATGGTAAGTAGCTGAAGGCAGAAAGAAATTAAAATCTCTTTTAGTTCTTCTTACAATATCTCTTGCAAGTCTTATGTGAGGACTTTGGTCTATCCCGACAGGAATTACTCCAGGCATTTTTTCTATTGTCTGCGGAAACAAAATGTCTCCTGCCTGAGCTAAAGCTGAAAGAATTCTTGAAGGATGAACATTGCCGTAAATGCTTCTGAATTCATTCATTGTAATTTTTTGAGAAAACAAATAAGCTAAATTTTTTACTTCAGTGTTTTCTGACTGAAAATAAAAAACTGTTTTTTTTGGATTTAAACCTAAAGCAATATACGCAGGAATATAAAAATTTAAAGCTCTTTCTCTTGCTTCTTTCAAAGACAAACCTCTTGTTGCTGCTGCTTCTAAATCAGCAACCAACACAAAAGTTTTTGCATTTTGTTTCTGAAAATATTTAACCATTTCAATTACAGATTTAGTGCCAAAATGAATTCTTTCAGATGAAGGCATTATTCCAGTTAAACAATAAAACGGTTTTTTGTTTTGCATTGCGTCAGTTAATTCCTTTAAGCCCTGCCCTGCAAAAGTTATTCCTCTTTTCATTAAATAATTTGGTTCAGGAAATTTATCCAGAAAAGATTCCATTGACTCTAAACCAAAATCTTTTATTAAACGAGAATAATCTTCAATTAATTCTGTTCCCCATGGATCAATCTTAGGCATAGTAAAACAGTAGATTAAAATAATATAATAACCTTTTCTTTTAGTAAATTAGTATAAGTGAAAGAAAATGATTTCAAATATCCTTTTAACAGATAAAATATTAATAAGAAAAAACAAAGACAAAAGTCTTTTCATCCAGAAATCTTTCGGCGAAAAAAACAAAACAGATTATGTTTTGGACTTAATTGAAGCATATTATTTACTGGAAAAAGGAAAACTTGAATTAGAAGACAAAAAAGGAAACAAAATTGAATCAGATGAATTACTTAAAATTGGAGAAAAAAAAATTCAGGATTTCTATAAAAAATATTTAGTTTATTCTGATTTCAGAGAAAGAGGCTATGTTGTTAAAACTGGATTTAAGTTTGGATTTGATTTAAGAGTTTATCCTAAAGGAAAAAAACCCGGAGAAGAACACACTCAATGGGTTATTGCAGTCAAAGGACAGAATGACAGAATTAATTTTATTGAATTAAGCAGAAAAGTCAGGTTAAGCGGAAACATTAAAACAAAATTATTGTTTGCAGTAGTTGACTCAGAAAATGACGTAAATTATTATGAAACCATCAGGGTAACCCCCTGAAAAAAAAATTAGAAAATTCTTGAGAAAAAATGAAACCTAAAAAAGAAGGATTTCCATTAAAAAAAAAGAAGAAAAAGAAAAAAATTAAAATTCCTTTTGAAGATTTAACAAGCCTTCCTTCAGAAAACGAATATGGAAATGAATTTCATTAATATAAGTCAATTAAAGGCATGAAAATAAATTTTCCGTTTTTTACTCCTAATAACAAAATATTTGAAGGCATAATATCTATTTTTTCATAAACTTGTTTTGCTGCCTGTTCAAGTTGTTTTTTAGTAAATCCGTGTTTTTTGCTTAATTTTCTGAAAAATTGCCGGCCTTTTGTTGTAGGAGAAGCTTCAATAATATGGGGTTTAAGTTTAATATCTCCTAAAATTTCATTTAAATTAGGTTTATTTGTTTTAGCCATTGCAACTAAATTATTTCCTAAATCATAAGCAATTGGTTCACGTAAAACAAAATTCAAATCCTTTGGTATTCCTTTTTTTTTAATTAGTTCATTATAATTTCTAACTCTAAGCTGAATTTCTCTTAACTCTGTATTTGCTCCCCTCATGTCAGCATGCATTTTTTTTATTACTAATTTTACTCCAGGATAATTCCTTGAAATATTCATTTGCCTTATTCTTCCTCCCCAAACATAAGTATCTTTTGACGGAACTTTAAAAATATTTTTTCTGGCAAAATCATTTTGTCTTGGATCAATGTTTTTCATTCTTCCTAAAGACTTATTAATTTTAGTTGAAACTTTTTTTAATCTTGAAACAAGTTTTTTAGGCAAAGGTTTTACAGGCATAATAAAATTAGTTTTTTGTTATTTAAAATACTGGTTTAAAACAAGTCAATTAAAGGCATAAAAACAAGTTTTCCTTTATGCATTCCAACAAATTCCATTTGATCCGGAAGAATTCTAAGTAAATTGCATGCTTTGCCTAACTCTAAATAATATTTTACTCGAGGAATTTTATTTTTCTTTAATGTTTCAGTTAAAGCTTTTCCTCTTAAACCTTTAATTTCCTGCATCGCAACAAGATTTTCTGCAAGCAAATGAACATCAGGCATTACCACTTCATGATTTTTTGCTGAAACAGTTTTATTGTATTCCTGAACTTTTCCTTTTATTCTTTGAATTGTTTTTAATGCAGTTGAACTGTGAATTCTTTTCAAAATTACTCTTACTCCTGGAAAATTTCTTGAAACATTTAATTCTCTGACTCTTCCGCCGACAAATCTTGAATCAATTTTTCCAGGTTTAGTAAAAAAAGCTTTTAGTCCTTCTTTTTTTAATTCTTTAATAACATTTTTTTCTAAAATACTCATTTTTTTTCTATGATCAACATTTTCAAGTCTTTCAAAAGATTTAATTAAATCTTTTTTTCCATGCCTTTCAAGTCTTTTAGCTGTAGTTAATCTTAATCTGTTAACTAGTTTTGTCGGCAAAGGCTTGAAAAAAGGATTAAGTTTTTTTGGCATAAATACAATTGTAGTTTTCTTTCTTTAAAATATTATTGCAAATCAACTAAAGGCATAAAAACAAACTTTCCGTTTTTTACGCCTAATAAAAGAATGTTTCTGGTTGGAAAATCTATATATTTTGTTTTTGTTCTTCTGTAAAATCTTCCAAACGCTTCATTTAACTGTGTTTTAGTTACTCTGTGTTTTTTCTTTAATTTTCTGAAAAACTCCTGTCCTCTGATTGTTTTTCCATTAGAACCTAAAATTTCATCTAAATTAGGTTTATTTGTTTTAGCCATTGCAACTAAACCATTGCCTAAAGCATAAGCAATAGGTTCACGTAAAACATAATTTTCTGGTTCAAAAGACTTGTTATGACTTTTAACTATTTTTTTTATTTCATTTATTTCTTTAATTGAATTAGGTGCAACATGAATTTTTTTTATTACTAACTTTATTCCAGGAAACTGTTTTGAAACATCCATCTCCCTTACTCTTCCTCCTGCACTGCTTATATTTTTTGGATTTAAAGCTAAAAGTTGTTTTATTTCAGGGTCATTTCTTCTATGGTCAATGTTTTTCATTGAACCTAAATTACCTGAAATTTCTTCTTTTCCTTGTTTAAATCTTTTTCTTTGTTCCCGTTTATCAGTAATTTTTTTTAATCTTGAAACAAGTTTTTTAGGCAGAGGTTTTGTCGGCATAATATAATTAGATTTTTGTTGTTTAAAAAACAAATGTTTTTGAATATTTTTTGGTTTTTTGTCTTAGAGAAAAAAAACAGAAGGAGGAAAAAGCACGCCTTAAAGACGTGCTATCCCCAACTGAACGGGGTGAAGTCGTACAGTGATATTAACGGATAAACCGTTATCAGGAAGCAGTTTGTTCATTGACAGCAATGAGTATTTCTAAAGAGAAATCTTTTATCTGCTTCCTGAAAAAGGAAGAGAAACCTAAATTAAAATCTTCTTCCATTAAAATCAATTATAATTAGACTTAAGTTTAACTTAAATATTTGGAAGCCTTACTGCCCGTGATATTCCTTTTTCAAGTAATGAATTAAATTCTTTTTGTGAAGGATGAAATTCATCTATGTTAACTTTATATTTTTCTTTAACAGAAGCTGAAACACTTGGGAAATATTTTTTTGCACTTTCAATTAATTGAAGATCAGCAACAATAATATCTGCACTTTTAAGCAGTTTAATTCTTGCATAAGTAGTTTCTTTTCCTATAGCTAAATTTAAAGCAACATTACTTAAAATAAAATTTTCAGAAAAACCTCTTTTTCTTAAAAATTCCCCAAACAATTTCTGTGTTTTTTCACTTCTTGTATAAAGTGAACCAAAAAAAACTATTTTCAACGGACGTTTATTTTCTAATTTTTTTTTAATGTTTTTTAAAATGAATTTTTTTCTTTTAACTAAATCTGGTTTAGGTTTTTTCTTTGCTTTAGGAGAACGCAAACTATGCATTTTCCTTCTTCTTGCTTTTAAAGGAGTAGTCATAAAATCACAAATAAAATAAACATGTTTTTCTTTATTTAAAATGTTTTCTGAAAACCCTGCGTAAAAAAAAAATTAAGTTTTTACTTTTTATTTAGCCAAAAGCGTTTTTGATGCAACTTTTTCTGAAAAAATTGTAATTGCAATGCCTTTAAAAACTTTTTTTGAGAAAAAATAATAATCTTAATACCAAAATTGAATCCAAAGGAGTTGAAGAAATGGAACTAGTTTTTTATTCTATTATTGCAGGAATAATTGCATTGCTTTATACTGTAATATTAAACAACAAAATTAATTCTCATGGAGTCGGAAACGACAAAATGAAAGAAATAAGTTTAGCAATAAGAGAAGGAGCAATGGCTTTTCTTAAAAGAGAATATAAAAGTTTAGCATTTTTTATTGCAATTGTATTTATTATATTAACAATTTTAAGCCAGGTTTATCCTCAGGCAATGAACTTTTTTGTAGGAGTATCTTTTATTGTTGGTGCTTTATGTTCAGCTTTAGCCGGATGGTTAGGCATGAGTACAGCAACAAACTCTAATGTTAGAACTACTCAGGCAGCAACAACTTCAATGAGTGAAGCATTAAAAATTGCTTTTTCTTCAGGAGCCGTAATGGGTTTAAGTGTAGTAGGATTAGGAATTTTAGGAATAAGTGTATTATATTACATTTACTCTGGAATAATGAATTTTCCAAATCCAACTGTTTTATTATTTGGATTTAGTTTTGGTGCTTCAAGCATTGCATTATTTGCAAGAGTTGGAGGCGGAATTTACACTAAAGCTGCAGATGTAGGAGCAGATTTAGTTGGAAAAGTTGAAGCAGGAATTCCAGAAGACGATCCAAGAAATCCAGCAGTAATAGCAGACAATGTAGGAGACAATGTAGGAGATGTTGCCGGAATGGGAGCAGACTTATTTGAAAGTTATGTTGGAAGTATTATTGCTTCAATGGCTTTAGGTTTAATTGCATTTGAAGTAATTGGAATGGAATTTCCTTTAGTTTTAGCAGCAGCAGGAATACTTGCTTCAATTATTGGAATAGTTTATGTTAATTTAATGAGCACAGGTTCAGGAGTTCATTCAGCTTTAAGAAACGGAACTCTTGTTGCAGCAGGAATAATGACTGTTTTTGCTTTTTTGTTAACAAACTATTTTGGGTTGCCAATTGAAATATTTTATTCAATGATAATTGGATTAATTGTAGGGTTATTAATTGGTTTTTTAACTGAATATTACACTGCACATGAACACAAACCAACACAAAAAGTAAGCCAGTCATCTGAAACAGGAGCAGCAACAAATATTATTGCAGGATTATCTTTAGGTTATGTTTCAACTGCCTTGCCTGTATTAGTTTTAGTAATAGGAATATATTTTGCTTATGCTTTTGGAGGCTTATATGGAATTGGAATTGCCGCAGTTGGAATGCTTTCAACTTTAGGAATAACTTTAGCTGTAGATGCATATGGCCCAGTAGCAGACAACGCAGGTGGAATAGCAGAAATGGCAGGTTTAGATAAAAAAGTAAGAGAAGTAACTGATTCATTAGATGCAGCAGGAAACACAACTGCAGCAATAGGAAAAGGATTTGCAATTGGTTCAGCTGCATTAACTGCTTTAGCTTTTTTTGCAACTTTTAGCCAGACAGCAGATTTAACTGTAATAAACATTTTAGATACAAATGTAATGGTTGGATTATTGCTTGGAGCAATGCTTCCGTTTTTGTTTAGTTCTTTTGCAATGACTGCAGTAGGAGAAGCAGCAGAAGCAATGATAGCAGAAGTAAGAAGACAATTCAAAGAAATAAAAGGATTAATGGAAGGAAAAGCAAAACCAGACTATAAAAGATGCGTTGAAATTTCAACTGATGCAGCATTAAAAAAAATGGTTATGCCTGGCTTACTAGCTATTTTATCACCTATTGTTGTTGGCTTAATTTTAGGGCCAGAAGGATTAGGCGGATTATTAGCTGGCGCATTAGTGTCAGGAGTAATGATGGCAATAATGATGGCTAATGCAGGCGGAGCATGGGATAACGCAAAAAAATACATTGAATTAGGACATCATGGAGGTAAAGGTTCTCCTGCACATAAAGCAGCAGTAACAGGAGACACAGTAGGAGACCCATTTAAAGATACAGCAGGACCTTCATTAAACATTCTAATAAAATTAATGAGCATTACAGCATTAATTTTTGCTTCAATTTTAGTGGTTTTATAAACCACTAATTTTCTTTTTTTTCTAATTTTATTATTTATTTTTATTTCTTTTTTTACGGGATAATAAAGCAGAATCAATTTTAACGCCCTTGTGCATTAATTCAGTAATAAGTGAATTAGACAAAGGTTTTTTTTGATGAAATAAAGTTGAATTATGAAGTTTTCCTGAATTATTTTTAGGATTAATAATTTTTTTTCGGTTTAATCTGGGCATAAAATCACTTTTTCCTTCTTTCTTTTTTTACTGCAGTTTTTCTTCTGTCAGTTTTAATCTGAACATGATTAACAGCAGCATAAGATTTAATTTTTTTTTCATTACTTTTAGTTTTTATTTTTCCTACTGCTTCAGGGAAACCATATCTTATTTTTTCACTTAATTTATTTTTAGTTATTTGTCTTTTGTTTTGATAACCTAAATCTTTGTAATGTCTGGTTTTTAATTCTTGTTTTGTTCCATTAACTTCAACAATTCGTCTTTTTTCTTGTGCAACAAAAGAGCTTGTTCTTCTGTCAGCTAAACCGGTTCTTCTGTCTTGTCCTATTCTTCTGTCTAAACCAAGAAATCTTCCTGTTTTAGTTTTTCTTAATTTGTTAATTAATTTTTTAACTGGCATTAAATCACAAATAAAATACAGAAATAGAAGTTAATAAAGTTAAGCTTTATTTTTTTCTTCTGTTTTTTTTAACAGAAGTATTTCTTCTGTCAATTGAAACATTAACATCAGATTTCATTAAAGCTGAACTGTCTTTAAAATTAACTACAGTAGTTTGTTTGTGTTCTTCAGTTTTAATTAATTTAGGTTTATTTGATTTATCATAAAATTTTCTTTTTTTATGAGAACTTAAATCAGTATAATCTAAAGTAATATCTCCTGTTTTAGTTTTATTTAAAATTTTTTTAGCAGGAAAAAGATTTTTTCTTCTTTCTTCAGGATTAGTTCTTTCAACAAAAAGTTTTGTGTTTTTTCTTCTGTTGAATTTTTTGAATTTTCTTCTAATCCAATTAAATAGTTTAGGCATAATAAAAAAATATAAAGGATTTAAATTAATAAAACTTTGTAAAAAAAATAGAAAGTGAAGGAAATCCTTCACAAGTCATAAGGTTTTAAGGTTTTTCTTCCATTGTCTGAGCATCTTTTGATTGCTGAATCAATGTTTGCCATAACACTGGCACTTAATGCATCATAAGTATCAGAACCCATCTGCATATTTTTTGATTTAACATAATCTCCGACTTTACTTCTAACAACTAACATATCTGACATAATTTTTTACCCCCAAAAATCATTAAAAAAGCATTATTTTAGTGCTTTTCTAAATTACATAAACAAAAAAGGTATTTAAATCTAATAGTCAAAAACAGCTAAAAACAGGGAAAAACAAGGAAAAAACCGTGAATTTCAGGGAATTAAAAGAAAAACAACAAACACGCTTATGTATAAGTTAGTCGTGTGCTTTTCCAATTATTTCATTTAATTTTGAAACATTATTTTGATTCATCCAGTCTTCAATTTCTTTTGTAATTTCATTAAAACAGGTTTTTCCTCTTGCATAAAGAACTGTTCCAATTCCTACAGCTGAAGCTCCAGCCATTATTAATTCAACTGCATCTTCTCCATTTGATATTCCGCCCATTCCTAAAATTGGAATTTCAATTTCTTTGTAAATGTCATAAACACATCTGACTGCAATTGGTTTTATTGCTGCTCCAGTGTATCCTCCTTTCTTAAAAGATAAAACTGGTTTTTTTGTTTTTAAATTTATTTTCATTCCAGGGCCAACAGAATTAATTGCAGTTATTGCATTGGCTCCTGCTTCCTCGCAGGCTTTAGCTATTTTTCCTATGTCATTTGCCTGAGGAGTTAATTTTGGAAGAACAGGAATTTTTCCAACAACATTTTTTACTTTTTCAGTTATTTCGCCTGCAATTTTTGAATCACAACTAAAAAGCATTCCAAAATTATCTACATTAGGACAGCTTATATTTAATTCAATGAATTCAGGTTTTTTTCCTGCAATAAATTCTGCTACTTCAATAAATTCTTTTGTATTAGTTCCATAAATGCTTGCAATTAAAGGAAAATTTCTTTTATTCATGTTTTCCCAGAAGTCTTCCATATTTTTATGTCCTGGAGTTGGCAGTCCAACTGCATTAAGTGTTCCGTGTTCTAATTTAACTATAAAAGGAAAAGGATGAGATTTTCTTTCTTTTGGACCAATGCTTTTCAAAGTTATTGCTCCTGCACCTGAATCATAAATTTCCTGCATTTCTTTATATTTGTCTCCATAAAAACCTGAAGGCAGCACAGTTGGATTACGAAAATCAAAAACTTTGTTTTTTACTCTTAAATCTGGTTTCATCTAACTAAATTAAATGCAGTAATATTTTTATTTTGATTGAAGTTAAAGAAAATTTTCAACACATTTACCCATTCTTTCAAGTGATTCAAGAAAAATCTGTTCCTGCAAAGTAAAATTCATTCTGAAATATCCTTTTACCTGAAAACTTTGATTACTTGGCAGAACTGAAACACTGTATTTTTTGAGCAGTGTTCTGCAAAATTTACTGCTGTCTTTTGAAAATTTTATTTTAGGAAAACACACAGCTCCTGCTTCAGGAACAACATAATCAAAATAATTTGAATTGCTTTCCATAAATTCATTTAAACAATTAATGTTGAATTCAGTTCTGTTAATTATTTCAGGAAGAATTTTATTTTTGTTTTTTAATACTTTTAAAGCAAAAAAATCACTTAAAGAAGGTGTAACGTGAGTTAAATAATCCTTATAATTCCTGCATTCAATTAACTCTTTTTTATTTCCAATAAGCCAGCCAACTCTTAAACCCATTACTCCAAAACATTTCACAATTGAACCTGTGGCAAAAACTTTTTCATAACCTGAATTTAAGTCATAACCTGAAACAATATTCTTTCCTTTAAATGAAAGAAAACGATAGTGCTCGTCAAATAAAACAAAACAATCATTTTCTTCTGCAATTCTAATTATTTCTTTTAACTGGACTTCAGGAATAATCTTCCCTGTAGGGTTGTGAGGCGAATTAATTACAATTAATTTTGTTTTTTTGTTCACTGCTTTTTCAAGTTTACCTAAATCTAATTCAAAATTTTTTTCAAGCATGCTGATGAACTTTATTTTACAGCCTATTGCAATTGGAAGTTGATATAATGGCTGAAAAGAAGGAAACTGAACAACAACTTCATCTCCTTTAATTAAAACAGAATTAAAAAAAGCAAATAATGCTTCAGAAGTTCCTGTTGTAACCAAAACATTTTCTGTTTTTACTGTTAAATACTGTTTTGCTATTTCATTTCTTAATTCAACTGAACCCCAAGGAGAAGGATTTTCCAGCGAAATTTCTCCTAATTCTTTTTGTGTTATTTTGCAAGAAGAAAGAATTTCCCTGACATTAAAATCAGGGATCCCGCTTTCAGCTAAATTAATTTCTGTTTTTTGGTTTTCAGTAAGCCAGTCTTCCATTCCAAGTTTCTGCATTTTCATTTAATCACATCCTTTACTTCGTTAAACCATTCTTTTCTGCATTCACAGGAAAGACTCTGAATTTTTTCAATACTTTGAGTTTTATTGAAGTATTCAACTGCCTTACAGATTTTCTCAGTGCATTTATTACAGCTTCTTGTAAACCTGTCTTTTGAAAGATTTTCATCACTTAATCCGGCAAAAATAATTCCTTTTTTGTATGAATTTTTTATTACTTCAACTACTGACCACAAATTCAATACATTGTATTTTTTATTGAGATAAAGGTCTTCAATAAAAGTATTCTCAGGAATAAATACTGGTTCAAAAGAAACTCTTGCATTGACTCCAAATTTTTCTGCTGTATCAAAAACAAAATTCGCAGAATTAACTGAATCCAAAATCGCATATTTTTCACTTACAAAAGGTGGTTTTATCAGAACATAAGCCATAAACTCTGTTCCTGTTTCTGCACAAAGTTGCATGCATCTTTCAAAACCTTTTTTTGAAAGTCCTTTGTTGATAATTGAATTTCTTATAAAATCATCAGAACTTTCTAAACCAATAGAAAATTCAAGTATTTTATTCCCTAAAAGCCGTTTGCTTCCCTGCAGTTTTTCTTTTGTAAGGTATTCTGCTCTGGATTCAATTACAACTTTTTTTATATTTGGAATCTCTGAAATTTTCTGCATTGCATAATTTCTGAATTCAGGGGCAATTTCTTTGTCATTATAAAAAGAGCCCAAGGTGAAGTAAATCAACTTGAGTTATTTGATTGTTTTCTGAAAGAACATTGTTTATTGCCCAATTTAATTGTTCTTTCATTTCGTTAACTGAAACAGTGTTGCTTGCACTGTTCTTGAAACCACACATAGTGCAGCCTCCATTTGAATTTTTGGCATACTCGCATCCGTTGGTTCTTAAAACTAACATTAGTCTTTCTGCCTGTTTTCCGTTAATGCTGACTGAAGTTTTTTTCCAGAAAGCAGGTTTTATGTTTTTATTCATTTTTTTCACCTCTAATGATATTTAACATAAACAAAAAAATTTTGTAAAAAAAGGAATTAATACAGGTGAATTAACTCACTTGAATTAATTAATTTAATCTGCTGAAGGCTAACAAAATCAGTGATGAACTAAATCAACATTGTAAAGCAAATTAATCATGTAAATAATTTTAAACCAAATCATTTAAAAAAAGAATTAAGTTAAATAAAACAGATAAAAATGGTTAAAGAAGTAAAAGAAAATTTTCAGTGCGAAGAATGTAAATTAATTTACAAAGAAAAAAGCATTGCAGAAAAATGCGAACAATACTGCAAAAAATATAATGCATGCAATTTAGAAATAATAAAACACGCAATTAATGAAAAATAACAAAAACTTATTTAAAGATTTGTTGACATAAGTTTTTTTTTAATGAACCAAAAAATTTCATCAGCAAAACTGATTTTATCTGACGGAACTGTTTTTTCCGGCAAGAGCTTTGGATTTAATTCTTCTGTTTCTGGAGAAGTAGTTTTTTCAACTGGAATGACTGGATACCCTGAAAGTTTAACTGATCCAAGTTATTCAGGACAAATTTTAACTTTAACTTTTCCTTTAATTGGCAATTACGGCGTAAACAAAATCAGTGAATTAGAATCAAATAAAATTCAGGTTAAAGGATTAATTATAGATGATTATTCTTTTTCTTTTTCTCACTGGAATTCAAAAAAAAGTTTAGCTGACTGGCTGAAAGAATTTAAGATTCCTGCAGCATACGGAATTGACACAAGAGCTTTAACACAAAAACTCAGAGCAAAAGGAACAATGACAGGAAAAATTGTAATTGGAAAAAATACTGAATTTTTTGATCCAAATAAAATAAATTTAGTTGAAAAAGTTTCCTGTGAAAAACACCAATGGATTGGAAAAGGAAACAAAAAAATTGCTTTAATTGATTTTGGAGTCAAACAAAGTATTATCCGGAGTTTAGTTAACAGAAAAATTAAAGTTTTAAAGGTTCCATGGAATTCCAATTTAAAAGAATTAGATGTAGATGGATTTGTTTTAAGCAATGGTCCAGGAGACCCTGCTTTACTTAAAAAACCAATTGAAAATATTAAAGAATTACTAAAAGATGCCAGGCCAATTTTTGGAATTTGTTTAGGAAACCAACTGCTTGGAAGAGCCGCAGGAATTAAAACATTTAAATTAAAATTCGGCCACAGAAGCCAGAACCAGCCTTGTATTAATTTAGAAACAAAAAACTGCATTATTACTTCACAAAATCATGGTTTTGCATTAGAAAACAAAATGAAAAATGGTTTTATGAAATGGTTTGAAAATGCAAATGACAAAACCATTGAAGGAATAAAACATAAAACAAAACCGTTTTTTTCTGTTCAGTTCCATCCTGAAGCAAATCCCGGGCCATTAGATGCAAATTATTTATTTGATGAATTTAAGGAGAAACTATGAAAAAAGTTTTATTATTAGGAAGCGGTGCACTAAAAATAGGCGAAGCAGGAGAATTTGATTTTTCAGGAAGCCAGGCAATTAAAGCATTAAAAGAAGAAGGAATAAAAATAATTTTAATTAATCCAAATATTGCTACAATTCAGACATCAGAAAATTTTGCAGACAAAGTTTATTTTCTGCCTTTAACTTCTTTTTTTGTTGAAAAAGTAATTGAAAAAGAAAAACCACAGGGGATTTTGCTTTCTTTTGGAGGACAGACTGCATTAAACTGCGGAATAGAATTAGAAAAAAAAGGAATACTAAAAAAATTCAATGTAAAAGTTTTAGGAACGCCAGTTAAAACAATTGAAGAAACAGAAGACAGAAAAAAATTTATTAAAAAATTAAATGAAATTAAAGTTAATTCAATTGAATCAGTTGCAGTTAAAAATTTACAGAATGGATTAAACGCAGGAAAAAAAATTGGTTTTCCTGTAATGTTAAGAGTTGCTTTTGCTTTAGGAGGAAAAGGTTCAGGAATAGCAAGAAATAAAAAAGAATTAAAGAAAAAACTAAAACAGGCTTTTACTTTTACTAAACAAATTTTAATTGAAAAATACTTAAATGGATTTAAAGAAGTTGAATATGAAGTTGTAAGAGACAAATTCAATAACTGCATTACAGTATGTAATATGGAAAACTTTGATCCATTAGGAATTCATACAGGGGAATCAATTGTTGTTGCTCCAAGCCAGACTTTAACTAATTTTGAGTACCATAAATTAAGGGAAATTTCAATTAAAGTAATAAAACATTTAGGAATAATAGGAGAATGCAATATTCAGTTTGCATTAAACCCAAAAAAAGATGAATATTATGTAATTGAAGTTAATGCAAGGCTTTCAAGAAGTTCTGCACTTGCTTCAAAAGCAACAGGTTATCCTTTGGCTTTTATTGCAGCAAAATTAGCTTTAGGTTATTCTTTAACTCAAATAGAAAATTCAATTACAAAAAAAACTATTGCCTGTTTTGAGCCTGCGTTAGATTATTGTGTAATTAAAATTCCAAGATGGGATTTAAAGAAATTCAGGAATGCAGACTTGAAAATTAATTCGCAGATGAAATCTGTCGGGGAAGTAATGGCAATAGGAAGAAAATTTGAAGAAGCATTGCAGAAAGCATTAAGAATGACTGAAACAGGATTTAATGGAATTCAATCAGATTTTTTTTCAGAAAAAAAAGAAATAGAAAAAGAATTAAAAGAACCTTCTTCTGAAAGAATCCATGCAGTTGCTTCAGCAATTAAAAAAAAATATTCAATTGAAAAAATTCATTCAATGACAAAAATAGATAAATGGTTTTTATATAAAATAAAAAATATTTTTGAAACAGAAAAAAAGATTTTAAAACAAAAAAATAATTTAAGCAAAGAATTATTGCTTGAAGCAAAACAATCAGGTTTCAGCGATAAGCAGATTGCTTTATTGATTAATTCAACAGAAGAAAAAATAAGGAAAAAAAGGCATAAAGAAAAAATTTTTCCTGTAATAAAACAAATTGACACTTTAGCAGCTGAATATCCTGCAAAAACAAATTATCTTTACTTAACCTACAATGGAAAAAAAGATGATGTTAAAGCTTTAGAAAAAAACATTATTGTTTTAGGCGGAGGCCCTTATAGAATTGGTTCAAGTGTTGAATTTGACTGGTGTTGTGTTAATACATTAAAGGCTTTAAGAAAAAACAAATTAAACACAATAATGATTAATTGTAATCCTGAAACAGTTTCAACTGATTATGATGAATCAGACAAATTATTTTTTGAAGAACTTTCATTAGAAAGTGTCCTGGAAATTTACAGAAAAGAAAAATCCAAAGGAATAATTATTTCAATGGGCGGACAGATTCCAAACAATTTAGCTTTAGGACTAGAAAAAAACAACGTGAAAATTTTAGGGACAAAAGTTAAAAGCATTGATTCAGCTGAAAACAGAAATAAGTTTTCAAAGCTTTTGGATTCAATTAAAGTCAACCAGCCTGAATGGAGGGAATTAACTTCGTTTAGTAAAGCAAAAGAATTTACAAAAATAGTGGGTTTTCCTGTTTTAGTTCGGCCAAGCTATGTTTTAAGCGGGGCAGGAATGGTAGTAGTATTTAATGAAAAAGAATTAGAAAATTACCTGAAAAAAAATGAATTGTCAAAAGAACATCCGGCAGTAATAAGCAAATTTATAATTAATGGAAGAGAAATTGAAATTGACGGAATAGCAAAAAATGGAAAACTGGTAATTTATGCAGTTTCAGAACACGTGGAAAATGCAGGAATTCATTCAGGAGATGCAACAATTGTTCTGCCTGCACAAAAAATTTATTTAGAAACAATAAATAAAATAAAAGAAATATCCAAACAAATTGCATTAAAACTGAATATTACAGGGCCATTTAACATTCAGTTTATTGCAAAAGACAATGAAATAAAAGTAATTGAATGCAATTTAAGGGCTTCAAGGAGTTTTCCTTTTTGTTCTAAAGTAATTGGAAAAAATTTCATTGATTATGCAGTTAAAGCAATGTTAAACAAACCAATAGAAAAAACAGTTGATTATTTTGGTAAATTAAATTACGTTGGCGTTAAAGCTCCTCAGTTTTCTTTTTCAAGATTAAGCGGAGCAGATCCAATTTCTGGAGTAGAAATGGCTTCAACAGGAGAAGTTGCCTGTTTAGGAACAGATTTATATGATGCGTTTTTGAAAGCAATGCTTGCAGCAAACAATAAGCTTCCTGAAAAAAATATTTTGATTTCTTTAGGAGGCGAAGAAAACAAATATGCTTTGCTTAAACCAATTCAAAAATTAGTTAATCAAAACTTTAATATTTTTACAACAAAAAATACACATAAGTTTTTGAAATTTCACGGAATAAAAAGCAAAAAATTATTTAAAGTTCAGGAAAAAAAAGAACCAAATGTATTAACTTTTTTAACTAAACAAAAAATTGATTTTATAATTAATGTTCCGGATAAATATCATTCAAAAGAATGGGATCCTGATTATTTACTGAGAAGAACTGCAGTTGATTTTAATGTTCCTTTAATTACAAATCTGGAACTAACAAAATTATTTATTAAGTCAATAACAGAAAAAAGAATTGAAGACTTGGAAATAAAAAGCTGGGATGAATACTTAAAAAACGGAAAAACCAAACAATAAGTAAAACAAAAAAGTTTTTATAAAACAGAATCCATGTTTTTAGTATGAAACAATTAAAATTATCTGACTTAAAAGTTCATTTAATTGCTTTAATTATTTTTTTAGTTATAATTGGATTTTATTTTTTTACACAGGAAGGAAACCAGCTTAAAATTCTAAATAAAGCTTCAGGTTATGCTGGAGTTCTGTTAGGTTCAATTGTATTTATGTTAGGTCCTTTAAGCAGGTTTTATCCAAAAACTTTTGCACAGGACTTAAAATTCAGGAAACCTTTAGGTTTATGGGCTTTTGTTTTTATTTTAATTCATTTTTTGATTTCAATGGAATTATACTATAAATGGAGTTTTTCAGCTTTCCTGAATTTTGATAATCTTTTGGGAATAACTTTTACTGCTGCATTAATTTCTTTTGTTATTCTTGCTTTAATGAGTTTAACTTCAACGTCAAAGGCAGTGAAGACTTTAGGATACAAAAACTGGAAGTTTTTGCAAAGAACAGGGTATATTGCTTTGCTGCTTGGAGCAGTGCATTACTCTTTAATTCCCGGGAATGTTTTTTTTAATTCAGTCCATGGAATGCTTTTATCATTAATTGTCGTTCTTGCTTTAATTCTGAAAGTTTATTCTTTGTTCAGAGGAGTAAAAAAACAAGAGCATCATTTTGAAGGAGAAAAAAATGCATAAACCATATTATAAAAAACCTTTAATAAGAAAAACAATCGCTGAAAAAAGTATTAAGACATTTACTGATAAAGCTAAAGGAGGGAATGTAGTTAGTGCATTTAGATACAAAATACAGCAGGGAAAATCAAGACCTAAAGGAAGATATCTTGGAAAATATGTAAGCAAAGAAAAAATGCTTGCAACACATATTTTTGATGCAAGAAAAGGAATTTACAGAAAATTAGGAAAACCTGTTTTAGTTGATGCAAGAATTTTCAGCCGGATTAAAGTTAAAAGAGAATAAATTATTTTTTTCTCGCTAAACAAACAATGCTTGTTCCAAAAGGAAAATTTATTCCTTTTGAAATTAAAAAGTTTTCAAATTTTAAAATATAATATAAAACTGAATTTAAGGGTTCAAATAATTCGTTTAAATCTGATTCTGCTTTTGAATGATTTTTATAAAAAAACTTTTTAAATAATTTAATTGAAACTGAAGGAAAAAACAAAAAGAAATTCCAGTAAGAAATTTTTTCAACTTTAAATCCATTTAATTCAAGCATGAATTTAATTTGGTTTTTGTTGTATCTTCTGAAATGATAAAGCAGTTTATCATGAGGCCCGAATAAAAATTGAAATGCAGGAACAGTTAAAAAAATAAATTTGTTTTCTTCAACTGACTTTGAAATTTGTTTTAATGCTTCTGAATCTTCTTCTAAATGTTCTAAGACATCCAATAATAAAACTAAATCGTATTTTTTTACAAAATAAAAATTTTCAATTGCTGAATGCTTTAATTCAATTCCTTTTCTTTGAGCAAATTTAACTGCGTTTTTACTTGAATCTAATCCTTCAACTGAAAAACCTTTTTCTTTCAGCATTTCAAGCGTTCTTCCTGTTCCTGCGCCAATTTCAAAAACAGTTTTGATTTTTTCAGGCATAATTTTAAGCAAAAGATTTCTTCTTGCTTTAAGCCACCAGTTTGAATCATCTAAATTATGTAATTTTTCTATTTCTTTTTGTTTCATTTATTTCACTTTTTAGCAGTATTCCATAATAAATTAAAATAACTGACTGATGAAACAAGTTTTGTCAAAGAATTATTTATATTAATGCACCCCATGAATGTTCTGCATTGCCTATTCCTATTCCTAAATCTTTTATAGTTACTAATTGATTTCCCTGCTTGTCTTGTAAACTAAACTGAATTATTTTAGCAGGATATTCATTGTATTTTAAACGCATTCTAATTAACCCTAAAAACTTTTTCTCAAATTTCCAGAAAGCATCAGCATAACAATCAACTGTAAACAAAAGTTTGAAGTCTTTATTTTCTGCACTAACTTTAAATACAGGCTGATTTTGTTTGTTTGTTTCTTTTTTAATTTTAATTTTTTCAAAATCATAACGTTTCATTGTCTTTTTATCAAAAAAATAAGCTGTTTGTTTTACTGAAATATTTCCTTTAGACAAAAGTTTTTTTGTTAAATTATCTTTTAGTACTGCTGTCCCAATATGAGGATTAAAATAAGATAAAATACTTCCCTTATTGAAATGGAAAATTCCCCAATACCACGGAGAAACCGGTGCATTAACAATTACTTTCTGAAAATATGCAGTTCCATTAATATTTTGTTTTTTTTCCTTATTTTTAATTGCCCCAGTAAAAGACAGCCTTGGAATTCTAAGAACTTCGTGCCCAAAAGCACCTCTAAAATAAGAACTTTTTTTTATAATTGGAGCAACAAATTTATTGTTGTCTTCAAGCTTTAAATTAAAAACAAATTTATTATCCTCTTTATTAATTTTAACTATAAACTTGTCTTTTTCTTCATAAAAAGATGTTTTGTTTTTTGAATTAGAAATCAAAGATGCAGGTTTTTTAGTTAAAGTTATTTCTCCTTGTTCTAAAATAAAATTTTCATGCATTTTTTTCCCGTCAAAAAACCAGGCAGCTGCAGTCCCATCAAAAAAACTTTTGTTTTTATGAACATTTATTTCAGTATTTATTTTTAATAATCTGTCATTACAATTAATTTCTTTTTCATTTTTTGTTGACCATAAAATCATTAATTGCTGCGGTAAACCCTTATTGTTTTTATTTTCAATGAAAAATACCCAGAACCACCACCACCAGGTTCCTGCCCGTTTATCCTTTAAATCAATTTCCCAGATTTTTTCAGTTATTTTTTTTTCCTTGGATTTTTTTACATTATTTTCATTCAATTAAAATCAACTTCCTTAAACTTGCACTCAAAATATAATATTAAATAAATTTATAATCTAATTTGTAAAACAACAGTAATTAAATCAAAAATAAATAATTAAATTAATTCATGAATTAATTATCTTTGTCCGCGAGTTTTTTATAATTAAGCATATAAACCAGTAATGAATAATATTATTCTATGGTAGAAATAAAAAGAGAAGGAATTATTCTTGAACCCACTAAATTAAGATTTGAAAATAAAGGTGTATTTAATCCAGCGTGCATTAGAAAAGGAAAATATGTCCATATGTTTTACCGTGCATGGAATAAAGAAAACCGTTCAACTATAGGTTACTGTAAACTTGACGGTCCTTTAAAAGTTGTAGAAAGACTGGAAAAACCTTTAATGTTTCAGGAACAAGATTATGAATATAATCTGGAAGACCCAAGAATTGTTTTTCTTGAAGGAAAATATTATTTAAGTTATATTGCTTATGACGGCAAAAACGTACATATATCTTATGCTACAGGAAAAGATATTAAAAAATTAGAAAAAAAAGGAGTAATTTCTCCTCAAATAACATATCATGAAACAGCAGATATATTGAGAAAGTGCAGTTCTAATAAACTAAAAGATAGATATTTTCTTTTTGAATCTCATTTTAATGATGCAGTTGGCGAAGACGCATTATTATGGGATAAGGATGCTTTCTTTTTTCCAAAAAAAATTAATGGAAAGTTTGCTTTAGTTCACAGAATTCTTCCAGACATACAGGTAATTTATTTTAATGATTTTAAAGACCTTACATTAAATTTCTGGAAAAAACATTTTGAAAGGTTATATGATTTTACAATTCTTGAATCAAGATATTGGTATGAAAACAGAAATATTGGAGGAGGCTGTCCTCCAATAGAAACCGACAAAGGCTGGCTCTTGATTTATCATGCAGTAGATGATATGAATCAGGGCAGAATATACAGAGCAGGAGTAGCTTTGCTGGATAAAACAAATCCTACAAAAGTAATAAGCCATTTAAGAGAACCGCTTTTTTCTCCAAAAGAAAAATGGGAAAAAAAAGGAAATATAGATAATGTTGTATTTCCTACTGGAACAGCAATATTTGATGACAGGCTTTTTATTTATTACGGCGCAGCAGATGAAAGAATTGGCGCAGTTTCTCTTGACCTTAAAGAACTTTTAAATGAATTGTTAGCTAATAAAAATAACTTATAATTCTATAACATAATCTAATCAAAAAAAAACATGAATTTGAATTTAATCTCTTTAACTATTTTTTGAGTTAATTTTATGTAATGGAAAAAAGAACAGACAGCAAAAAATCATGTTGGATACTGCATATGGGAACATTTCCTCCCAGAGAATGCGGCATAGCTACATTTACAAGAGATTTAACAAATGCAATGGATAAAAAATTCTCTCCTTTAATTAAATCAAAAATACTTGCAATGAATGATAACTCTATTAACACTTATAATTACCCTAAAAATGTCTTGTTAAATTTAAATGAAGATAGTATTCAGGAATACATTGACACAGCAAAAAAAATCAATAAAATAGATGCAGTCAAACTAATTAGTATTCAGCATGAATTTGGTATTTTTGGAGGAGACTACGGAAGCCATTTAACTTCTTTTCTTAACGAAATAAACAAGCCTGTAATAATTACATTTCATTCTGTTTTACCAAAACCAAATAATCAACTAAAAAAAGTTGTTCAAAATTTAGCAGAAAAATCTGTGTGTTTTATTGTAATGACAAAAAACGCTGTTGAAATTCTCAGAAAAGATTATGAAATAAATAATCCTATTAAAGTTATTCCTCATGGAATACCAACTGTTTCATTTGGTTCAAACAAAAAAGAAAAAGAAAAAATCGGTTATAAAAATAACACTATTCTTTTAACTTTTGGAATGCTTGGCGCAGGCAAAGGCTGCGAAAATGTTATTGAGGCTTTACCTAAACTTGTAAAAAAATTCCCTAATCTTTTGTATTTAATTGTAGGAGAAACACACCCTATTGTAAGAATAAACGAAGGCGAAAAATACAGGAATTTTCTTAAAAATAAAGTAAAAGAATTAAACCTGCAAAAAAACGTAAAGTTTTACAATAAATATGTTAAGTTAAGTGAAATAATAAAATACCTAAAGGCAGCTGATATTTATGTTTGCTCAAACACTGATCCAAATCAAGCAGTAAGCGGAACTTTAGCTTATGCAATGGGCTGCGGCAGAGCAGTTATTTCCACTCCGTTTATACACGCAAAAGAAGCAGTTAATCCAAAAACAGGAATTTTAGTTGAATTTAATAATTCCCAGTCATTTGCAGATGCAATCCTAAAACTATTGTCAAATCCTGATTTAAAAGAAAAAATGAATAAAAATGCATATTTAAATACAAGGCATATGACTTGGCCTAATGTTGTAGAATCTTATATGGAGGTGTTTAACAAATATGCTGGGCTACATAAAATATGAAAAAACATTTCCTGAAATTAAACTAAGCCATCTAATGACACTTACAGATGATTTTGGAGTTATCCAGTTTGCAAAAAATATAAATCCTGATACAGATTCAGGATATTCTTTAGATGACAATGCAAGAGCAATCATAGTCTGCTGTATGCATTCAACTATTTTTAAAAATAACCCTGAAATAAACCTGCTGAAAACATATATTGATTTTATTAAACATGTCCAGCAGCCTGATGGAAAATTATATAATTTTGTTGATTACAATAAAAAAGTAAATTTAGAACAATGGTCTGAAGATGCTCATGGAAGAGCAATCTGGT
Source organism: archaeon (assembly GCA_024277355.1). Taxonomy (GTDB): domain Archaea; phylum Iainarchaeota; class Iainarchaeia; order Iainarchaeales; family 1-14-0-10-31-34; genus 1-14-0-10-31-34. The sequence continues at coordinate 223,755 of JAJRVL010000004.1, forward strand.
CTCTTGGATTTTTGATTTTTAGTAAAGGAGTTTCTCAGGAATTAAAAAATCAAGCTGAACAAATATTATGCAAAACATTTAATTTAATGAAAAACATTAAGTCTCCTCGAGCAGTTGCATTTATAATTTTAGGATTATATTTTTACAATAAAGCAAAACCTTGTCCTGAAAATATTTCCAAAATCCGTGAATCAGCTGACCATTTAATTTCATTGTATAATGATAATTCTTCTGATGATTGGAATTGGTTTGAAAGTTATCTTACATATTCCAACAGCAAACTGCCTGAATCACTTTTCTATTCTTATCTTATTACTAAAAACAAAAAATATTTAGAGATTGCAGAATCATCACTTGATTTTTTGATTTCTATTACTTTTAAAAATGAAGTGTTTTCTCCTGTTGGAAGCAATGGATGGTATCAAAAAAACAACCAAAAATCAAGTTTTGCCCAGCAACCAGTAGACACCGCTTCAATGGTTCAGACACTTGTTTTAGCTTATGACATAACAAAAAAAGAGAGTTACTTAAAAAATGCAATTAATGCATTTCAATGGTTTCTGGGAAAAAACGTTTTAAATCAGGCAGTCTATAATGAATCAAATGGAGGGTGCCATGACGGAATTGAAGAAATTTCAGTTAATATAAACCAAGGAGCTGAATCAACAATTTCTTATTTAATGGCAAGATTGTCATTAAATTTATTTTTAAGGGAATCAAATAATTCTTCCATGTTTTCCTGAATACGTCTGCATAATTGTTTTTCTAAGGGAAGCTGCCAGTTTACTGTGTATTTTCTCCAGTTAGAAGCTTTTAATTTTTGTGAATGGGCTCCAAAAAAAACAAAAATCTCGCTGTCATTTACATAGCCTGTTTTATTTGAAATTATTAAATGAGGTGTTTCATTCAAATATTTTTTACTGCACGCCATATAAGCAAGCAATGAATGATGCCCGTCAAACAAAACCCATTTTTTATTTTTAGTTTTAACTAATTTTATGTTAGGCAGACATGAATCAGAATAAATGTCTTTTCCTGATTTTATCTGGTTAATCATAGATGTTATCTGAGGAATGCTTTTGATTCCTGTGTCATTGTGCAGGTTTATAATTTCTTTTAACAGCACCTGCTCTTCATTAAATTTTTTTTGGTTAATTGTTTTTTTTGTTTTTAGAAATATTTCTTTTCTAAAAAAATCAACGGTCTCATAAATAGTCATATTTTTTTTTGTAAAAGGAATTTTATATACAAAAACAGTCGCAGAATTTCCCTGAATTGAATTTTGCGGCTGAATTAATTTTACAAACCTATAATCCATAAATATTAAAAAACATGAATTGACTATAAATATATTCTCTTAACACCTGCAATAAATAATAAAACTTAAATTAATACTTATTATGAGTTTTAATAAATTTATTCTGCTACTATAAACACTGTTTCACAGTTGAGCAACTAAGAAAACATTTAAAAGATTTTACTTTCTTTTAGAGTAGGTGGTTAAGTGAAAGTTAAAGATGTTTATGAAAGAAATTCTGGTTTTGTAGACAAGGTTTTAGAATCTGATAATCTTGAAAAAGTCATTGAAGTAATGTCATCCAATAAATCCACCCGAACAGTTTTTGTAATTGACAAAACAATGAATTTACTTGGAGTAATAACCATTCGTGAAATTTTTGGGCAAATATTTAATAAAATGAAACCAAGAATATTAAAAATATTTAATAAAAAAAAGGATTTAAAAGCAAGAGATATAATGAAAGTAGTAATATCTGTTTCATTAGATGATGATTTAGATAATGCTTTTCGTGCAGCCATTGTATCTAATCTACAGGATCTTCCTGTTTGTGAAAAAGGAAAAATTGTTGGAGAACTTGACTGTTTTGAACTTTTAGAAGGTTTGATTGCAGAAAACAAGAATTACTTCAAAGAATAATTTTATTCATAATTAAATTCTGTTTTCTTTAACTGATTTAACTCAAATTCTTTTCCTTTATTGATATCCTGCAGAATAGTTTTCACTTTGTCAGCTGTAATAATAGAGGGAACCAAAACAAACTCTATTCCTGCAGCAAAAAGCTTTTTTGCAGTGTGCCCGTCATGCGCTAAAACAATAAGTTTTGCAGTCATTTTTTTTTGCTGTAATTTTTTTGCCAGAATAATATTTGAATCAACACCCATTATAGTTGAAACAACGATTTTTGGTTTTACTTTCAGAATAAAATCAATTGTCTCTAAATCAGATACATCTCCGTAAAGCGTATGAAAATTTAATTTACCTGCTTCTTTTAATGCTCTTGGATCAAAATCAACAACTAAAACATTTTTTTCATTTATTTTTCCCCCAAGAAAAATTCTTTTCCCTGTTTCTCCAAAACCAAGGCAAACAAAAGAATAATTTTTATCTTCAGACATATGCAGTGAATCCTCGAAAAATCTTTTGCTATGCAAAAAAGGAAGAAACCCGGATAAAGTATTGTAAATTCTGTTATTATAAATAATAAAATAAGTTGAAACACTGATTGTTGCAACTGCAACTAAAGTAATCATTGAAACAATTTCATTTGAAACATGTCCTGTTTTTTGCCCCAAAAAAATAAGTATTAAAGAAAACTCGCTTATTTGTGCAACAGTCAAACTTGAAAGAAAACTTGTTCTTCCCTTATAGCCTAACTTAGCCATTAAAATAAAAACAATTATTGGATTCCCTACAAGCACAAAAACTGAAAATATTATTGCAGGAATTAAAATTATATCAGAAGCAGCAAACACCAAACTTGAACCCAAAACAACAAAAAATAATACAATGAAAAAATCCCTTAAATATTTTAGTTTTCCTAATATGTTATAAGTGTAAGGAAGAGATGCAATTGAAACTCCTGCAAGAAAAGCTCCTATTTCTTTAGAAAAACCAAGAAAAATGGCAGCTGCAGAAAAAGCAAAACACCATGAAATTGCTCCAAGAAAAAGCAGTTCCTGATTATTAGAAAGCGAATCAAATATTCTTTTAACTAAAAACTTTGAAGCAATAAAAAACAATAAAAACAATACAATCAAACTAAAAATAAACTGGGAAAGCTGGCTGGTTAAATCAGATGAAAAAGAAAAAGAAGAAATTAAAACAAGAACAATAATTGCAACAAAATCCTGTACAAGCAAAAAACCAATAGAAATTTTTCCATACAATGAATTCAGTTCTTTTTTGTCAGATAATAGTTTTACAATAATAATTGTACTGCTAAAAGTTAATGCAATTGCTATATACAATGACTCTAAAAAACTAAAACCCAAAAAAGATGCAATTCCAAACCCGACAAGAGTAGTAAAAACAATCTGCCCTATTCCAGTTATAACTGATGTTTTTCCTATTTCCTTAAAAATTCTTAAATCAAGATTCATTCCCACAAGAAATAAAAGAAAAGCAATTCCAAGTTCCGAAAAAACATCCAGCAATTCTTTATAAGTAATTACATTTAAAAAAGAAGAACCTAAAATAATTCCTGCAAAAATAAAAGCAAGCAAAATAGGCTGTTTTAGTTTTCTGAATAAAAAACCAAGCAAAGTAGCAGATATAATTACTGCTGCAAGCTCTAAAAAGAAATCCTGAATCATAAATTAAAACTCCTTTTTATGTTAACAGTATATTTCATTTTTCTAACCAACCTGGCCGGCATTTTACATAACAATATATTAATAACACATATAAATAGTTTCGCAGTTGTGCAAGTATGGAATCAAAAAAAAGTGATTTTAATAATATTCTCAAATGTGTTTTGTTACTTTATCATAGACTTTAAAAAATTGTTTTAATTCTTTTATTTTAAGAAAATAGAATTTTTCAGGGGGCTTGTATTCACAGTCAATAAGCCTTAAATCATACAGCATTTTTAAATGTCTTGAAGCAAGCGACTCACTTAAATTAAGTTTTTCGGCGATTTCATGCACTGAAACCTTTTTATTTCTGCAAAGAATCTTCAGAATATTTCTTCTGGATCTTGCTCTAATAGCCCTTGCAAGTTTTTCATCAGACATTATTAACCAAAAAAAATAGCACCGATATTCTTTAAAGTCTTTAATAATTTTAATGTTCTTTTGACTGCTTAATTTACTTAATTTGTTCATTAAGAATACTTAAGTATTTATTTGTTGTATTAATTAACAGGGTTTTAGGTGAATTAATGATTGATGCTTTACTTTTATTTTTTGTAGTAATTTTAGTTACTTTTGTTTTTGGAGAAATCTTTTTTAGATTTCATTTACCAAAAATTATTGGACAGATTATTGCAGGATTATTTTTTGGTCTGCCTTTTTTTACTGGTTTTTTTCCTTTAGAAAGCAATTCAATGATTTCATTTTTATCTGAATTAGGAATAATTTTTCTGTTAATTTTAACTGGATTAGAAATTGATTTAAAAAAAATAAAGGGTTCTTCAAAAGATGTTTTGTTAATTGCTTTTTTTTCTGTTTTAATTCCTTTTACTTTAGGTTTTGGTTTTGCTTTATTTATGGGTTATTCTTTAATTGTTGCTTTTGTTTTAGGAGCATGTCTTTCTTTGACTTCAGAAGCAACCAAAACAATTGTTTTAATGCAGAAAAATGTTTTGAAAACAAGATTAGGAGAAATGATGATTGTTGCAGGAACAGCAGATGACATTTTTGAATTATTATTTTTAGCTTTATTGCTTGCTTTAATCGGAGGTAATTCAAGCCAGAGAATTATTCTTCTTCCTCTTGAAATAATTGCTTTTTTTATATTAGTTTTTATTGCATTAAAACTCCTTCCAAAGTTTATTGATTTATTTAAGCAGGAAAGTGAAGATGGTTATTTTACTTTAGCTATTCTTATTGGATTAGGAATTGCTCTTTTATCAAGTTTTCTTTCTTTAGGACCGATTATTGGAGCATTAATTGCAGGTTTACTGCTTCAGAAAGCAATTAAATCAGAAAAAACAGAACATGCAATTGAAAATCATTTAAAGGCAATTACTTTTGCTTTAATTATTCCTTTTTTCTATTTAAACATAGGATTAAATTTTAATTTAGAAAATATAGGTTTATATCCTTTATTATTTTTTGCAGTTTTATTAATTGCATTTACAGGAAAAATGCTTGGAGCTTTAATTGTTAAGCCTTTTACAAAACTTAAAACAAATCAGTTAACACTAATTGGATGGGGAATGAATTCAAGAGGATTAACAGAACTAATAATAATTGAAGTTGCAAGACAAAACATTCAGGGATTTCCAATGGATTTGTATACTGCAGTTGTTTTCACTACAATAATAACAACACTGGCTTTTCCTTTAGTATTACAGTATTATCTAAAAAAATACCCAAAAATAATGGACTAATTAATTTAAAGTAATTTTTTGTTTTTGAATTAATTTTATTTCATTGTTTTTTGACTGCATTCAATTCCTGAACAACAGTCTTCACTTTCAAGTTCTATAGTTGAATGCTCTATAAAATGCTTTTTTAATTCCTGTTTGATTTTTTTCTTTAGTTGATCTGGTTTTTTAAGAAAAATATCTTCTGCAACAATATGTCCTGTAAAAATATTGGTTTCTCCTTCCAAAGACCAAATGTGTATATCATGCACTCCTTTTACACCTTTAATAGAAGATAAATCCTGTTTGACTTTATTGATATTAATTTGTTTTGGTACTCCTTCTAACAAAATATTGCCTGCTTCCTTTAGGTTTTTTGTTACACCCCATAAAATAAATACAGTGAAACCAACTGTCATAATTGGATCAATTAAATGATTATCCCAGAAAAGCATTATTATGCTTCCAATAAGAATTATTACCCATCCTAACACATCTTCAAGCATATGCCAAGATAAAACTTTTTCATTTAAACTCATTCCTTTTTTTAAACGAAAAAAAGCCAGACCATTAAAAAATATTCCTATTAATGCTAAACCCATCATACCTTGTGCATTTACATGTTCAGGATTAATAAGACGAGGAATTGCCTGTGAAAGAATAAACAAAGATCCAATTACAAGAACCGTTCCTGCAAAAATTGATGAAAACAATGAAACTCTTTGATAACCAAAACTCATTTTTGTGTCTGCAGGTTCTTTTGCTTTTCTTTCAGCAAACCAAGAAGTAATTAAAGCAACACTATCCCCAAAATCATGCAACGCATCAGATAAAATAGCTAAACTATTAGTCCATAAACCACCGATTATTTCAATAACTGTAAAAGAAACATTCAATAGTATTGCAAGCTTAATATTTTGTTCACGATCAGCTGTCATCAAACCACTATACAACAGAATAAAATAAAGTATTTAATAACTAACTTTATTACAACAGACAAAATACATAAATACACTAAAAACATAATTGTATTATGCTTGAAAAATTATTGTTATTCGTAAATTTAAGTTTATTAATCCTGCATGAAATGGATGCAATCCACTGCAAAGAATGGAAAATGTTAGTATTGCTAAACAAACTGACTGATTCAACAGCAAGAATTGTTTTTTCAATTCTGCATTTGCCTTTATTTATAATAATATTTTTTCTTTTAGAATATTCCTTTGAAACTTTTTTCTGGATATTAAATATTTTTTTAGTTTTTCATTTATTAATCCACATAATATTTAATAAACATGAATTTAATAATTTTAAATCAAAATATTCCTTATTTTTGATTACAAGCATGGGATTAATCAGCACAATTAGTATTTTATTAAAAATATTTAATTTAATATAAACAACATTAAATTGACCATATTCTTTTAATATTAGCAATACCCTTCATATTTCAGGCAATGATGATGTTAACACCAGCTGATTCATGATGAATTAACTCAACACTGAGCCTAAACTGTTTCGGCAGTTTAGTACTATGTGCTATCTTACAATAGCAGTGCAAAAACCTTTTTCAAAAAAAGTTTAATTAAAAAATTAGTTAAGTTAAATCAACTAAAGGCATAAAAACAAATTTTCCTTTACTAAAACTAATTAAAAGCAGATTAGATTTGTCAATTTTTGTTCTTAAACAAACTTTTTCAGCAGCATCCTTAAATTGCTTTTTTGAAAAACCATATTTTTTTTTCAAATCATTAAAAAAATTTATGCCTCTTTTTGTTTTTCCTTTTCCTTTATGCCCTGAAATCTCTTTTATATTTGGAGCATCTGTTTTAGCCATTGCAATAATATTTTCACTTAAAACAGATGCATTAGGCGCTACTAAAAAATAATTTTCTCCTTTGCCGTAAATTTTATTGTGCTTTCTTACAGTTCTTTTTACATAAGCTAAAGTGTATTTTGCAGTACCATGAAAAGTTCTTTTTAATACAAACTTTGTTTCGGGAAAATTTCTTGAAACATTCATTTCTCTTACACGATTAAACATTGCTTTTGTGTTTTCTGAATGTTCTTTTGACCTGTGATCAGCAATCTTCATTTTCCCTAAAACAGAATAAATTCTTTTTGTGCCTTGCTTTGGCTTTTCTTTTTTAATTATTTTTTTTAATCTTTTAATCAGAGTATTAGGAACTTTTTTTACAGGCATAATAATTAAAACTTCAGAAAAAAATAAAAAAGCAAGGAACCTTAAATGTCCTCTTTTTTCAGAATAATTTTGCCTAATTTTATTAGCATTATTAGTAGAATAGATTATTTAGTTTCTTTTTCATCCCAGAATGATTCTTCTTTGAATTTGCTTCTTCTGAAAATACCCATTGAATGTCTGCATGGTTTTCCTGTAACAGAACAATGCTTTATACAGCAGGATTGATGCACTATTCCATCCTTAAATTTACATAAAATTATTTTATCTTTTATTCTGCCGAATTCTTTTGAACATATTTTACATTCCAGCATAACAAAAAGATTATATTGCGTTTTAGTTTAATATTTAATGGTATGCAGAAAGTATTGAATTTTGGAACAAAACAAAAAAAAGAAATAAAAGAATTTCTGAATGAATTTGAAGAAAAAGAAACAAAAACTGAATTTGAAGAAAAAAGAGTTAAAATAAATGATTCAACTATAACTCTTTATTCAAGCGGAAGAATTGTAATTCAGGGAAATGACTGTGAAAAAGTTGCAGAAAAATTCCTGAAAAAAATTAATTCTGAAACAAAAACTATTATTGGAATAGATGAAACAGGAAGAGGAGAAAATACAGGTCCTTTTGTTATTTCAGCAGTATTAGGAGAAACAGGAAAATTAATTGAATTAAGGGACAGCAAAAAAACAAATAAAATAAAAGAAAAAAACGATTTAGTTATGGAAAAATCAAAAAGCCAGATAATTTTTTCTTTTAATGCAGAGTATATTGACGAATTAAGAAATAAAGGAGAAACAATGGATTCAATTGAAGCAAAAGCCATTAATTCAGTTATTAGTTTTTTTGATTCAGTTAAAGAAGAAAGGGAATTGTTAATTGATGGAAAAGAAATAAAAGGAATAAAAAAAGGAAAATTTATTGTTAAAGGCGATGACTTAGAACCAGTTATTGGGGCTGCAAGCGTTATATCAAAAAATTTCAGGGAAAACTCTAAAGATGAAAAAATAAGGAAAAGCTGGAAAACAAAAAATTAGTGTTCTAAAAAATTCATTCTTGTTTTTAATTCAAAAACTTCTTTTTCAGTTAAATCTTCTTTAATTATTTTTTCTCCGATTAATGCTCCATTTCCAAAAGGGTCTTTAACAATTACAGTGAAAATAAATTTTACTTCTTTTGCGTCTGTAATTCTTTTCATTAGTTTTTCTTTTACTTTTTGTGCATCTTTTTCTTCTTCTTCAAAAGCAGTAAAAGACAACGATTCTTCTATTTTATTTAATAAACCTTCAATATTAGTAAAATAACCCTGCGAATTAACTGTTGGTTCAATTCTTGCACCAATTTCAGGAATAATTACAGTTGAAGTGCTTGACTTAACTATCTTAACAGTTAAATCTTTTTCTGTTTTAATTTCAACTGAATATTTTACCGGCTTTTTTTCTGAATCAGATGAAACATCATTTAAATTAAAATTACATTCAGTGCATCTTAAATTAGAAAATAATGTTTTACCAAAATGAGGAATTTCTTTAATTAATTCAGTCATAACTGCTTTTCCTTTGCATGAAGGACACTCAATTGACATTGAAACTTTATCCATAAAAAAACCTAAATAAAATAAGATAAAAACAATTTTAATTACTTTTTTTTAGAAGTATTAAAAACCAGTGAATGAATTTTCCTGTTTAATTCTTCTTCTTTCTTTTTTATTGAAATAGTTTTTGGTTTTACTTTAATTTCTCTGAATTCATTTAACTGCATTAAAAGTTTTTTTATTGCCTCTAATTCAATCTTAGTGCTTCTCTTAAAGTCTTCCAGTCTTCTTATTTTTTCTTCAAATTTTGTTTCATTTGGAGAAGAAGACAAAACAGAATTAATTGAAACTAAAATTGTTTCCATTTCAGCAATCTTTTCATGAGCTAAACTTATTTTTTCATTAACTGTTCTTAAAGAACTCTGAACAGAATAAACATCCTCAATATACGCTTCAGGCAAAGAAGCACTGTTTTCCTGAATGCTTTCAGTTTCTTCAGTTGTATTTGACTGCAAAACCTGTTCTTTAATTGCTTCAATACTGTTTTTTTTAGTTGAAGTGAAATATAATAAGCCATTACCAAAAACTAAAGAAACAATCAAAACAACCAAAAAGTCTGAAATCATAATAATCACTTAAAAGTAATAACAATTCTGACTGAAAAAATATATATTTATTGTGGTTGACATATAATGAATTAAATGGAAAAAAGAAAAAGTAAATTACTGGAAAAAATCACTGAAACAGAGAAAATTCTTTTTTTAGGCAAAGCAGATATAGATGCAGTAAGCTTTCTTTCAGAAAAAAATAAAGTTACAGCTGTCTTTACTAAAATAAATGAAAAAAATTTAATTGAAAAATCAGTTAAAAACAGAAATCTTAAAACAATTCTTGCTGATTCTTTTGAAAATATAAAAGAACAGTTTTCTTCTTCTTTTGTTTTTCATGAAGATTTTATGGGAAGACAAGGAACAAAAGAAGTTTTAGTTCAGGCAGGAGAAAAAACTAAATTAAATGGAAAAATTTATTTTTTATGCAAGACTTCAAGAGGAGCAAAAAACTTTCAGAAAACAATGAAAGAATTATTTGGAAACGTAAAAGTGATTTCAGTTAAAGGAGGATTAAGGTTAATTGAATCCATAAAAAAGAAAAAAATAATTGAAGGGAATGAAACAGCAAAAGAATTAAATGAAGAAAAAACAAAAAAACAAAAAGAATTCTTTGAATTTAAATTCAATCAGAAAGATTATTTTTTTAAGTCTTCTTTTGGGGTTTTTTCAAAAAATAGAATTGATTCAGGAACAAAACTTCTTTTAGAAACAATTAAAGTTAAAGGAAAAAAAATCCTTGATTTTGGCTGCGGAACAGGAGCAATAGGAATTGTTTTAGCAAAAGAAAATCCTAAAACAAAATTATTAATGCTTGATTCAGATTTAAAATCAGTTTTTTTAGCAGAAAAAAACATTGAATTAAATAAAGTAAATAACGCTAAAGCAGTTGTTTCAGATGGCTTTCAGAAAATTAAAGGAAAATTTAATTTAATTGTTTCTAATCCTCCAACACATAATAAAAGAGATTTCTTAGAAAAATTTGTTTTAAATTCATTTAAGCATTTAGAAAAAAACGGAAAATTAGTTGTTGTTTTAAATAAAAAAGTTTTTTTGGAAAAAGAAATACAGGAAGTTTTTGGGAATCATGAAATTTCAGCTGAAGGAAAAGAACACAAAGTGATTACAGGGCAAAAATAAATTAAATTCCAAAAAATTCTTCTGCGTTTTTTGTTGTTTTTTCTGCTAGTTCCTCAAAAGAAATGTTTTTTTCTGCTGCAAGTTTTTCTGCGACTTTTTTAACCCAAAAAGGTTTAGCTTTAATTCCATTAAATTCAACAGGAGAATCAGTTTCAAGCATTAAATTATCTAAAGGAATAAGCAATGCTTTCTGAAGATATTCTTGATTAAATAAAACTGCAGGACCAACAGAAAAAAAATAATTTTTTGCAGCTGCTTTTGGAAAAAGGTTTTGACTTCCGTCAAACCAATGCAGTAAAACTTTTCCACTGAATTCAAAAAGAATTTCTAAAGATTTTTTTTCTGCATATCTTGAATGAATTACCACTGGAAGAGAATTTTCTTCTGCAATTAAAAGCTGTTCTTTGTAAACTTTAATTTGTTTTTGTTTTTCTAAATCAGTTTTAGCATGCTTAAAATCAATTCCAATTTCTCCTATTGCTGTTGCATAATTAATATTTGTTTTAAGGAGTTCAATTGCATTAAAAATTTCTTTTGAATTCATTGAAAGCACATTAGAAGGATGTAAACCTAAACAGCATTTAATTTCACTGAATTTTTGTGAAATTTCAATGTTTTGTTCCATTGAAGTTAAATCAACAGAAGAAGAAATAATCTTTTTTATTCCATTAGCAAGAGATTCTGCAATTAATTCTTCAAGATTTTCAAGCATTTCAATATGACAGTGAACATCAACTAAATACATAAAAAACTAACAAACTCGTTAAATTTAAAAAACAAACTAAAGCATTTTCTTTAAGTGATTAAATGGAAGAAAAAAAAGAATCAATAAAACAGGAAAAAAAAGAAGTAAAAACAGAAGAAACAAAAAAAGAAATTCAGAAAACAACAGGAAAAAAAGAAATAACAGAAACAAAACCAAAAAAACAAAAAATTAATGAAAAAATACCTGAAAAAAAAGAAGAAATAAAAGAAGAAAACATCCAAGAAAAAAAAATAAAAAAACCGTTTCCTGTTGTAATTACTATTTTAGCAGTAATTTTTCTTATTGTTGCAGGATTTGCAGTAAACAAACTTTTTTTTGAAAACACAAAACAAGGAGAATGGACCGAAACAACAAAACAAGTTGTTGAAATAAAAAACTTTTATTCATCTGAATGCAGTTTCTGTGAAAAAGAAAATTCAATTATTGCAAATTTTAATGCAAGAGACATAAATGTTACTGTTGAATCAATTGATTTAGCCAAAGAAGAAAATAAGCATTTTATTGAAGAATTTAATTTGGAAATGATTCCTTCTGCTTTAGTTAATGCAAAAGACTTAGAAGAATATCCTTTTGAAGAAAATTTAATTAAACAAAGTTTTATTCTATTAAAAAATTATTATGTTATTCCTGAAGCATATCTTGACTCTAATCCTCATAATTTAATGTTATTAGATGAAACACAAGAATGCAGGGAAGGAAAAAAAATTTTTGTTGAAGAATTTTTAGATTATCAGTGTTTAGGATGCGCTATGTTATTAGAACCTGCAAAACAGGCAAGAGCAAACTTTGCGGGTGAAATAATTTTTAAACATAAAAATTTTATTGTGCATGAAAATTCAGAGAATGCAGCTATTGCAGCTGAATGTGCAGCACAACAAAACAGGTTTTTTGAATTTAATCAGTATTTATTTGAAAAAAGCTTTCCGCAGGTATTTGGAATTCAAAAAGAAGGAGTAAATAATTCTTCTAATTCAATAATCCAGACAGGACTGCTTTTAACCAGTATTCCTGACACTAATTCATTTAACTATTGCTTTTCACAAAAAGAACCCTTAAAAAAAATTAATGAAGAAACCGCATTAGCAAAATCTTATGGAATAAATTATGCACCTTCATTAGTATTTGACTGTAAATATATAGTTCAGGGACAGGAACAAACAAGCAAAATTGAAGAATTAATATGCCAGATTCACCCTGAATTAAAAAAATGTGTAAAAGACAAAACTGCCTGAAAATATTCAAAAAGCAGAAAGGAAAACTAAATGAAAAAATTCATTGAATTAAACGGATTAAAGTTATTTAAAGAAAAAGAAGTTTATTTTCCAAGAGAAGACTCTTTGTTGTTAGCAGAAACAGTTAAAGTAAAAAAAAATTCAAATGTTCTTGATTTAGGATGCGGAACAGGAATAATTGGTTTACTTGCCGTAAAACAAAAAGCAAAAGTTTTATGTGCTGATGTTAATACTAAAGCATTAAAATTAACAAAAAAAAATGCAGAAGAAAACAATCTGAAAATAAAAACAACTGAAAGCAATTTGTTTTCTAATATAAAAGAAAAATTTGATTTTATTTTCTTTAATCCACCTTATGTAATAGAAGAAGGAAACAAAAAAGATTTGATTGAAACTGCAATTAACGGAGGAAAAAAAGGAAGAGAAATAATAGATTTATTTATTCCTCAAATAAAAAATCATTTAACTGAAAAAGGAAACTGTTTTCTTTTGCAGTCAGACTTAAATGGAATAAAAGAAACAACAAAAAAACTTGAAAAACAAGGATTAAAACATTTAATAATAAAAAGAAAAAGAATCTTTTTTGAGGAATTAATTGTATTTAAGATTTGGTTTTAAATATTTTCAGTAACAAAAGATTATTATGCCTTCAAATGCCGATTATAAATATGGTGCAGCAGAAAAAAAATATCATGATGCAAAAACAGATATTGAAAAACTTGCAGCATTACAGGAAATGAAATCAACTGCACCAAAACATAAAGGAGCAGAAAAATTAAGGGCAGGAATAAGCAAGAAAATTTCTTTGCTGAAAAAACAAATAGAAAAACAAAAACAAGCTAAAACTGCAAGCGGTTCAGGATATTCAATTAATGTAAAAAAAGAAGGTTCAGGACAAATTGCAGTAATAGGCCTTCCTAATTCAGGCAAAAGTTCTTTGATTAATGCAATAAGCAATGCATCAATTCTTGTTGAAGACTATGAATTCACTACAACTAAACCTGAAATTGCAACATTAGACTACAAAGAAGCAATGGTTCAATTAGTTGAAGTGCCTGCAATAATTAAAGATTCATCTAAAGGAAAAGCAAACGGAACACAAATTCTTTCAATTATAAGAAATGCTGATGCAGTAGTAATTGTATTAGAAGAAAAAAAAGCAGAAGAACAATTAAAAATAATTTTAAATGAAACAAATAATGCAAACATCAGGTTAAATCAAAGAAAACCTTTAATTAAAATAACTTCATCAAAATTTCCCGGAATAAATATTGCAGGAAAAAAATTTCTTAAAATAAAAGAAGAAACATTAATTGAATTTCTTAAAACTATGTCATTACAAAACTGCAATGTAATAATAAATGAAAAAGCAGACTTAAAGAAAATTTCAGAAGTATTAGACAACAGAATAGTATACAAAAAAGTGCTTGCAGTAACAACAAAAGAAAAAAAAGAAAAAACTGAATTAAAGGATTTAGAAGGAAACAAAATTAATTCAATTTATTTTTCAAAAGAAAACATTCAGGAAATAAAAAAAGAAATTTTCTCTTTGCTGGATAAAATATTAATTTATACAAGAAAACCCGGAGAAAAAGAAAATTTAAATGAACCATTAGTTCTACCTAAAGGAACAACAGTAAGCAAAGTTGCAGGAATACTTCACAGAGATTTTGCTCAAAACTTAAAGTATGTTAAAGTATGGGGTTCAGGTTCATTTCCCGGACAAAAAGTATCAAAAAACTTTAAACTGCAGAACGGAGACTTAATTGAAGTTTATTCTTAAAACTTAAATTCAGTTACTTCTGATTCTTCTTTTGGCTTAAAAAATTTTTTTCTGTTATTAAATAAAATTAATCCAGCAAGCAAAACAGCTAAACCAATAATTATTGTTCCAAAATCAAATGGTTTTTGTTCAACAAAATCAGAAGAAATTATTATTATTGCATCATTTTTTGCTTTTTGTGCAAAAGAAACAGATTTAAGATATCTTTTTTGTTCAAAAGCTTTTTCTGCTTCAGAAAAATTTTTCTTTAAAGAAGAAACTTTTTCCTGTTCTTTCCAAAAAGGAGACTTTTCTTCATTTACAATAAAAGAATAAGCAGCATCTAAACTATAAAAATTATTTTTTGTTTTTGAATAAAAACTTTTATCTTCAGAATAAATTTCATTATAAGCTGAATTCCTTTCAGTCATTAAAGAAATATTTTCTGTCCATGAATTAACCTGAGAATTTGCTTTAGAATAAATTTCTTCTATTCTTTGTGAGACGCTTTCAGACAAAGAAAAAATTGAATCAATTGAATTTAATTGCTGGGGTTCATTAGCTAAAGCCAAAAATTGCTGTTTATCTAAAGAATCAATTTCTGAATCAGAAATTAATTTTTTTAATTCAATTACATGCAGAGAATAATCTAATTTTAAATCCTTGAATTCCTGCAGTAAAGAAAAAACTAAATCATATTTTTCTTTTAATTTATCAGTGTTTTCAGTTGAAGGATTAAAAGTAAAATCTGACTCCAAAGAAATAGCTGAATCAAAAGCCAATTCAATTTCATTGGATTTATCACTCATAACAGAAAGCATTGAATTCATTAAATCAACTTTATTTCTTATTTCAGTGTTAATTGTCCCCTGCTTAATTGAATTCAATTTAAATGGAACATCAGAAGAAAGAATTTTAGTTAAAGTATTAAATTTTCCTTTATTTGAATTAGAAAACATCCATTGCGAAGTTCCTTTATAAGAATTAATTGAATACAAAACATAAGCCGTTCTGAATAACTTCCTGTTAATTGAAGAAGAATCAACAATAGTTTTTTCTTTTGAAGGAACAGCAGCAAAACCAGTTGGAGTTCTTTCAGACAACAAAACTATAACCCAATAATTGTTTTCACCTGACTTAACAAAAAAAGGAGTTTCACTAAAAGACTGGTTTTCCTCTAAATAATGTGCTTCTGAAGCAAAAAAAATCTTTACTTCAGCTGAAGACAAAGAATAACCAAAACCAATAATTAATAACAAAAATAACACTGTTAATTTATTCATTTAAACCATTTCCTTCAATAAAATAGAATAACATTAAATATAATCTTTTGCATTTCAACACAATAAATAAAAACAGCTCTATATTAATTTCTTTATTAAGCAGCATCGCGATTTCGCTCGCGAGCCACGAGGCGCGGGATAAACCCGCGCTAGCACGACCTTGTGTCGTGCACTGGCATAAATCGACAGTGGCGATTTGGGGATATGGGGTAATGGTATCCCGCTTGGCTCCAGACAACTTTTTTCAAAAAAAAGTTGTATCAAAAAAACCTTTTTAGAAAAAAGGTTTAACAAAAACACAATTTTTGAAAAAGAAAGGCAGCAACTAAGCAATCTGGGTTCGATTCCCAGTATCCCCAATAACGGTTTCGTCCGTTAACACCAAAACACGACTTCGCTTAAATCTTTGCAAGCAAAGATTTATCAAAACAAGAGATAAATCTCTTATGCTCAGTCCTGCTGTAAAAATAGATTAAATTCTAATCATTGTTTAGCTTTTCAGCTAACTCAACACAATAATCAAGATTATGCAGAAAAATTTCTTCTACATTTAAAGCAACAGGAACTGAAATATTATTTTCTTTATTAAAATCTTTTATGTCAGTCCATACTTTTTTTGCAATTTCAATTGAATTTTTAACTGCATTATTTTCTTCTTTAAAAAAATTTTTTTCTGTTTCTTCAGGTATTTCTACTCCAAGCCATTTCATGAAATATAATTCTCTTGAATCAGAAACAGGACAAAAACTCAGGAAAACTTTTGCAGGAGTAATTTTATTTTCATTGCATAAATCATTATATTCAGCTAAAACTTTTTTTGTGTTAATTGATTCAAACAAAACCTGTGAAGTAAAAAAATCTGCTCCAGAAACAGTTTTATTAAACATTCTTTTTGCTTCATTTTCCCTTGAAGGAATCATAATATTCCCGATTTTTATTCCTTTAATATTTTTTGCTTTGTTGTTTGCTTCATTTACTGTTAAACCTGAATAAGAAATATGATCAAAATTTCCTCCGACAAAAACAAAATTATTAATCTTGAATTCATTAATACTTTTATTTATCCATAAATCAAATTCATTTATTCCTTTGCAGTGAACTACAACCTTATTTTCAATTATTTTTTTTCCTGTTAAATCATTTAATTCTTTTCCAAATTCACAGGCACGAATGTTTCTGTAATAAGGTTTTCCTAAACGGTTTTCGTCAATTATTTCAGGAATATTAATTAAATCAGGTTTCATTGAATTAACTGCAGTAACAATTTTTTCAAGAATTTTTTTTCGGTAATTATCAGAAGACAACGCACTAGGAGGAACGACTTCAAGCATTAATTCATCTTTCAATTAATCACCTATAATTCTTTTCTGGCTAATTCAGCTCCTTTAACCATATTAACTAATTTTGGATAAGCTACATCCCATCTTCTTGTTCTTAAACCGCAGTCAGGATTTACCTGCACGTTTTCAGGATTATCCATTAAATTATTAATGAAAAGAATTCTATCTTTAATTATTTCAGGACTTTCAATTAAATCAGAATGAATATCAATTAATCCTGCTCCAATTTTAACATTCATTCCATATTCTTTAAATAAATTAATTACTTTTAATGCTTCTTCATGAATTTGACTTGGATTAAATTCTTTTCCTGTTGAATGATTAGTGCATTCAATCAAATAACTATCAGCAGCACTTTCTGCTAACTCAGGAAACAAAGAAGAATAATTACTGTAACATAAATGAACTGCTTTTTCAATGTTTCTTGGAACACCTTTAAATGATTCATTTATTCCTTCCACTACTAATTCAGCTTCATGCTGTTTGGTTGCAGCAGCAGGTTCATCAATCTGAATTACTTTAGCATTTTGATTGACGTATTGTTTTACAATTGGATTTAAAACATTTCTTGCAAAATCAATTACAGCATTTTTTCTTGCTGTTTTTACTGCTTCAAGTTTGCTTCCATCTTTATTTTCTAATGATTTAGCATAAAACTCAACATAACTCCAGTCAGTCATAGTATAAGGGCCAGTAAGACAAGGCTTAATTTCTTTTTCAGTGTATTTTTTTACGAAATCAAATTCTTCTTTAAACCATTCAACACCAGAATCAGTAATTGAAATTTTATTTTCTAAAATTCCTTTCCTGAAATAATTTGCATCAAAAGAATTCACAAAACCTGCTGTTTTAATTCCTTTAGTTTTTTTTGCAAGCATATCATACATTTCAGTTCTAGGCTGTTCGCCGTTAAAAACTCTGTCTAAACCTGCTGACTCAAACATTTTAATTACATAAATAGAAGAAATATCAATTATTCTTTGTTTTTCTTCTTCAGTTCTTTTAATTCCATTTTTTTGTAAAAGCCCTGTGCCTTTTTCATTAGCTAATTCAAATCTTTCCTCTACTCCAAATTTTTCTCCCCAAGTTAATGCATCTTTAATCCAAACATCATTCTTTTCTGCATTAAGCTTCTGCCTCCAAATAGGCCTTTGAATGCTTCCAATTTCCTGAGTAATAAAAACTTTATTCATTTTAATCTAACTCCTCTGAAACTTCAGAAAGAACCCTGATTTTCTGAAGGCCTTGTTCAAAAGGAACATCAAACAACCTGTCATTAACTCCAATAAAATAATTTCCTGAAAAAACTGCTTTACTTTTAAAATCTTTAACTGTGTTTTTTATTTGTTCTTTTGATTCAATTCCAATTCTTGAACCATCAACAGCCCCAATCAAAACATCTTTTGAAGTTTTAATATTAGAAAAATCAGAATAAACAGAATCAATTCCCAAAAAATCATAATTTGAATCATCAAATAAATTAATGAATTTTGATGCATCAGCTAAAGGAAAATTTACTCCAACAGTAAAACCTTTTTCTTTTATTGATTCAGCAAAATTTTTTACAATCAAAGATTTATCAAAATTATTTTTTAATAAATCAAAACCAAAAGAAGGCTCAGAAAAAATAATTGAAGTATAACCTTTTTCTTTTAAAGAAGCAATATTATCAGATAAAGCTTTAGCATAATCTAAAACCATTTCTTTTTTATCTGTATAAAAAGAATTCTGGGTTAAACGAATAAAAGAATAACTTCCTAATAAAAAAACAATTCCTTTTTCTACTTCAGGAAGATTTTCAGCCAATTCATTTCCATTAGAAGAAATTTTTTCAGTAATAGCCGGTTTCCTGAAAAAAGTATTAGTTGAATACCATCTTGTTACAGGCCCAACAGAATCTTCTCCTTTAGATTTTCTTTTTTCAAATCCATTAAAAGAATAAGCTAAAGGCCTTAACAAATCAAGCCAGTCTAACTGGCCTCCTGAAACAAAAGCAAAATTTTTTTGTGCTTTAATTATTTCAGCTGAATCTTTTTTAACTAACTCTAAAAAATTTTCTTTAGTTGAATGCCCGTCCCTGAATAATCTGTGTTCCTGAATTGTTTTAGGACTCCTTGAAACCGTGCCTGTTAGAACTGCTCCCTTAAAACTCATTTTATTACCTCAAAAAAGAAAAATAATCCCAAAAACCTTATTAAAGTTAGTTTATTCTTTAAAGAATAAAATCTTCATATTTTATTCAAATATTTCTTTTTTTTGCCTGAAAAAATTGCAGGTTAACTGCCGAAACAATTTTATTCCAGTTCTGCTTTATTTATTCACCGTTAAAAAGAAGGATTAGTTATGGATGTGTCAGTTATTGTTTGCACTTTAAATGAAGAAAAAAGAATAGGCAAATGCATTAAGTCAATTCAAAAACAAAAATTCAACGGAAGCTATGAAATAATTATTGCAGACGGAAACAGCGAAGACAAAACAGTTGAAATAGCAAAAAGTTTAGGTGCTAAAACAATAATAGAAAAAATAAGAATAATTGCAGCAGAAAGAAATGCAGGAGCAAAAATCGCAGACGGAAAATATTTGCTGTTTACTGATGCAGACGCAGAAGTTTCAGAAAACTGGATTCAGGAAAACTTTAATTTATTTGAAAAAGAAAAAAAAATAATAGGACAGTATGGAAATGTTTTTTTCTCTGATGTAAAAGAATCAGAAAAAAAATTAACTAAATTTACAATGCCTTTGTTTATGGGTTTAACCGGATTAATTGTAATGCATAATCCAATTGGTTCAAATATTGCAGTGAGAAAAGAATTCTTTGAAAAAATAAAAGGATTTGATACAACTTATATTACTTGCGAGGACTTAGATTTATTCCGAAGACTGAAAAAAACCGGAAAAATTAAATGGAATCCAAAAAGCATTGTTGAAGTTTCAGCAAGAAGAGTCAAAGCATGGGGTTATCTTTACTTTACTTTATTTCACTTAAAAAACGCATTTAATTTTTATTTTTTCAATAAAGCAAGCAGAAAATACGAAAACATTCGATGAAAAAATTAAATTGAAATAATTATAATTCCTGCAAGCATAAGCAGAACACTTAATAATTCTTTTTTATTTAATTTTTCCTTTAAAAAAACAAAAGCAAGCAAAATAGAAAAAATAGGAGAAGCTGATTTAATTGGAGTTATAAGAGAAACAGGAGAAACCGAGATTGCTTTAAGAAATGCAAGAAAACCAACTACATTAAGCAGACCTATAAAAAAAATGTAAACAATAGTTTTCTTAAAGTTTTTAAGTTTATTTTTGCTTTCAAAAAGTTTAGGCAAAAAAATTATTGCTGTAAAAAAGCTTACACTCCATGCAATAGTAAAAGGATTAAAAATTTCAGCAGGAATTTTAAGGAAAAAATAATAAAAGCCAAAAGCAATCATTGAAGCAAAAGGAAACCATTGACTTAAATTAAACTGTTTTGCTGAAACAGAATCTGAAACAAGCAAAATAATTCCTGTTACAATTATAACTATTGCAAGATACTGAGAAGGTTTAAGGATTTCAGAATAAAAAATCATACTTAAAATTACTGTAATTATAACTGAACTGTAAATCAAAGGAATTGAAATAGAAAGCTCCCTTAATGAAAGAGACTTATAAAAAAAATACATTCCAATAAAATTTACAATACTTACTCCTATAACAAAAAAATATTCAGGAATAAAAATAGACTCAAGATTTCCTGTAAACAAGGCAGCTGCAAAAGCAATTAATGCAGAAAAAAATTCTGATAAAATAAAAACAGGCCATACCGAAACTTTGTTATTTAAAACATTCTTTGAAATAAAATCTGAAAATCCCCAGGTAACTAAAGTTAATATTCCTAAAAAAATTCCAAGCTGAAATTCCATTAAAAACTATAAATTAAACTAATATTTAATACCAATTAGCAAACAGAAATCATTTAAAGAACTTAAATCTAGAATTATTCCATGAAAATAGCTTTTTTTACTGACTCTTACTGGCCGCAAATAGACGGAGTAGTAATTTCAATAGATAATTATGCAAGAGAACTCCAAAAAAAAGGCCACGAAATAATGATTTTTGCACCAAAACCAAAAGAAAAAACAAAAACAGAATTCCCTGTATTCTGGATTCCAAGTTTTTCTTTACCAACATATAAAGAATACCGAATCAGTTCATTTTTTTCATTAGAA
The DNA here is from genome assembly GCA_024277355.1 of archaeon. Taxonomy (GTDB): domain Archaea; phylum Iainarchaeota; class Iainarchaeia; order Iainarchaeales; family 1-14-0-10-31-34; genus 1-14-0-10-31-34. The sequence continues at coordinate 245,155 of JAJRVL010000004.1, forward strand.
GCAGAAAAAAAAATAAAAGAATTTAATCCAGATATAATCCATATGCATACTCCTTTTTCTGTCGGCTGGATTGGATTAAATTTAGCAAAAAAATTCAGAAAAAAAAGTGTCGGAACCTACCACACTTATCTTCCGGATTTTATGATGTATTTGCCGTTGCCTTTAATTAAAAAAACAGATTTAGTAAAAAAAGGAATCTGGTTTTATTCAAGGTTATTTTACAATAAATGCGATTTAGTTACAACACCAACAAAAAAAACTTTAGAAGAACTTGAATCCCATAAAATAAAAAAAGGAATTGTACTTCCAAATGGAATAGACTTTAAATTATTCAATTCATTTAAATGCAGTAAAAACTTAAAGAAAAAAAAATTAGTTTATTTTGGAAGACTTTCATTTGAAAAAAACATTAAAGTTTTAATTGAAATTTTATCTTTACTTGAAAACGCTGAATTAACAATAATTGGTTCAGGACCAGCAGAAAAAAAACTAAAAGAAACAGTGAAAGAAAAAAAATTAACAGAAAAAGTTTTTTTTACCGGAGCTTTAATTGGAAAAAAACTGGCAGAAAAAGTTTCAAAATCAAATGTTTTTGTTTCAGCTGCAACAATGGAAACACAAGGATTAACTTTAATTGAAGCAATGTCAACCGGAATGCCTTGTATTGGAGCAGACAAAATGGCTATTCCTGAAACAATCAAAGAAGAATTTAATGGATTTTTGTTTGAACCGTTTAATGCAAAACAAGCAGCAGAAAAAATCAATAAATTATTTTCAAATAAAAAATTATATGAAAAACTTTCAGTTAATGCAGTTAAAACAGCAGGAAAAAAGTCAAGAGAAAAAATGGCATTAAAACTGGAAAAACTTTATTTTAAGCTTTTAAAAGAATAAATCTAAAACAATTATATTAAATAATTTAAGGCAGATGTTTCATTATGACAAAAGGAAAAGTTACATTTAATATTAATAAAACAAAAAATTTCTCTGAATGGTATACAGAAATAGTCAAAAAAGCAGAATTAGGAGACTTAAGGTATAATGTAAAAGGATTTGTTATTTTTCAGCCTTGGTCTGTTTTATCAATGGAAAAAATGTATGATTATTTTGAAGAATCACTTCAACTAAAAGGCCATAAACCTTATTGGTATCCTGCAGTTATTCCTGAAAAAAACTTTTTAATGGAAAAAAACCATGTTAAAGGTTTTGCACCGCAGGTATTTTGGATTACAGAAACAGGCGCAGGAGAAAAATTAGAATAAAGATTAGCTTTAAGACCTACATCTGAAACTGCTTTTTATCAGATGTTTTCTTTATGGATTCGTTCATATAAAGACCTTCCATTTAAAACTTACCAAAGAGCACAAGTATTTAGATATGAAACTAAAGCCACAAGACCTTTTTTAAGAAGCAGAGAATTCCACTGGATTGAAACACATAATGCTTTTGATTCAAAAGAAAATGCATTTAAGCAGGCAGAAGAAGACATGGAAACAACAAAAGAAGTTTTATTAGAAATTTTTGGCATCCCATTTATTTTCTTTGAAAGACCGCAATGGGATAAATTCCCTGGAGCAGAATCAACTTTTGCTGCAGATACCTTGATGCCTGACGGAAAAATAATTCAACTTCCTTCAACACATATAATATCACAAAATTTTACTAAAGCATTTAATGTAAAATTCACTGATGAAAAAGGAAAAGAAAATTTCTGCTGGACTACTTGTTATGGTCCTGCAATAAGCAGAATTTTTGCAGCAATGATTTCAATTCACGGAGACGAAAAAGGATTAATTTTTCCTTTTCCTGTTGCACCAGTAAAAGCAGTAATTATACCAATATTTAATGAAAAAAACAAGGAAAAAGTTTTGAAGGAAACAGAAGAAATAAAGAAAAAACTAATTAAAGAAAAAATCAGAACAGAAATTGATTTAACTGACAAAAATATGGGAGAAAAATTTTATTTCTGGGAAATGAAAGGAGTTCCATTTAGAATAGATTTAGGTAAAAAAGAACTCAAAGAAAAAAAAGCAACAGTTTTTATCAGACATTCAGGGAAAAAAACAAAAGAAAAAATTTCTAATTTAAATGAATTTATTTTAAAAGAAGGAAAAAAACAATTAGTTGAACTAAAAGAAAAATCAGAAAACTTTTTTATGAATTCAGTAAGCGAAGTGCATTCAATTGAAGAAGCAAAAAAACAAATAGAAAAAGGAAGAATTGTAAAAACTGAATTCTGTTCTGTTTTAATGACAGGTTATTCTTGTGCAGAAAAAATAGAAAAACAATTAAATGCAAGTGTAAGAGGAACAAAATTAAATGAAAAAGAAAAACCTAAAGGAAAATGCATTGTCTGCGGAAAAAAAGCAGAAAAAATCGTTTATATTGCAAAATCTTATTAACTTAAAAACTTTTTATATATGATTCTGTTTTATATAACGGAAAGTGATTAGTGATTAAATGGCTTTAATTGAAGAAATAAATTCTCTTGTAACTTCAGACAAAGATGTCAAAGAAAGAAAAAAAGAATTAAACAAACTAAAGAAAAAAGAAGAAAAAACTGAAAACCAAACAAAAAAAGCAAAGAAAGAAGACAAAAAAGAACCATTAAACAAAAAATCATTAATGCAGAAGTTAAGAGAAGAACTTGATGATGTTAAAGGAAAAGAACTGGAAAAAAAAGATATTTCTGGATTAATAATAGAAGAAAAAGAACCAGAACATTTATGGCTTAAAAAAGAAAAAGGAACTGAAAAAACTGAAGACTCAAAAAAACATAAAACTCTTTTCAGAGAAGGACACTGGCATAAAACAGAAAAACAAAAAAAAGAAAACAAAGTAAGTGAATTAAATTTAAAAATAGAAGAAAAAAACCTGCATCCGGAAGAACCAGAAGAAAAAACACAAATAATAGAAATGCTGAAAAAAACTGCTTCAGACTATAAAAAAATAAATAAACTTCCTTCTATTCCTGAAAAAAAAATAATGAAAAAAGGAGTTTCAGAAAAAGTACTAATTGAAAAAAAAGTTCCTGTAAAAACAAAACCTTTTGTAGAAGATGAATTAATTCAGGGACTTTTACTTGAAACCCCGAAAAAAAGGAAAAAAGTTGAAGAACCAAAACCAAAAGAAAAAAATATTGTTTTTCAGGAAATTGAAGAACAAGAAGAAGAAAAACCAAAAAACTTTTTTCCTGCAGAACCGCAAAGAATGAAAGAACTTGAAGGAATTATTCCTTCAAAAAATAAAAAACAAAAAGAAGAAACAAAAGAAGAAAATTTTACTATTGCACAGCAATTAGGGAATATTACTGGTTTTTTCACTAAAGGAATAGTTAAAAAAATGGGAGTAAAACAAGTAAATAAAAATGCTTTTGAAGGATTAACCAAAGAAGAACAAAAGAAAATAAAAAAACTTGCTTCTTCTCTGGAAGTATCAGTAAAAAAATACACTAAAGAAGAAATAATTGAAGCAATGGAATTAGAAGGGCACACAGAAAAAATAATTAAGGCAGTAATCTCCTTGCTTTATGATTAATTTACTCCGGAATATTCATTAAAATTTAATTTCATTTCCTCTATTGCTGATGATTCAATTTTGTGTTTTAGTTCTCTTGTTTTAACAAAACCATTTTTTTCATATAATTTTTTTGCAGTAAAATTGTTTTTTTTAACTATAAGCATTATTTCTTTTATTTCTTTTTTTCTGCATAATTCAATAAGAAAATCAAGTAGTTTTTTTCCTATCTTGTTTCCTCTGAATTCTTTTTTTACTGCCATTCCTAAAAGATTTACAGTAAAATCCTTAAATTTGAATTCAATAAAACCGACTAAATTATTTTTTTCTTTTACAGTGAAAATAATGTTTCCATTATTAATTCTTTTATTTATTTTTTCAATTGTTTTTTTTGTATAAGGAAATTCATTTTCAACTAATTTATTTATTTCATTAAAATCTTTTTTTTCTGCCTGAATTATTTCCATAAAAAACACTTAAATACTCTTCAATTTCTTCAAGTGAAACAGCACAACCATTGAATTTCAACCCATATAACGCTGCTTCAAGTGATTTAACTGAATTCTCTAATTCTCCTTCAAAACAACCTAAATCAAATGCTTTTGCAATTAATTCAGCTGATCTTACAATCTTTATGTTTCCTGCAACAGAAAGAAATTTCTTTAAATTAGTGTTATTCATTTTAATTTTTCTTCTGTAATTAAATCTTAATTTTTTTGCGAGATTTTTGGGTTCTTCAATCAGCATTCTTGTAGTTCTTTCATCAATTATCATTACAGAAGCATTGGTTTTTTTGTATAAAGCAAGAGTTTCAGCTTCGCCTGCATGAATAACTTTAATTGGCTTGTTTTCAGCAAAAAAAATATTGTTTGCAAGATTTTCCAGTTCACTTGAATCAATTTCTTCTTTTTCAACTTTAAACCAGTTTAAATCAATTGCTCTTTTTATTCGCAAAGCATTTAATTCAAAACGATTTATTTTCAATGGCTTTAAAACTGACTCAAATTCAACTGCTTTAGTAATTCTAAAACTGTAATTTGTTTTTTTTGATAAATTTTCAAGAATATTCATTAAACAGTTCTGTGAAACAGAAATAATTGAACTTGAATCAAAAACAATTTCATTCATTAAAAATTCCTTCCAGCATTTTTTTTCTTTCATTTATTCCTTTAATTGTTTTTTCTCTGTCATGAATTTTAGTTATTCCAACATATTCCAGTAAATCTTTTTCATTTGCATCAGTTAAACTGCTTGACTGCCTTAAACTTAAACCTAAAGCATAAGCCCTTGAAGCCTGCTTTACTCTTGCTTTTTCATATAAATTTGCAACAAAATTTCCCATTGAAGAATCAACTTCAAAAACTCTTTTAGAAATATTATTTAATTCTTTCTTGAATTCATTAAAATTTTTTTTTCTAAGACTGCCTGTTGCATTCCCCAAAGAAAAATCAATTCTTGTTTTAATTTTATTCCATTTTTCTGTTTCAATAATATGCGGTTTAGATAATAATTTTTGTAAAGAATAAGAAATCAATGAAAGCTGAGCTAAAATTTTATCTGACTTTAATGCTGCTTCTTCAATTAAATCATTGCTCAACTGCCTTAACTTAAATGAATCATTTTTCAAAAACGCTTTCCTTATTTTTTCTGTTGCATTAATTAAATCCGAAATCATGCATTAAAAAAAAGGAAACTAAACTATTTATACCTTTTTAATGATAAAAAAGTAAAAACCTTTAAATAAAAGTTTCATATATTCTAAATATGCAGTTAACAAAAAACCATTACGCAGCAATAGCAATTGTAATTATTGCAATTACAACTGTATTATTATCGCAGTTTCCATTAGAAAATCCTAAACAAAATGACTTAGATGACGAAAAATTTTATTTAAATATTCCTGATTATAACGGCGAAGAATATTATACTAATATTCCAGATTATGATATTAAACAGGAACCAGATGATTTCTTTAACAATAAACCAACTCCAGTTGAAATTCCCTTGGAATTTTCAATTGAAACTTCCGGCTGTTTAGGAGAAGTAAAAGACAATGCTTTTATGCCTGATGAAGAAAAAATAAAAGAAGTAAAAGAAAATCCAGTTTTAACTGCAGGAAAAAATTCAATTAAAGTAGAACATTATGGAAAATTATTTTGCAATGGAGCATCAAAAATTGACACTAATGCTTTTATCAATACTGATGGATTTGTAATAATATTAGAACAAGAAGAAGTTGATTCAGATAAATTTGTTTATGGTCCAACAACTTCTCCTCCTGAAGAAAGATTAATCTGCATTTGCGATTACAAAACAACAGTTAAAGTAACCGGAATGACACCAGATACTTATTCAGTTATAGTTGAAAACAAAGAAGGACAAGACTGGTTATACGAAGCAGTAACAGTAAACTAATTCTAAAAAAAAGAAGCAAATAATACTTAATAAAAAAATGCTTTATCGAGCTGAAAGCGAAGATAATGCACTGGTGTTAACTGACAGCGGCAGTTATGGGACTGCCCGGATTTGAACCGGGGTCAATGGCTAATTTGCAACAGTTATTTAACAGAATAAAACAAAGCAAACCGGCTGAAAACCATGCCTGCACTCAACTGATAAAACAGTTGCCCCAAAGCCACAATGCTAACCAAGCTACACCACAGCCCCAAAACTGCAATTATACTCTTAAAACTTAATAAAAGAAAGTTTTTAAAGTAAAAGCATTTAAGTTATTGGAACATAATTCTTACTATGAATTTCAGAGAATTAGCTGAATATTTTAATAAAATTGAATTAATTTCTTCTCGATTAGAAATGACTAAAATTTTAGCTGAATTACTAAAAAAAGCTGATTCAGAAAACATAAAAAAAATTGTTTTTTTATGTCAGGGAAGATTAGGTGCAAACTATGAAAAAACTGAGTCAGGTTTAGGAGAAAAAATGGTAATTGAAGCAATAGTAAAAGCTTCAGGTTTTACAAAAAAAGAAATAGAAAAAAGCTTCAGAGAAAAAGGCGATTTAGGTTTAGCTGCAGAAGAATTTTGTTCCCAAAAAAAACAGGCTTCATTATTTTCAGAAGAATTAAATGTAAAAAAAGTTTTTAATAATTTAATTAAAATTTCAAAAACAGAAGGAACAGGCTCAAAAGAATCAAAACTAAAATTAATGGCTGAATTATTTAATTCTGCTTCAGGAACAGAAGCAAAATTTATTGCAAGAATTCCATTAGAAAATTTAAGGTTAGGCGTAGGAGATCCAACAATAATGGATTCTTTGGCTTCAAATTTGCTTGAAGAAGGAAAACAAAACAAACAATGGATTAAAGAAATTGAAACAGAAATGAAAGAAAAAAAAATTAAAGAAAAAAACTGGAAAGAAGAATTAAATCGAAAAATTAAATTAAAGTTAAGGGAAAAAATAGAAGAAAAATATAATATTCATCCAGATTTAGGTTTAATTGCAGAAATACTGAAAAAAAAAGGACTTAAAGGATTAAAAGAAATTCAAATTCAAATTGGAATTCCTATCAGACCAACACTTGCAGAAAGACTGAATTCTTCAGAAGAAATAATAAAAAAATTAGGCAACTGTATTGTTGAAAGCAAATATGATGGATTTAGAATTCAATGCCATAAAGATGGAAATAAAGTATGGATTTATTCAAGGCAGTCAGAAAACATGACTGAAATGTTTCCTGATTTAGTTAAAGCAATAAAAGAAGAAATCAAAACAGAAAAAGTTATTTTAGAAGGAGAAGCAATTGCATTTAATGAATTAACCAATGAATTCTGGCCTTTTCAGATTACAATTCAAAGAAAAAGAAAATATGGAATAGATGACAAAGCAAAAGAATTTCCATTAAAATTATTTGTTTTTGATATAATGTTTTTAGAAGGAAAAAATTTAATGAACGAAACTTTTACTGAAAGAAGAAAAGCTTTAAAAGACATAATTGGAAACGGAAATACAGTTGCTTTAACTAATTTTATTGAAACTGATTCAGCAAAAAAATTAGATGAATTTTTTGAAGAAAGTATTACTAATGGATTAGAAGGAATTATTGCAAAAGACTTAAATGCAAAATATATTGCAGGAAAAAGAAAATTTGCCTGGATTAAATTAAAGAGAAGCTATAAAGGAGAATTAAATGATTCAGTTGACGGAGTAATAATAGGTTATTATACTGGAAAAGGAAAAAGAACTGAATTTGGTTTAGGTGCATTATTAACTGCAGTTTATTCAGAAAAAGAAGATGTCTTTAAAAGCATTGCAAAAATTGGAACAGGATTAACAGACAAAAATTTAAGTGAACTGGAAAAAATTCTGAAAAAAATTTCTTCAAAGAAAAAACCTGCAAGAGTTGAATCAGAATTAACTCCTGATTACTGGACTGCTCCAAAATATGTAATTGAATTAAGAGCAGATGAAATAACCCAAAGTCCAATTCATTTAGCTGCAAAAAAAGACGGAAAAGGCCTTGCATTGAGATTTCCAAGAATGATTTCAATAAGACAAGACAAAAAACCGGAAGACGCAACAACAGAAGAAGAAATCAAAAAAATGTATGAAAAACAAGGAAAAAAAGAATAAAAAAAATATAAAGAAAAACAAAACAAAAAAGCTAACAGAAAGAAATAATAACCCAAAAAAGTTTAGTATTAAGGATTAAAATGAACAAAACAGTATTTTTTTTGTTTAGAGCATCATTATTTATGACAGGGTTTGTAGCAGTAGCTTATGCTATGGTTTACTTTGGACAGTATTTAGGGGAATTCAGAGATTACTTTTTTCGTGCAGGAAAATGGCCTGAAGCATTAGCTTTATTAATAATTGTTTTAGGAATAAGCTCAGTATTAAGGAAACTGCTGTTATGGGAATACAGAAAAGAAGCAGGAATTAAAAGGAGAAAAAAAAGATGAATCCATTCAAAATAGTAATTAGTTTTATTATAATTATTTACTTGTTTTTTTTTATTTCAAATATTTTTTTTCCTGCAGCTTTTCCAAAAGAAGAAATAATAAACAAAATAACTGAACAAATAGAAAACTCAAAAACAAAATTAGGAGAATACAATTCAAAATATAATATTAAATTCCAAAAAAAAGTAAGTTTAACAAAAAATGATTTTGAAACAAAAAACACTAAAATTGAATTTCAATGCAATTCTTACAGGCATTGCTGTTCAGAAAATGAAGAATGCAGTGAAAAAATTGAATGGACAAAAAATACAGTTAAGTTTAACGAAACAGCAAATCCAATAACAAGCACCAGATGTGAAGAAATAAAAGGAACTTTTTTCTGCAAAATTTATTTAGGAAAAATTCCAGCTCAAATTAAATTAAATGATTTCAGCATAAACAATAACTTTAATTTTAATTCAGATAAACTCAAAATAACTGCAAAAATAATTAATGCAGGAGCAGTAACAGAAAATTTTGCTGTAATGCAGACAAAAATTTTTATTGTATTTTATGAAAACGGAGAAAAAAAAGAAGAATTAATAAAAGAAGTTTCAGGCAAAACCACAAAAATTGAACCAAATGAAATAAAAATATTAACAGAAGAAATTGAAATTAATTCTTCAGGAGAATACTTAATTAAAACAAAAATAACCGGATTAGATTTTGGTTTAACTGAAAAAAAATCCACAATAAATGTTTTTGGAGACACAGAATATAACTGCAGAATAAATAAAACAAAAAAAGAAATTTTTATTTACCCTGAAACAATAGGAGAAAACAAAATTCCTGAATGCGAAATAAAATATTTTTGTTCAAACTGCTTATATGCATTTGAATGCAAATACGCATGGAAACAAGAAACCTCTGAAAAAAACTTTGAATTAGGAACAAAAGATTACTCAACAGAAGAAACAAGAGGAACCAATTGCAGTTAACCAAGAAGACTTAAAAAGTATTTGCAATTAAATTTATTTATTAAAGGTGAAAAAAATGGAAGTATTTATTGACACAGCAAACATAAAAGAAATAAAAAAATATTATGAAATGGGAATAGTTGACGGAGTAACCACTAACCCTTCATTAATAGCAAAAGAAACAAAATCTTTTGAAGAAATAATTAAAGAAATAGTTTCAGTTGTAAACGGCCCAATTAGTATTGAAGCAACAGCAGAAAACGCAGAAGACATAATAAAAGAAGGAGAAAAATACTCTAAAATACACAAAAATATTGTAATTAAAGTTGCAATGAACGAAGAAGGATTAAAAGCAATAAAAGAATTAACAAAAAAAAACATTAAAACTAACTGCACTTTAATTTTTTCTGCTAATCAGGCATTGCTTGCAGCAAAAGCAGGAGCCACTTATGTAAGTGTTTTTATTGGAAGATTAGATGACGCAGGAAATGACGGAATGCAGGTAATAAAAGATACAATGGAAATATTCAAAAAATTTGGAATTAAAAGCAAGTTAATTGCAGCAAGTATTAGAAATCCAATTCATGTAATTGAATCAGCTAAAGCAGGATCAGATGTGGCAACAATTCCATTTAAAGTATTAGATTTAATGATAAAACACCCATTAACAGACAAAGGCATACAAAAATTTTTGGATGACTGGAAAAAAGTAAAAAAGGATGTTTAATGAAACCAATAAAAAAAATAAAAGCACTAATCAGAAGCACTCCAATGGAATTAGCTAAAGGAGGCATTAAAAGTCAAATAATAAAAATAACTAATCCAAAAAGATACAAAGAACTTAAAGCAATGCGGGGAAATAAAAAAAAATTAATTCAGGAAAAGAAAAGAATAATTGAATTAATAAAAAATTCGCTGCATTACAGTAAAATTAAACCAATAAAAATTTACGGCAGAATAAAAACTTTAGGAAGTTTAGACAGAAAAGAAAGATATGCACAAAAAACATACAAAGAAAACGCAAAAGACTTTATGGGAAAAGACTTAATTGGAATAAGCATAATAATTAAATCAAAAAAAGAAGCAAACCATGTTTTAAAAACACTAAAAAGAATTGGAACGTTTCCTGAATTAAAAGAAAGACAAAACCCAAGAGATTATTTTGAAAACGCAAAACAAGTAAGAAGACCAGAAGTAAAAACAACAAATTCAATTACAGGAAATCTAAATATTAATGGAACTATTTTTCATATAAGAATAATGACTCCAGAAACCTTACAAAAAGAAAACATTGGAAGAAGAGACTACAAAAAAAGAATAAAACAAACAATAAACAAAAAATAAAATTTACTTTTTTTCTAATTCAATTTTTTTTATTTCAAAAAAACCTGAATCCTTATCCCAGTGACTTTCGGCTTCAACAACTTTAAGTTTTTTCTTAAAAAACGGAGCATTTAAAACAAAAGATTCATATTCTCCGCCTTCACCTGCAACATTTAAGCCAATAGTTTTATCTAATTCAATTAATTCATTCAAAACTTTTTCATTTAAAGTTTTTCCAAGCCATTTTTCATCTAAGCCCTGGGCTGCAACGCCAACAATTAAAACTTCAAATTTTTTTTCAATTAATTCCCTTAAATATTCTGTTTGATTTCTCTGCCATAAAGGAGAAAAACATTCAAGACTTAATTCATTACAGATTTTTTCAATTCGTTTTTTTTGATAAGAAGAAGCTAAAGCACCAGTGGTTATTCCTTCAATTTCAAAATCTTTTTTTGCTTTAATTAAAGCAGAAGTTAAATCAGTTAATTCTTTTTCTTCTTCTCCTAAAGTATTTGCATACATAATTTCTATTTCTGCTGCTTTACTCTGAAAAGAAGTTAATTTAATATTTGGAGTATGAAACATAAAACTGTATTTGTTTTCTGAAATCATTGAAATTAAAATTTTTATTTCATGTTTTTGTTCTATTGCCCAGTTAACCGCAAAACAAGAATCTTTTCCTCCAGAAAACAAACTTCCTAACTTCATTAAAAAATTGTTCCTGAAAAAGATTAAATATTAATTGATTTCCTTGTTTTATGAATCTATGGAAACAGAACTGATTTTTCTGAAAGACTGTTATACAAAAGAATTAACAGGAGAAGTAATTGAAGTTAATTTAGAAGAAAAATGGATTATTTTAAATAAAACTATTTTTTATGCTGAATCAGGAGGACAGCCTTCAGATAAAGGAATAATTGAATTTAACGGAAAAAAAAGCAAAATAAAAGAAGTAAGAAAACAAAATGGAAGAATTTTGCATTTTATTGAAGGAGAAATTCCTGAAAAAGGAAGTGAAGTAAAAGAAATTCTTGACTGGAATTTGCGTTATAATTACATGAAAATGCATTCAGCACAACATCTTTTATCTGCATTAATTTTAGATAAATATAATGCTTCAACTGTCGGCAACCAGATTGGAAAAGAAAAAAGCAGAATGGATTTTCATCCTTTAAGAAGCAATGAACAAATGCTGAAAGAAATGCAAGACAAATTTAATGAAATAATTGAACAAGAAATTCCAATAACAATTTCATTTAAAGAAAGAAAAACTGTTTTAGATGAAGTAGATGAAAAACGAAGAGTTCTTTTCTCCAGATTACCTGAAGCAATAAAAGAAATAAGAGTAATTGACATTCAAGGAATAGATAAATGCCCTTGCGGAGGAACCCACGTCAAAAACACAAAAGAAATCGGCAAAATTAAAATCCTTGGAAGACAAAACAAAGGAAAGCAAAGAGACAGAATTTCATTTGAATTAGAATAATAAACTACTTAAATACTTTTTTGTCTTTTATTTAATTGATTTTAAATGGATTTAAGTGAAATAAAAGAAAAATTTTCAGTTAAAGAATCAGATGAAATAAAAGTTTTCACTGAAAATGAAGAATACACAGGAATAATGCTTCCATCTCAAAATAATAAAACTTTAACAATAAAAATGAAGTCAGGATATAATATTGGAATAGCCTCAAGAAGAATAACAAAAGTAGAAAAGCTTGGTGAAACAGAAAAAGTTGAAATCCAAAAAACAAAAAAAATAATTAAAGTTGAAGGATTACCTTTAATTTCTATTTTAAATACAGGCGGAACAATTGCTTCAAGAATTGATTACAGGACAGGAGCAGTTAGCCCTGCAATAGAACAAGAAAAACTCATTACAAATATTCCTGAATTAATGGAAATAGCTAATATTGAAACAAAAATGATTTCAGAAATGTTTTCAGAAGACATGACATTTGAAAACTATAAAAACATAGCAGAAGAAATAGAAAAAGAAATAAAAGAAAACAAACCAAAAGGAATAATCATAGGGCACGGAACAGACACAATGCATTACACTGCAGCAGCATTAAGTTTTATGCTGGAAGACTTAAATATTCCAGTCATATTAGTTGGCTCACAAAGAAGTTCAGATAGAGGAAGTTCAGATGCCGCAATGAATTTAATTTGTGCAGCAGAATTTATTGCAAGAACAGATTTTACAGGAATAGGATTATGCATGCATGAAAGTTCAGCTGACGACAACTGCGTAATTTTAAGCGGAACAAAAAGCAGGAAAATGCATTCAAGCAGAAGAGACGCATTTAAATCAATAAATGAAATTCCAATTGCAGAAATTAATTTTGAATCAAGAAAAATTACATACTTAAAAGAAAATTATTCCAGAAAAGAACAAGGAAAAGAATTAAAATTAAAAAAAGAATTAGAAGAAAAAACTGCTTTAATTAAAATTCATCCAAATATTTCAACTGAAACATTAAAGTTTTATGAAAAAGAAAATTTTAAGGGAATTGTATTAGAAGGAACAGGATTAGGGCATATTCCAATTGGAAGCAAAGGCAACGAAAAAAACAAAAAAAACTTGGAAGTAATAAAAAAAATGACGGAAAAAAGTGTAGTAGTAATGGCTTCACAAGCTTTTTATGGAAGAATTAATATGAATGTTTATTCAACAGGAAAAGACTTATTAAATGCAGGGGTAATTTCAGCTGAAGACATGACTCCAGAAACAGCTTTTATTAAATTAGCCTGGCTGTTAGGAAATTATTCGCAGGAAGAAACAAAAAAATTAATTGGACAAAATTTAAGAGGAGAAATAACTGAAAGAAGCGATAAAAGAGGATTTGAGGTGATTAAATGATTATATCAAAAGTAGAACAGCATATTAAAGTAAATTTTAATCCAAAACAAATACTTCACGCATACGAAGTACGAGAAAATGCTTTGAGGTTAACTGAAGGAATAGAAACAGACAAAGAAGTAATTGAAATTTCAGCTTTACTTCATGAATCAGGTGCAACTCAAACTGAAAGTTCACTGAAAGCTTTAGTTTTATTAAGTGAATTAGACTATGACGAACACAAAAAACATAAAGTCGCAAAATTAATTCATAATCACCCATTTGATTCATTTATTTTAGAGCAAAGAGTTTTATTTGAAGCAGACAAATTAGCAGAAGACACAAAAGAAAAAGGATTAATAAAAAAAATAAAATCTTTTTTCAGAAAATAATTTTTTTGATTTAAATGATTGAAACAGAAGTAAAACATAAAATCCAAAACAAAAAAGAACTGCAAAAAACAGAAGAAAAAATAAAAAAAATTGCAGAATACAAAAAAACTGAAACAGAACACAATATTGTGTTTGATTCCCCTGATTTTTCATTAAGAAAAAAAGGTTTTTTGTTAAGGTTAAGAAAAGATTCAAAAAACACTTTAACTTTTAAATCCAAAATTAAAAGCAAAAAATTCAAGAAAAGACAAGAAACAGAATTTCAAGTAAAAAATTTTAATCAAACAAAAAAAATAATTGAAAAAATAGGTTTTTTTCCTGCTTTTGTTTATGAAAAAAAAAGAAAGTACTTTGATTTTAAAGGAACAGAAATTCAAATAGATGAACTGCCTTTTATTGGATTTTACTTAGAAATAGAAGGAACAGAAAAAGGAATAATCAAAGCAGAAAAAGAATTAAACTTAAAAGAAAAAAACAGAATAACAACAAATTACTTGCAGTTATTTGTTAACTGGAAAAAAAAGCACAAAAGAAACGAAAAAAACATGATTTTTAAATAAAGCAAGATTTAAATAAAACAAAATAATTAATTTACAACAGGTGATTTAATGTTTGGATTTGGAAAAGGAAAAATAGAAATAACATTAGAAAAAGTTAATTTTAAACCCGGAGAAACAATTAAAGGAAAACTTATTTTAAAAATGAAAAAACCAACTAAAGCCAAAGAATTAAGAGTTCAGTTTGCCGGAATAAAAACAACTTCAGGCAGTGGAATAAGTTTTGGTTCATCAAACAACCAAAGAAAAACAACAACACAATACATTCATAACTTTAAACTGACTTTAGACGGAGAAAAAGAATACACTGATAAAGAATATGACTTTGAAATTACAATTCCTACAGAAATTCTTAGAACAGGAGGAAGCCTCCCTGAAGGAACAGCAGGAACCGCAATTAAAACACTGCAGTTTTTATCCGGAAGTTCAACCAGAATTAACTGGTTTATTCAAGGAACATTAGACATAGAAAAAAGTCTTGACATAAACAAAAAAATCCAAATAAATGTTGCATAAAAATCCAAAAAAACAGAAAAAGTAAAGATTTAAATGATTAATTATTCAAGTAATATTATTCAAGTGATTATATGGCTTTAGAAATTCTTTCACAAACTTTTTTTGGAATTACATTACAAAACATTCTGATTTCTTTAGGAATAGCAGTTGGAGCATATATTATAGGAAAAATAGTTTATTATTTATTCAAAACAGTTGGAAGAAAATTAACTGCAAAAACAAAAACAGACTTAGACGATGTTTTAATTGACATAATTGAAGAACCAATAGTAGCAATAATAGTTTTAGTCGGAGTATTTATTGCATTTACTTTTTTAGGAATACAAGACAAAGGAATAAACGGATTATTTAATTCTGTTTTTAAAATTGCAGTAATAATTGTTTTAGCTTGGACTGCATTTAGATTTATTAATGCATTAAGCGACAAAATCTTAATTCCATTAAGCAAAAAAACAAAAGCTTCATTTGACGATCATCTTGTTCCATTAATTTCCAAAGGAGCAAAAGCAATAGTTGCAGTAATTGCAGTAATAATGATCATGGATTCAATTGGATTTGATGTAACTGCATTAATTGCAGGATTAGGAATTGGAGGTCTGGCAATAGCTTTTGCAGCACAAGAAACAATATCAAATTTATTCGGCGGAATATCCTTAATGTTAGACAAATCAATTAAAATCGGAGATAAAATAAGAATAGATTCCGGCGAAGTAGGAGTAGTAAACGAAATAGGATTAAGAAGCACAAGAATCAGAACTTTTTCAAATGAAGTAATAATTGTTCCAAACTCAAAAATGGCTAACAGTAAAATAATTAATTACGCCCAGCCAAACAATTACGGAAGAGGACAAATAAAATTCGGTGTAACTTATGGAACTGAACCCGCAAAAGTACAAAAAATAGTTTTAGATATCTTAAAAAATAATTTAAAAGTTTCAAAAAAAGAAGACAGAAAACCAGTAGTTGAATTTCTTTCAATGGGAGATTTTTCATTAAACTTTACAGCAAAATTCTGGTGCGATGATTACACAAACGTATGGTCAGCAGAAAGAGAATTAACAACAGCAATCTATAATGGATTAAACAAAAACAAAATTGGAATACCTTTCCCAACACAAACAGTTTACCTGCAAAAATAAAGCTTTAAATTAACTTTATTCTTTTTTTTATTAAAAGGTTTTTCAATGGATTACACAGAAATAGGATTAAAAGTTGGATTAGAAATACACCAGCAATTAAATACAGGAAAACTGTTTTGTCGTTGTCCTGCACTAATACAAGAAGAAAAACCAGATTTTGAATTCAAAAGAAAATTAAGGCCTGTTGCCTCTGAATTAGGAAAATTTGATCCGGCTGCATTAGAAGCATTCAAAAAAAAATTTACTTATTTATACAAATATTTTAATGAATCAAACTGCTTAATTGAAGCAGACGAAGAACCGCCAAAACCAATGGATTCAGAAGCATTAAACACAGTAATAGAAATTTCATTAATGACAGAATCAGATATATTAGATGAAATTCATGTAATGAGAAAAACAGTAATAGATGGAAGCAATACTTCAGGTTTTCAAAGAACAGCAATGATTGCATTAGGCGGAAAAATCAAATTAAAAAATAAAGAAATAGGAATACAAACTATTGCTTTAGAAGAAGATTCAGCTAAAACCATAGAAAAAAAAGACAACACAATATTTTATTCTTTAGACAGATTAGGAATACCCTTAATTGAATTAGCAACAGAACCAGAAATTTTTACACCAATAGAAGCAAAAGAAACAGCACTAAAAATAGGGGAATTGCTTAGAAGAACCTGCAAAACAAAAAGAGGACTAGGAAGCATAAGGCAGGACGTCAATATTTCAATTAAAGAAGGCGCAAGAATTGAAATAAAAGGTGTCCAAGAGCTGGAAATGATAGATAAATTTGTTGAAAGAGAAGTAGAAAGGCAGATGAATTTAGTTAAATTAAGAGAAGAATTAAAGGAAAGAGGAATTGAAAAACAAGAATTAAGTATGTATAAGGACAAAGGGGTTGATTTAAGTTTAATTTTCAAAGACAGTGACTGCAAAATGGTTAAAGAAAAAAAAGTTTTTGGAACAAAAATCCCTAAATTTAATGGATTAATTGGAAAAGAACTGCAGGAAGGAAGAAGATTTGGATCAGAATTAGCTAATTATGTTAAAGCCAAAACAGGATTAAAAGGAATATTTCATTCAGATGAATTACCAAAATACGGAATAAATGAAAAAGAAGTAAATAAAGTAAAAGAAAAACTAGAAGTAAAAAAAGAAGATGCTTTTGTTTTAGTTGTCTCAGAAGAAAAAGCAAAAACTGCATTAAATATTGTAATTGACAGATGCATTGCTGCTTTAGAAGGAGTACCAGAAGAAACAAGAAATGCTTTAAGCGAAGGAAACACTGAATACTCAAGGCCTTTACCTGGCGCTTCAAGAATGTATCCTGAAACAGATATTCCAGTAAAAAAAATTAACAAAAAAAAATTAGAAGAATTAAAAGAAAATTTACCTTTAACTCCAGAACAAAGAAAAATAAAATACATAAACAAATTTAAAATTTCAGAACAATTAGCAGAAAAAATGAAGTTAAATAATTATGCAAGATTTTTTGAAGAATTAGCTGAAAAAGGATTTAAAGCAACAGACACTGCAGTTTTACTGCTTGAAGGTTTAACAACTTTAAAAAGACAGGGAATAAAAACAGAAAACTTAAATGAAAAAATGATTGAAAAAGTTTTAATTGCAGTAAAAGAAAAAAAATTAATTAAAGACAATCAATTAAAGGCTTTAAGTTTATGGACAAAAAAAAAAGAAAAGCCTTTTGAATCAATTTTACAGGAACTGCAGGAAGAACAATTTTCAGGAGAAAAAACAAGAAACACAATAAAAGAAATAATAAACAAAAATTCAGCTATAATTAACACTCAAAATGCAAATGTTTTTTCTGCTTTAATGGGAGATGCAATGATTCAGTTAAAAGGAAAAGCTTCAGGAAAAGAAATCAGCAAAATTTTAAGAGAAGAATTAGAAAAAAAAGGAATTAAATAAATTAAATAATAATTCAGAAAGAAACATTAAGGAATAAATTAAAAAGAAAGAAAACAATTAATTAAAGAGAAAAAAATTAAATGAAATAAAAAAAGAATTAAAATTGAAAAAAGTGAATTATTAATGAACTCAAATGAAATAAAAAGAATTGACTCAGAAAACTATTTTTCTTTATTAGAAAATTTCCCTGAACAAATAAGCGAAGGAATATGGATAGGAAAAAAAATTAAATTAAAAAAAAGGAAATTTGAAAACATTGTTGTTCAGGGAATGGGAGGTTCAGGAATAACAGGAAAAATACTTGAAACTTTATTTAAAAATGAATTAAAAATCCCTATTCAGACAGTAAAAGATTATGAAATTCCAGAATTTGTTTCAAATAAAACTTTATTTATTGCAGTAAGTTATTCAGGAAAAACAGAAGAAACTTTATCAGGATTAAGACAGGCAAAAAAAAAGAAAGCTTTTATTTTAGGAATTAGTTCAGGAAAAATAAATAACTGTAATTATTTTATTCAAATCCCAAAAAATTATCCTCCAAGAGGAGCAACTGCATTTTTAGTTACGCCTTTAATTTTTGCTTTACAGAAATTAGGTTTAATTAAAACAAAAGAAAAAGATGTATTAGAATTTATTAAATTAGCAGAAAAAATAAAAAAAGACATTAAAAAGAAAGCAGAAAATTTAGCTGAAAAAATGCATAACAAAACAGTTTTTGTTTATTCAACTAAAAAAATTGAAATTGCTTCTTTCAGATGGATGACTCAAATAAACGAAAACTCAAAAGACTTTTGTCATGCAAATGTAATTCCAGAAATGAACCACAATGAAATAAACATGGATTACAAAAAAGGATTATTTGTTTTTTTAAAAACACAAAATACATCAAAACAAATAAAAAAAAGAATTTCATTTACAAAAAAAGTTTTTTCAAAAAACAATACAACAATTGAAATAACTGCAAAAGGAAAATCTTTGTTTGCACAGCTTTTTTATTTAATTTATTTAGGGGATTTTACTTCATATTATTTAGCTTTAATGAACAAAGTTAATCCTTATCCTGTTCCTGTTATTGAAGGACTAAAAAAGGCATTAAAATGAAAGCAATAGGCATTGATATCGGCGGAAGCGAAATTAAAGCAGGAATAATAACCAATAAAGGAAAAATACTAAAAAAAATTAAAATTGAAACTAATTCTATTCATGGAAAAAAAAGTTTAATTAAAAACCTTGAAAGAATAATCAAAAAACTTGATTCAAAAGAAATTAAAGGCATAGGAATAGGTTTTGCAGGCGGAGTTGACTCAAAAAAAGGACAAATAATCCAAAGCCCTAATATTCCTTCAATGAATAATGTTTTTTTAGTTAAAGAATTAAAGAAAAAATTCAGAAAAAAAATTATATTAGAAAATGACGCAGCATTAATGGCTTTAGCTGAAGCATTAATTGGAGCAGGAAAAAAATATTCTATTGTTGTAGGATTAACTGCAGGAACAGGAATTGGTTCAGGACTAATAATAAACAAAAAAATTTATTCAGGAAAAGATAATTTAACTGAAATAGGCCATACAATAATCAACTTTAACGGCCCAAAATGTTCCTGTGGAAATAACGGCTGTTTAGAACAATACGTTGGAATAAAACCTTTAATGAAATTAACTGAAAGAAAAATAGAATTACATAATTCAATACTGAAAAAAATGTGGCCTTTAACTCCAAAAAAAGTTGATTTAGCAGCCAAAAAAAAAGATAAAACTGCAGTTTCAATTTTAAAAGAAACAGGAATTTATTTAGGAATAGGGTTAACAAATATTTTAAATTCATTTAATCCTGACGTAATAATTTTAGGCGGAGGATTAAGCAATTCAGATTTAATGATTAAAACAGCAGTAAAAGAAATGAAGTTAAGAGCATTTAAGAGAACAAGAAACACTAAAATACTTAAAGCAAAATTCAGAAATAATGCAGGAATTATTGGTGCCGGACTGATTGTATTCAAATCAAATTAAAACCTTTCTATGCATTAAATTTAATTAGTGATAATATGAATGAAAAACAAAAAGAAAACGCAGCAAAAGAAGCAGTAAAATATATTGAAAAAGGAATGACAATAGGTTTAGGAAGCGGAAGTACAGCAGAATTGTTTGTAAAACTTTTAGCTGAAAAAAATAAAAAAGAAAATTTAGATTTAACCTGTGTTGCAACCTCAAATAAAATTGCAGGATTAGCAATTGATTTAGGATTAAAAGTAATAAGCTTTGATTCAGTTGAAAAAATTGATATTGCAGTTGACGGAGCAGACCAAATAAACGAAAAAAAAGAATTACTTAAAGGAATGGGAGCATATGCTTTCCTGAAAGAAAAAAGAATTGATTAT
Source organism: archaeon (assembly GCA_024277355.1). GTDB lineage: Archaea > Iainarchaeota > Iainarchaeia > Iainarchaeales > 1-14-0-10-31-34 > 1-14-0-10-31-34. Next base: position 265,621 of record JAJRVL010000004.1, read on the forward strand.
AAAGCAGAAAAATTTATTGTAATTGCAGATGAAAGTAAATTAGTTAAAGAATTAAACGGCGAAATTTTAGTTGAAGTTGAACCAACAGAATTATTTAATATATTAAAAAAATTAAGCGATGATTATGATGCAGAAGCAGTACAGATTTCACAAAAATGTATGCCTTTAGAAACAGAAAACAAAAATTATGTTATTTCAATGCAATTGCATTCAGAAATAGAAAACGCAAAAAAAATGGAAAAACAAATTGACTCAATTCAAGGAGTAAAAGCAAACGGATTATTTACAAGAAATTGCACTATAATTATTGGAACAGAAAAAGAAACAAAAATTTTATAGTAAAACCTTTAAAAAAAAAGGAATGAAGTGAAAAAAATGACAACTTATTCTGAAGCAGGAGTAAACATAGAAAAAGGAACTGAAACAGTCAAAAGAATAAAAAAACACGTTAAATCTACTTTTAATGAAAATGTATTGCTTGATTCAGGTTTATTTGCAGGCGCAATAGACTTAAAAAAAATAAAAAAAATGAATAATCCTGTGTTGCTTTCAAGCATTGACGGAGTAGGAACCAAAACAGTTATAGCAGAAAAAATGAATAAATGGGATTCAATTGGACAAGATTTAGTTAATCATTCAGTTAATGACATTTTATGCCATGGAGGAGAACCAATTGCTTTTTTAGATTATGTTGCTTCTTCTTCAATTAAACCTGAAATAATAGAAGAAATAGTTCAAGGAATGACAGTTGCATGCAAAGAAAATGGAGTTGCATTAATTGGCGGGGAAACAGCAGAAATGCCTGATGTATACCAAGAAAATGAAATAGACTTAGCAGGAACAATACTTGGAATAGTAGAAAAAGAAAAACTTATTACAGGAAAAAACATAAAAGAAAAAGATGTACTTATTGCATTGCCTTCAAATGGTTTGCATACAAACGGATATTCTCTTGCAAGAAAAGTAATAGAAAAAACAAAAATAAGCCTGAAAGAACAGTTTGTAGTAGAAAAAGAAGATTTAACTATTGGAGGAGAACTCTTAAAAATCCATAAAAGTTATCTGAAAGAAGTAAGTTTTTTATTAAAAAAATTTGAATTAAAAGGAATTTCTCATATTACCGGCGGAGGATTAATTGATAATTTGCCAAGAATTTTTCCTGAAGGAATTGGAGCAAAAATAAATCCAAACAAAATTAAAATTCCATTTATTTTTGAATGGATTCAAGAAAATGGAGTTATTTAAGAAGAAGAAATGTTTAAGACATTTAACATGGGAGTTGGAATGGTTTTAATTGTATCAGAAAAAGATTCAGATAAAATTATTTCAGAACTAAAAAAACAATTTAATTCAAATGCAATTGTAATTGGAGAAACAATTAAAGGAAAAGGAATTCAATTAGAAAAACCTTTATTTAAAGAATAAATTTTTGCAGGACTATCAAGCAAAACAAAGACAGCACGCGTTACTCGCGGATGCAACTGCAACATTAAAACATTCCTTTTGCAGATTTCCTTGCTTTTCTCATGCATTTTTTATGCCAGTATTGTCCAGCCCATTTTTTTTCTGAACCAGCTCCGCCACATAAAGCACAATCCTGAACATATTTTCCTTCAGGTTCTGCAGTAACTTCTTCTTTTTTTTCTATTTCTTCTTCTTTTTTCTTAAACATATCAGTTAAACCCATAAAACCACAGAAAAAGATAAAGAACAAAAAATAAATAAAAGAAACGCACTATTAATAACTAAATGAATAAAAAAATAAGTTTAATTTTAGTGTTTTTTATTTTAATTGGAACAACAACTATTGCAGGAGGAATAATTCTGCCGCCTCCAGTAGACAATCCTTCTCTTATAGCTGAATGGTATCCTATCTGGGATCAAACTCCTGAAAGAGTAGGACCAGCAACCTTTATCTATTTTAAAGTTAAAACAACCTGCAATAATGGACCATGCGACAATGTAACTGCAACAATTCAGTGCTGTGAAGGAGACGGCTGTACTAACTATGTGGATATGCCTTATCCTTCAGGAAGCTGCGGCAATTCAGGAATTCTTCAGACATATACTGAAACAATACAAGACCTTGGAAGTTTTAGTGGAGATAAATATCCTAAATGGACTCTTCACATAAATTTTCCTGGAGCACAAGGACACATATTTAATTTAAGAATAATTACAAAAGGATCATTTATTGACACTAATTATCTTTCAGGAATGCAATTAGAAATGGATAATTATCCAGGAATTACTTTAAATTCTCCTTCTACTTCTGAAACAACTGAAGTTTCAATTGGAGGGCAATTATCAATTAACTGGACAACAACAGATTTAGATAACGATAACATTCTTTCAAGAATTTATTATTATCCTGTAGGAAATCCTGGAAACACACAAATGATTTATCAAAGTCCATGGCAGGCTCCGGGAACGCATTCAACTAACTGGACTATTCCTGATGTTGACACAGGAAATTATTATTTATATGTTAATGCAAATGACAATTATACAAGCACTAATTCAAAAAATGCAACAATAAATATAAATCCTGCTCCTTCAACTCTTTCAGCTTTAATTCTTTCTCCTTCTGACTTAAATAATTTTTTTATTGGTTCAACAATAAACTTTAAGTCAAATATTAAATGCGGAAATTCTCCTTGCACTGTTAAATGGGATTCAAATAAAGACTCAGAATGGTATTCAACAGATGAAAATTTTAGTTATTCAGGTTTAAGCATTGGAGACCATAATATTACTTTAACTGTAACTGATTCTATTTCTGAAACTGCAACTGATTCAGTTAACATAAAAATTAATCCAATTACAGCAGATGTTTTATCTATTTCAGATTTTGAAATAATTAAAGTTGAACCAAATAATAGGTTTGCAGTAAACGGAAAAATCAGAATAAAAGCAAAAGTAAATTATTACCAAAGCCAATCAATAAGCGGAAAAGCTTTCATAATAATAAGCGATTCAATTACACACAAAGCAATTTATGGTCCTGAACCATTTTATTTCAGTTTTACTATTCCTTCATTTGAAGAATATGACTTAAACATTGATTTAAGCAATTATCCTTTTGTTGAAAGACAAAATTACAAAGTAGAATTTTTAGCTGTAAGCAATCAAGTTGAATCATCAGGAGAATATTTTGTTAATCCAGTTGATTCTGATAGTGCTTACTGGGATGACGGAGACAGTTATTATATTCCAGATGAACAAATCCCTGAACAAAACAAAGCAAACAATTCAGGTTACCAAATAATAGAATTAGGTCCTGCAAATTTAGGGGACATAAGCCAACTACCCGAAACAAATCCTGCAATTATTTTATTAATTTTATTTAGTGTGCTGATAATAATTAAAAAAAAATAAAATAAAATTAACAAAAAAAACTAAATAAAAAAATAAAAAGAAAAGGAAAAATAATTTCCTTATTTATTTTCCATTAATTTTTTTAGAATTGGAGGGGTAGCTAAAGTTGTAAGCATTATTACTACTACTAAAACAGAATACATTCCATCTCCAATAAAAGCATGAGCTAAACCAAAAGTAGCAAAAATTAAACCTACTTCCCCTCTTGGAATCATTCCAACTCCAACCGCCATCTTTGAAGCAGGAGTTCCAATTGCACCAAAACCTGCAATAATTTTTCCCACTAAAGCAATTATTAACAAAACAATTCCTAAGGGAATTAAATCAATATTAACAGTTGAAATATTTACTGCTACTCCAGCCATAACAAAAAAAATTGGAGTAAAAACATCTCCGATTACTTCAGTTTTCTTCATTATATGTTCTTTGTGTTCTTCTCTTTCAAGAACCAAACCTGCTGCAAAAGCTCCAACAATTGCAGCTAAACCAATTAATTGAGCTAAATAACCTAAAGTTAAAGCAAAAATAACTGAAGTTACAACAAAAGTTCTCTGAACTTTTAATGCACGAATAATTTTTAGGATTGGCTCCTCTAATTTTATTCCAATTACAACTGTTACTGCTAAAAACAAAAAAGATACAACAATTGTCTGCAATACATTAAAGATTTCAACTGAACCTGTTTCAGCTATTCCAGCTAAAACAGACAAAATTATTAATCCTAAAATATCATCAATTACTGCAGCTCCAAGAATAATTTTTCCTTCAAGCGAAGTTACTTTTTTCATTTCACTTAAAACACGCATTGTTACTCCAACACTAGTTGCAGTCAAAGTCGCAGCAATAAACAAAGCAGCATTAAAATTTAATAATTCAATATAAAGCAGATAAGGCAAAGCCAGCAGCATTGGAGCAACAACTCCAATTATTGCAACAATTAAAGCAGCTTTACCGCTTTTTAATAATTCATGAATATTAGATTCTAATCCAACTAAAAATAATAAAATTATTACTCCTATTTCAGATAAAAACATTAAGATTTCTTCATGGCCAGTAATAAAACCAAATAAACTTGGCCCTAATAAAACTCCAACTAATAATTCTCCTAAAACTCTTGGCTGTTTTATTTGATCAAACAAATATCCTGCAAGTTTTGCAGAAATTAATATTACAATTAGTTTAAGCATTATTTCAGCTATTACTTCACTTCCTCCAGACAAAAAAATTCCCCCTGATTCAATTCTAAAAGAAAAAAATAATCTCAGAAAACTTTAAAAACTTAATTAAATAAATTCAGAAATTCAAAAAAAAATATTGTTTTAAAAAAAACATTAAAAAAAATAAGAAATAATTAATTAAAATTTAGTTTAGAAATAACTTTAATTAATGCAACAACAAAAAGAATAACTTTAATTACTTATTATTCTTTTTTAATATCAGATGTTTGTCAAGACAATAAAAAAAATATTTAAAACTTTAAAAAAAATAGTTTCTGGTTTAATTAATTCACTTCTTCTTTTATTAGTTTATTTCACTGCAGTGGCTTTAACTTCAATTTTTGCAAAAATTCTTGGGAAAAAATTCCTTGAAACAAAAGCAAAAAAAAGCTACTGGCAGGAAATGAAATTAAACACAAAAAAAGAAGATTATTACAGGCAATTCTGAGGAAAAAAAAATGAATGCAGGAGAAAAAGTAAAAGAATTTTATAACAAAACACCTTTTCCTGGTTTTGAATTAAAAAAATTTAACAGCAAAAAAGAACTCAAAATTACTGCTTCTTCTTTTGCTGAAACATTAGACAGAAGTATCCCTGAAAATGCTTCAGTAATTGATGTAGGAACAGGAACAGGCCAGTTAGCAGGATTACTTTCATTAAGAAGAAAAAAAGTTATGGGAATAGATTTCTCTGAAAATTCTTTGAATCAAGCAAAAAAACTAAAAGAAAAATTAAAATTAAATTCACTGGAATTAAAAAAAATTGATTTATTAAATGACAAAGAAATTGAAGCAATAGGAAAATTTGATTATGTTTTATGTTTAGGAGTATTACAGCACACTGCAAATCCATATAAAGGATTTACAAACCTGCTGAAACTACTAAAACCTAAAGGATTTATTGCAGTAGGATTATACAACAAGTTTGGAAGAATTCCACTGAAAATAAGAAAAGTTCTGACAAAAACAGTTTTCAAAGACAATGAAAAAATAAAAAAACATTTTATTTCAATGCAGTTGGATTCACTTAAAGATAAAAAAAAAACTGAAGCATGGTGGCAGGACCAGTATTTTCATCCATTTGAATCAACTCATTTTTTAGGAGAAGTTTTAGACTGGTTTAAAAAAAATAAAATAGAATTTTATCAGACAATTCCTTCATTGAATTTTTTTGACGAACAAAAACTGGAAATTGCAGGAGTATGGAACAAATACAATGAAACAAAACCTTCTTTTTTAAAAAGAAATTTAATTCAGTTAAGCTGGATTTGGAAAACACAAAAAGAAGGCGGATATTGGATTACTTTCGGGAGAAAAAAATGACTTATATTCTGGGATTAAGCTGCTATTACCATGACTCTTCCGCCTGCCTGCTTAAAAACGGAAAAATAATTGCAGCAGCAGAAGAAGAAAGATTTACAAGAAAAAAACACGACAACTCTTTTCCTTTTAATGCAATAACATTCTGCTTAAAAAAAGAAAAAATCACAATACAAGAAATAAACTTTATTGCTTTTTATTAAAAACCTTTAATTAAATACGAAAGAATTCTTTCACAATACATTGAAACTTTTCCTTTAGGTTTTGTGAATTTTATTAAGAATATGCCTTTATGGCTGACAGAAAAATTAAAAGTAAGAGAAACAATCAAAAAAAAACTTAAATTTAAAGGAGACATTTTTTTTATTGAACACCACTTATCACACGCAGCAAGTGCATTTCTTTGTTCTCCTTTTCAGGAAGCAGCAATACTTACAATTGACGGAGTAGGCGAATGGACTACAACTGCTTTTGGAACAGGAACAGGAAATAAAATAAATTTAATAAAAGAAATAAGGTTTCCTCATTCAATTGGATTACTTTATTCAACAATTACAGCTTATTTAGGTTTCAGAGTAAATAATTCTGAATACAAAATAATGGGTTTGTCAGCTTACGGCAACATGAACAAAAAAAGAAATGAATATTATGAAAAACTAAAAAAAATAATTGAAATAAAAGAAGACGGAAGCTTTAAACTTGACATGAAATATTTTGTTTTTCATTACGCAGAAAAAATGCCTTCAAGAAAATTATGTGAACTACTTAAAGGAAAAATAAGAAAACCAAAAGAAAAATTAACTCAAAGACACAAAGACATTGCAGCTGCCTTACAATTAATCACAGAAGAAACAATAATAAAAATTTTAAATAATGTTTTTGAAAAAACAAAAAAAGAAAATTTAGTTTTAGCAGGAGGAGTAGCATTAAACAGTGTAAGCAATGGAAAAATCTTAAAAAACACAAAATTCAAAAACATCTGGATTCAGCCTAATGCTTCAGATGGAGGAGCAAGTTTAGGAGCAGCATTATATGTATTTAATTCAATTTTAAGCAATGCAAGAAATTATGAAATGCAGAATGATTTTTTAGGACCTGAATATTCTTCTGAAGAAATCAAAAGCATTCTTGAAAAAAACAAAATAAATTATTTTAAATTCAAAAACGAAACAGAACTAATAAAAAAAACTGCAGAATTAATTTATCAAAATAAAGTTGTCGGCTGGTTTCAGGGAAAAATGGAATTTGGGCCAAGAGCTTTAGGAAACAGAAGCATTATAGCTAACCCATGTAATCCAGAAATGAAAAAAATATTAAATGAAAAAGTTAAACATCGAGAATCATTTAGGCCTTTTGCACCCGCTGTATGCAAAGAAAATGCAGTACAATTTTTTGAATGCAGTCCCTTACAAAAACCAGCTGAATTTATGTTAATGACTTTTCCAGTTAAAAAAGAATTTGAAAAAAAAATTCCTTCCGCGATTCATGTCGATAATACATCAAGAATTCAGGCAATAGACAAAAAAAACAATGAATTGTATTATAATTTAATTAAAGAATTTGAAAAATTTTCAGGAATACCCATTTTAATTAACACTTCATTTAATGTTAAAGGAGAACCAATTGTCTGTTCACCTCAGGATGCATTAAATTGTTTCATGAAAACAGAAATTGATTTTCTTATTTTAGAAAAATACTTAATTGAAAAGAAAAAAAACTAAGTGAAAAAATGGAAAAAGAAAAATTAAAGGAATTTGGAAAAAATTTTGCTTTACTTTTAATTACAGTCATTTTATTTCTTTTTTTTCTTGAATTAACTTTAAGGATTTTTCCATGGTTGTTTGGACAGCAGATACAAAATCAATTAATTACAAAATTCCATTCAGGAGAAACAGGAATATACAGTTATGATTCAAATATAGGAATGTTACTGCTAAAACCTGGAATTGAAACTGAAGTTTTCAGGAACGGGCATTACTGGATTCATAAAACAGACTCAAAAGGATTCAGAAATGAAAAAGAAATTAATCAAGCAGACATTATTCTGCTTGGAGACTCAATAATTTACGGAACAGGACTAAACTATAAAAAAACTACAGCATACTTCCTGCAAAAAGAAACAGGATTAACAGTATTCAATTTATCAAGAGAAGGTGATTGTTCTTTTGAACAAAAATTCCTGTTAAACAAATATGCTCCTGAATTAAAACCAAAACATATTTTTTATTTTTTCTTTGAAAACGATTTATATGACTTAAAAATAAAATTAACAAAAAAAGAAATGAATTATTTTATTCAAGAACAGTCAATTGATGATTTTTCTGTTAAAAGAAAAAAAATTACAGGAACAGAAACCGCTAATTTATACAAAAAGTTAGTTGAATACTCTTTTGTTGCAAGAACAATTCATATTTTAATTCACTTAAAAGAAGACCAAATAAAATTAACAAACAAAATTGCAAACAAAATCATTGACACAAACGGAATTGAATGGCAGTACACAGAAAAAGCAATAAAGCAGATGAAAAAATTCTCTGATTCAATCAATTCAGAATTCATTTTAGTTCCACTGACAAACGAAAAAAACCAGCAGGAAAAACTAAAACAAATTGCAGAAGAAAATGGAATTCCTTTAATTGAAACAGAAGAATTAATTGGTTATAATCAGATTCCTACAATAAAAAAAGAATATGCTTTGGAAAGAGACTGGCATTTAAATGAAAAAGGACATGAAAAACTTGCAGAAATTTTATTGAATTACCTTAAAAAAAATAAATAATCAATTAAGCAATTATTATTAATATAAAAGAACTTTATTTTTTTATGGAAAAAAACAAGCCTTATCTAAAAGAATTATGGGATTTTCTTAAAGTCAGAAAAAAATGGTGGCTGGCTCCAATAATCATAATGCTGATTTTAGTTGGAATAATAATTATAATAGGAAACAACAGTGTCGTTTCAACTTTTGTTTATGCCTTGTTTTAGTTATTCAAGCATCACTAAAGCTAAATAAGAATTATGTTCATGTGAATCAGCAGTAGCAGAAAACTTAATATCAATTATTTTTTTATCTTTAATAAATTCATTTACAGCTTCTTCCAATAATTGATAATCATTAAACTCAAAAAGTTTTATTTTCATTAAAACACCCTATTAACTGAGTTTTAATTAGTATTTAAATGTTTAGAAAAATAATAGCTCCGAGGAGATTCGAACTCCTGTCAACGGGTTCAAAGCCCGTCATCCTTGGCCACTAGACTACGGAGCTAGCAAACCGTAGTCTAAATTTTGTTCAACCTTTTTTTAAAAGGTTGCTAGACTACGGAGCTATTAAATTAATTAATAAAATAAAAATAGTCTTATAAATAATTTAATTTCAATAAGTTTAAATTGGTTTACTTAAAGTACTTTTTATTACTGTTTGTGTTTACAGTCCGGCTAAATAAAGTTAATAGCAAGTATGCACTCAAACAGCAAAATATTTTCAAAAGTTTTTAGTAAAGCTTTTTTTGAAAAAGGTTTAGTTTGTGTTTGCAAAGCAAACCGTTTTTGATAAAACTTTTTTCTAAAAAGTTTGTTTTAATAAAACTTTTTCCAAAAAGGATTATGTTTTTGATAAAACTTTTTTCTAAAAAGTTTTTGGGAGAGTAGCTTAGTTTGGTGGAGCATTCGACTGATAATCGAAAGGTCGAGGGTTCAAATCCCTCCTTTCCCATTTATGAAAACTTTAACTAAATACATTTATTTTAATACAAAAAACAGAATTGAATTTGTTAATATTACTAATCAAATAGAAGAAATTGTTTCTGAAAGCAAAATAAAAGAAGGAATAGTTTTAGTTAATCCAATGCATATTACTGCTTCAGTTTACATTAATGACGCAGAATCAGGTTTAATTGAAGATTATAAAGAATGGTTAAAAAAATTGGTTCCAGAAAAAGATTACAAGCATAATTTAACTGGAGAAGACAATGCTTTTTCTCATTTAATGAGAACAATAATGGGAAGAGAAGTTACAATAGCAATAACTAATGGAAAACTTGATTTTGGCACCTGGGAACAAATTTATTACGCTGAATTTGACGGTCAAAGAAAAAAAAGAGTTTTAGTTAAAGTTTTAGGTGAGTAATTCAACTATTTTTTTTCCAAACTCTCTTGCAGCTTTTGGTCCATTTGCAGTAATAATATTTCCTGAAACTTCAATGGAATTCCCTGAAAACAAAGCTCCTTTTTCTGTTAAATTTTCTTTTTCGCTTTCAAATGAAGTAGCTTTTTTTCCTTCCAATAAACCTGCATTAGCTAAAATTGAAGGCGCAATACAAATTGCCGCAACAACTTTTTGTTTTCTGTTAAATTCTTCAGCTAAATTCAATACAGTTTGATTGTCAAAATATTCTGCTGCACCGCTTCCGCCAACAAAAATTACTGCATTAAATTCTTCTGAATTAATTTCTTCAATTAATAATTCTGCTTTTATTGTTCCATTTAATTTTCCTTTGCATTCCCCTTTTTCAGTTGAAGCAACAACAGTTTCAATTCCTGCTTTTTCTAATTCTTCTTTTGGATGAAATAATTCTTCATCCCTAAAATTCTGTTTTGCAATAACAAACACAACTTTCATATAAATCCCATATAAAAAATGAAAGAAAAAAAATAAGAATGTTTTTAAAGAAAGAGAACTTGAATTTATTATGCAGGAAAAAAAAGAATCAGAATATAAAATTGTTTCAGATTACCAAAAACTAGAAAAACAAGTAGAAAAACAAATAAGAAACGGCAACATAAAACTTCCTTTTGGGGGTTTTTATCAAACAGGTTATTTAGGGCATTCAATAAAAGCAATAGTTAAAGAAGAAAAACTTGTAAGTTTAATGGTTTATTCAATTAATGAAAAAACATGCGATATTGCATATATTTGGCATAATCCTCGTCTTGCAGTTGAATACAAAAAAACAAACAAAATATCTCCTTCAAAATTTTTATTAAAATCAATTGCTAAAAAAGGAATTACATCATTTACAACACAATATTTAACAAAAACCGGCAGAAAAATGGTATTAAAATTAATTAAAGAAAACGTAATAATTGAAAAAGGATTGAAAAGAATAAATCCAAAACCCAAATTCAGGAAATTTCTTAACAAAATGCCAACAGAATATAAATTTAAATTAGTAAAACGACATCCCAAATAAAATATTATACCAGTATTGGCCAGACAAAATAAGCCATTAAAGTCAATAAAATTACTCCAATTAAAGCAATAACTATTCCAGGTTTAGCCATATCAGAAGTTTTAATGTATCCTGAAGAATAAGCTATAGTGCTTGGAGGCGTTCCAATTGGAACAATAAAATCCAAAGAAACACCAATTGCAATAACCATTACCGCAAATTCAACTGGAATTCCCAATCCTTGCGCTAAAGGAATAACTAAAGGAATACTGATAGCTGCTGCAGCAGTATTGCTTGCAACTAAAGTAAAAATTACAGCAAAAACAATTAAAGCAAACAAAATCAGCAATAAAGCTTGTCCAGACAAAAAAGTAAATAAAATATCAGCAAATAATCCATCTAATCCAACAGTCTGAATAGCACTTCCAAGAGTTAATCCTCCTCCAAATAAAATCAAAGAACTCCAAGAAACTTTATTTATATCGTTTGTTTCAAGTAAACCAAAAGAATACAATAAAATAATTGGAATCATTGCAACAACAGAAGTTGAAATTCCATGAATTTTAGTTGTAAGCCACATTAAAACTGTTACTCCAAAAATAAACAAAACAAGTTTTTGTTTTTGAGTCAAAGGTTTAAAAGAAAAATCTGATTTAATAAAATGAATTTCAGGAGGAAAAAATTTAGTTAAAACAAACCACGCAACAGGAAGCAGTAAAATTACCATCGGCAAAGCATAAAACATCCAGTCAGTAAAACCAAAAGAAAAGCCTGCATCATTTAAATAACTTAAAGCCATTGCATTAGGAGGAGAACCAATAACAGTTCCAATTCCTCCAATAGTGGCAGAAAAAGCAATACCTAAAACTAATGCTTTACCAAACTTTGAATCCAAAGGCTTTAATCCATTTGAATTTAATACAACTAAAGCAATTGGAAGCAAAATAGCAGTTGAAGCAGTGTTTGACATCCAAAAAGAAAAAAAAGCAGTTAAACACATTAAACCAAACAAAAATCGTTTAGGTTTATGTCCAACTTTTTTAATTAAATGAAAAGTAATTAATTTATCTAAACCATGTTTCTGTAAACCTAAAGCTAAAATAAATCCACCTAATAATAACATTATTACTGGATCAAAAAAAGGCGTAAAAACTGTTTTTGGAGTAAAAACTGTTTTGTCATAAAATCCTCCAACTACAATTAACAAAAAAGCTGCAATAAAAGCAGTAATATGCAATGGAACTAATTCAGAAAACCATAAAATCATTGCTAAAAATAAAACAGACAAAACAACTTTTTGCAATGGTTCAATTTGCAGTGGAGAAAACAAAACTGCAAGAAATGCAATAACTGCAAAAACTGCAATAAAAAACCTTATTTTTTGTTTCATTTAAATAAGAACAACAGTATCAAATATAAAAGTTAACATTAAGTAATTAATTTCTCATGAAAAAAATTCTGATTGCTTTAGGCGGAAACGCATTAATAAAACAAGGACAAACAGGTTATTTTGAAGAACAATTAAAAAACATTAATTCTGCAGCAAAAAAAATAGCTGAATTAACAAAAAAATATCAGGTTGTCTTAACTCATGGAAATGGCCCTCAAGTAGGAAACCTTGAAATTCAAATGTCATGCAATGATGAAATCCCAAAAATGCCTTTAGATGTAGAAGATGCAATGACTCAAGGGCAGATCGGTTATTTTATTCAGAAATCTCTTAGAAATATTCTGCCAAAAAAAGAAATAATTACAATTATCACTGAAATTGAAGTAAACAAAAAAGATAAAGCATTTAATAACCCAACAAAACCAATAGGTTCCTTTTATTCAAAAGAAATAATAAAAAAAATGAAAATAAAAAATTTTATTGAAGATTCAGGAAGAGGTTATAGAAAAATTGTGCCTTCACCTGAACCAAAAAAAATAATTCAATTAAAAACCATAAAAGAATTAATTGAAAAAGGAAAAATTGTTGTTTCCTGCGGAGGCGGAGGAATTCCAGTAATAAAACAAGGAAAAAAATACAAAGGAGTTGAAGCAGTAATAGACAAAGATAAAGCTTCTGTTTTGCTTGCAAATTCTTTAAACATAAAAGAAATAGTTATTTTAACTGATGTTGAGTTTGTTTTTTTGAATTATAAAAAAGAAAATCAAAAAAAATTAAAGAAAATTAAAATAAATGAATTAAAAAAATTACTGAAAAAAAATGAGTTTGGTAAAGGTTCAATGAAACCAAAAATTGAAGCATGCATTAATTTCATAGAAAAAGGAGGAAAAAAAGCAGTAATAACTTCATTAAATAAATTAATTCCTGCATTAAAAGGAAAAACCGGAACACAAATCACAAAATAAAAACTTTTAAAAACTGTATCTTAAAGAAAATACATTATTCAGAAAGCTTTAAGGGGGTTGTGAGCTTAATGAAAAAATTTGTATGCATTGCATGTTCAAATGAATATGACAATAAACAAGAAGCAGAAGAATGCTGTGGAGAAGAAGCAGAAGAAGTAAACGATGATGAAATAAATGAAAATCAAACAGAAATATTCGAATAAAAATTAAATTTCATTCCAGGCATCAACAAAACTATCAACTAAAGAATCCACAAAAGAACTCTTATGTTCCACTAACAAAGAAGTAACTTCATTTGGTTTAATTAAATAAAAAAAACTTTCTCTTCCCCTTTTTTCTTTTCCTATTACTTCTTCTTTAACTAATTGTTCTAAATGCCACGAAGTAGTTGAAGGAGACAACTCAACTTTTCTTGAAATATCAAAATTATTTGCTTTCTTTTTTTCCAGTAAAAATAAAATTATTTTTCTTGAACTAGGTTTTCTTAAAAAAGCCATTTCTGCTTTTTCTTCTACAACTGATTCTTTAACTGAATAATATCTTAAAAATTTGCCCTGCCTGAAAACTTTAATTAAATGTCTTTTCGGCAAAAAATCTAAATGATATTGAAGGCTGCCAACTGCAATTCCTGTTCTTCTTTCAATTTCTCTGAAATGCAAACCGGGATTTTCTTCAATTAAATCATAAATTTTCCTTCTGGAATCTAAACTTAAAGCATCTTCCATAATAACTCAAACTTAATTCCTGTTTTTTGGTTTGAAAAACAATGCAACAAACAAAAACACTAAAATAAATAATTCAAATACATTTTCTGATGCATCAGGAAGAAAAGTTCCAGGACTTAAAAATAAATCAAGTATTTTTAAAAGCCATTTAAATGCAAATAAAGAAAATGCACCGCCAATTAACAAAAATCTTCTTGACTTAGTTTTAAAATAAGCTTTAACTGCAATAAAAAACAAAACCAAAGAAAAAATAAAAACAAGAAATTTAGTTATATTATCAAAAGAATAAGCCATTGAAACAACAGGCCTTAATAAATCCCATGGGCCTTTAGCAAAAGCCAAAGGAATCAAAGAAACAAAAAATAACAAAAAACTTTTTTTCAGCAAACCAATCACCTCAAATAATCTGAAACAAAACTATTTTAATAAAAATCAATTAACATTTAAAGCAAAAAATAAAGAAAAATAAAAAAAGAGGGAAAATTCGTGAGGCGAAATTCCCTAAAAGGAGAAATAAATGTTTTATTACAAACTAATAGTAATTTTGAGTTTATAAAGGCTTTTTGGTACAATTGTTGCAGAATAATACAATAGTCGAATTAAGCAGTTCTTTTAATAAAATCCCTTACTTTTCCTGCTGAACCTGATGCATGAAATGCCTCAAAAAACATTACTGCTTCAGAATAAGCTCTTGCTTCCAAAGCTTTTTCAGTATTCTTATCCAGAGAATAAATTTTATCAAAGAAAATAAATTTGCCTTGATCGTTTTTTGCACCAACCGCAAACTTAATGTATTTTCCTAAAATTTCTATTTCACTTTTACAGCCTTTTTTTTCTGCTGTTTCTTTGAAATTAGTTAAAGTCCATTCAACTATTTCAGAATATAATTCAGGTTTAGTTGCTTTAATTACTTCATAAAAAATATTCTGCCATAAAGTTCCTACATTTCCTTTTAAAATTGATTCTGAAGGAAATTTAGTTTTAATTAATTCTCTTGGAGTTCCTGTAATTCCATGCTGGGCTATCCTTGTATTAAATCCTTCTTTTTTCATTGCTTCAGCTACACTAATAGTCTGTTCAATATCAATTGAAATTTGTTCAATTGGTTTTCCATTTTCATCATAAATATTTCCATGAGTTGAACCATTAGCTATTCCAATTACATTAGGAAAAACTCCTCTTTTGTTTAATTCATTAATAAAAGCAACTGCTTCTTCAGGAGTAGTTAAAACCATTCCTTGTTCATTCTTCTTTCCAATTTCTCCTACTTCAACTTCTAATCCAAATTCTTTTCCATTCATTTTTTCTTTAATATAATCAGCTAATTCAACTGTAACTTCAATATTTTTTTGAAGTTCTTCTTCAACTGTTTTACCATTAAAATCAAATAAAAAAGATGCATCCAAAGCAAAAGAAGTAAATCCAGCTGAAACCTGAGCATCAATTAATTTTTTCATTTCATCAATTTCTTCAGGAGTTCCTTTTTTTATTGTTAAATGATCTGCATGTAAACTCCATATATCAAATGCAACTTCAGAAGCAATTTCTTTGGTTATTTGTGCATAATCTTTTGGTTTTAATCCCGTATAGCCTCCTGATAAATCTGATTCAGATTTAGCTAATTCCATTATTACAGCTGAATCAGTTTTTTTTGCTGCCTTAAAAATTCCTTTAACTATTCCTTTAGTTATTCTTGTATTACAGGCCATAATAATTGTTTTATCATTTTTTAATGCATCAAACATTAAATTACCTGAAATTGGATTAAACTTGCTCATTACATCACCTTAACATTTTTTCAGCTAAATTAATTTCTTTTTTTCCGCCAATATAAATTGGAGTTCTATGAGAAATTTTTTCCGGTTTAATTTCCAAAATTGACTGTTTTCCGTCAGTTGAAGCTCCGCCGGCATACTTTGCAATAAAAGATAAAGGATTGCATTCAAATAAAAGCCTTAACTTTCCTTCAGGCATTTTTTTTGTTGAAGGATAAGAAAATAATCCGCCATAAGATAAAATTTGCTGGAAATCTGCAGTGAAAGAACCGGAAAACCTTGTTTTATAATTTTGTTTTTCAAGTTCTTCAATAAAATCCAAATGTTTTTTTGTCCAGTCAGTTCTTAACCCTCCTGAACCAAAAATAGTTCCTGATTCAGGAAACTTTAAGTCTTCCACTCTTAAAATAAAATTTCCTTTTGAATCCAAAACAAATTCATGAACTCCATCTTTAGCAGAATAAACTAAACTTGTCTGAGGTCCATATAAAATATACATTGCTGCATCCATTTTATTTCCTTTTTCTAATACATTTCCTTCATCAAAAATTCCAAGAATAGTTCCAACAGCTAAATTAGTTTTAACACAACTAACTCCATCTAAAGGATCAACTACAACCCCAAATTCTCCTTCAGATTTAACTATTTCAATTATTTCTGATTGTTCTTCTGAAGCAACAGTCTTGACTATTTTTGACTGCTCCATTGCATCAAGAATTAAATAATCAGCCCATTTATCTAATTCTAATTGGTCTTCACCGTAAACGTTTTGTGAACCGGCTAACTTATTATGTGTAAAAAAACCTTTTTGTATTTCTTTTGATTTTTCTGCTGCATTTAAAATAATGCTTTTAATGCCTTCATCAATTCCATTTAAATGTTCTTCAAGAGTAGTCATCTAAAAAAAAATGAAAGGAAACTTATTTAAGCAATTGTTATTTTTTCATAATTTTTATGAAAAACAGTTATAAATTAAATTAAAAAGTGTTCTATGTTAAAATAAAATTATGCGCGGAAGAAATCCAGTCAGAAGAAATCAAGGAACACATGCTTCAAAATTTCATGGACAAAAAAAGAAAACACCTTTTTTCAGAAAACTAGTGCAAAAAAAAGTTACAAAAGAAATAATGCAGAAAATTTACGGAATAGAAGCAAGAGAACAGCATTTAATTGAAAGAAGAGACGAAATACTTCATAAAACAAAAGGAATTCCTGCAATTTCAATTGGAAGATTTAGATTAACTCCAAGTGCAAAAAACCCAAGAGAACACCAGCAAATATTATTTGAACTTCAGAATGGAGCAATGCCAAGAAAAATACTTCAGTTTTCTGAAATAAGAGAATTAGCAAAAAGAAATCCAGTGCAATTTGGACAATTGTTTGATTTAGTTTACAAATATTTCACTGGAGAAATAACCAAAAAAGAAATAGATTCATTAACTAAATTTTTAAAGCATGCAATAGAAAAAGGAAAAACTACTGACCAAAAAATGGCAAGAGTAATTCAATTAAAAAAAAGAAGAGAAGAAGAAATAGATTTTATCCAGTCTTATCACAAAGCAGCTTAAGGATAACTTCTATTCAGTGTTCTAGGGAAAGGAATTGTATCTTTAATTGAATCTAATTTGCAAATCCATCTTAATAATCTTTCAATACCGATTCCAAAACCTGAATGAGGAACACTTCCATATTTTCTTAAATCCAGATACCATTGATAGTTTTCCAAAGGAATTTTTTCTTTCTTTAATTTTTTAAGCATGTTTTCATTTATGTCTTCTCTTTGTCCGCCGGTACATAATTCTCCATAACCTTCAGGCCCTATTAAATCAAAACTATAACATTTTTTTGAGTCAGGCATTTCTTTTGCATAAAAAGCTTTTATTTTTGTAGGATAACCATAAATAAAAAAAGGAATTTTTTCATCCTGAGACAAAATTTTTTCTTCTTTAATGCTTAAATCAATTCCCCAAGGAATTTTCTTTTTGTATTTTTTTTCAAGTATTTCTAATGCTTCATCATAAGACATTTTTGCAAAAGGAGTTCTTATTGCCTTTAAGTCAGCTAAATCTCTTCCTAAAACTTTTAATTCTTCAGGGTTTTCTTCAGCTATTTTTTGACAAACAAAAGAAACCATTTTTTCTATTTCATGCATTTGGTCATCCATGTTCATCCATGCACATTCTCCTTCTAAATGCCAGTATTCTGTTAAATGCCTTGCAGTTTTTGATTTTTCTGCCCTAAAAGAAGGAGTTAAACCAAAAACTTTTCCTAAAGCAAAAATCATTACTTCTAAATACATTTGTCCTGATTGAGAAAGATATCTTTCTTTACCAAAATATTTTAATGGAAATAAAGTTGTTCCTCCTTCACAGGCATTAGGAGTAATCATTGCGGGACTGCATTCAAAATAATTTTCTTTTTTGTAAAATTCTCTTACAGCATACATCAAAGTAGAACGGATTTTCATTATTGCCTGCATTTTACTGCTTCGCATCCATAAATGCCTTACATCCAATAAGAATTCTTCACTTAAATCTTTTTGTATTGGAAAATTAATGCTTTCTCCTATTAATTTTAATTCTTCAGCCATTAATTCAAATCCAGAAGGAGCTCTTGAATCTTCCTTTAATTTTCCGGTTAATTCAACTGAAGCTTCAATGCTTTGTTTGCTTAATTTTTCAAATTCTTTTTTATCAATTTTTTCTGGTTCAATAATGCATTGAATTTCTCCTGTTTCATCTCTTAATAAAAGAAAAATTTTTTCTTTTAAATCTCTTTTTCTTTTAATCCATCCTCTGACTGAAACAAGTCCTTTTTTTTCAAAAGCTTTTTTTATTGAAATAAATTCTTTTTCCATTAATATCACTTCATTAATTTTTGTTAGGTTAAAAATTTAAACTAATTTTAACGCCCTAGAAAGGATTTGAACCTTTGACCTTCCGGTATCTGCTTTCACATAGGTGGAATAAGGCACGGCATAAAGCCGTGCTAGCGCTACTTTATGTAGCGCACACGCGTCAACCGAGTGAGCGGTTGTTTAACAGCCGGATGCTCTACCACTAAGCTACCAGAGCAAAAAAAAATTCAGAAAACTATTTTTTGTCCGGGAATTCTTGGAAACAAAGTAACGTCTTTTATGTGTTGTTTTCCACTTAAAAACCTTACAAGCCTTTCAACCCCAAAACCTCCTCCAGCAGTAGGCTTTAACATTCCTTTTTCTGCAACAGAAAGATAAGAATCAAATGCTTTTAAGTCAGTTTTTCTTTCAAGCATTTTTTTCTTTATTGTCATAAATTCAAATTCTCTTTCTCCGCCAGATAAAGCTTCACCAAACCCTTCAGGATAAACTAAATCATAGTTAATGTGTTTTCCTGTTATTTCATCCTGTTTGTCATAAAATTCACGGTAATAATCTGTAATCCAAAAAGGGAATTTTTCTTTTTCTGAAACAATTGCTTCAAAATCTTCTCCAAATTTTTCTTTTAATTTAACTGAATCAAAAACCTTGAAAGGTTCTTTCAAAAAAGGAATTTCTCTTTTTAATTCACTTAATTCTTTTTCACATTCAGTTTTAACAAAAGAAAAAACATAAGTAAACAATTCTTCAGTAAAATCCATGAATTGTCTTGAAGAAGTTTCCTTTAATTCAATGTCAACCTGTGAAAATTCAATTAAATGTCTTTTGCTTTCAGATAAAGATTCTTTTTCTAATCTTACGTTAGGAGAAACAATATAAATTCCTTTAGCAAAGTCAGCCATTAAAACTAACTGTTTATGCAAAATCATGCTTTTAGTTAATTCCAATTTCTGCCCTAAATATCAATTGAAGAATCATAAACTGAATGACTTAAAGGATCAGTTAAAGGAGAAAGCATCACAGGCATTAAATGCAATACTTTTTTTGAATACATAAAAGTATCAATAGCCTTTAATGCAGCTGACTGGATTTTCAGAATATGCTTTAATTCTGGTTTCATTAAATGCTGGATTGTTTTTTCCATTTTTATCACCTGAAATAAATGCACCAAAAGAACTATTTAAATAAAATCCAAAAAAAAAGGGAAAAATTACAAAAAACACAACAATTTAAATGGTTTATGGAACATATGTTTCAAAATGGAAGATAAAAGCGAACAAATACTTGAGTTTTTAAGGAATAACAGCAAGCTTTCTTTAAGACAAATAGCCAAAAAAGCAGGAATTCCATTAACTACCGCCCATAACAGAATAAAAAAAATGCAGAAAGAAGGAGTAATAAAAAATTATTCTGTTGAAGTGGATTACTCTAAATTAGGGTTAAGTTTATGCGCTTATATTATGGCTTCAGTTAAATATGATGCAATGCATAAATCACAGCAGGAAATTGCAAAAAAAATTTTAAAATTAAGTTTTGTCAAATCAGTGGATATTATTACCGGTGGATTTGATTTATTAATTAAAGTAAGAGCAAAAAATATTTCTCAGTTAAACAAATTAATTACAAAAGAATTAAGAAATGTCGAAGGAATAGACAAAACCACTACCATGATTGTATTAGAAGAAATAAATTAAATTTTTATTTTTTTAATTTAATGTTTAATTCATCTAATTGTTTTTCTGAAACTTTACTTGGAGCTTCTTCTAATAAACCCATTGCATTTTTGTTTTTTGGAAAAGCAATTACTTCTCGAATTGAATTACTTTCAGTTAAAATCATTATTAATCTATCTAATCCAATTGCAAAACCTCCATGAGGAGGAGCACCATACTGAAATGCTTCCAATAAAAAACCAAATTTTTGTTTTGCCTGCTTTTCATTTATTCCCAAAAAATCAAATATTTTTTGCTGGGTTTTAGGATTATGAATTCTAATTGATCCTGAACCTAATTCAGTTCCATTTAAAACTAAATCATAAGAACGGCTTCTGATTGATAATAAATCTTTTTTATTTTTTGATTCAAGTTTTTTTTCATCTTCTTTGTTAAACTGAGTAAAAGGATGATGACATGGAACAATTTCTTTTTCGTCATTTAATTCAAATAAAGGAAAATCCGTAACCCACAAAAAAGAATTCTTTAATTTTGTTTCTTTTCTTGTATCAGGTTTATCTGTTTTGTATTTTTCCATTGCTTTACTATAAGTTATTCTTGGAAAAGGAATTTTTAAGTCTTCATTTAATGCATTTTTAAAAACAAACTGCATTGTTTTTTCAAGCAAAGAATAAACATCTTCTTCTTCAACAAAACTCATTTCCAAATCCAATTGAGTAAATTCAGGCTGCCTGTCTCCTCTTAAATCTTCATCCCTGAAACATCTTGCAATCTGAAAGTATTTGTCAAAACCTGAAACCATTAATAACTGCTTGTATAATTGAGGACTTTGAGGCAAAGCAAAAAAACTTCCATTAAATTTTCTGCTTGGAACTAAATAATCTCTTGCACCTTCAGGAGTGCTTTTAGATAAAATTGGAGTTTCAATTTCCAAAAAATCCTGCGAATCAAAAAAATCTCTCATTGATTTAATTATTTTATGTCTTAATAACAAATTATTAAACATTTTTTTCTTCTTAAATCTAAATACCTGTATTTTAATCTTGTATCTTCATTTGCTTTTACTTCATCTTCTATTGCAAAAGGAATTGGTTCAGCTGAATTTAATACTTCAATACTTTCAGCACTAACTTCAATTGTTCCTGTTTCAATTTTTGGATTAGAATCAGGTCTTTTTTTTACTGTTCCTTTAATTCTTAAAACAAATTCATTTAACAAAGAAGAAACTATTTCATCAGTTTTTTTGTCTTTTCTTGAAATAAAAATCTGAGTTAAACCAGTTTTATCCCTTAAATCAATAAAAGCAAATTTTTTTTGGGCACGAATTGAATTAATCCATCCTTCTAACACTACTTTTTTTCCTGTGTCTTTTTCTCTTAATTCACCGCAAAAATGAGTTCGATTCATTTAACCACTTTTTAAATTATATTAAAGTTTTATTTTAAAATGAATTGTTTCTGCATAATTTCCTTATTTTTAATTCATTATACCTGGATATTTTTTTATATAATAATCCAACGCTAAAGGAAAAGCCACTGTAGTTAAAATTGTAACTAAAATAATTGCAGTGTAAAGTTCCTGAGGAAAACCAATGTCTTGCTTTAATACAATTGCAAGAATAACTAATTCAATAAAACCCCTTGAATTCATTCCCCAACCAACTAAAGTTAACTGCCTAAAATTAAGTTTACTAAACGGCTTAACAATTAAAGCTCCAAGCATTTTTCCTGTAAAAGCAATAAACAAAACTCCAATAATTATTAAAGGATTAATAACTAAATTCAATAAGTTTGCATTTAATCCAATATGTAAATGAAAAAAAGGAATAATCAAAGCAAAAGTTACAACCTTTAAATGATTTTCAATTGCATGCTCTACTTTTTCTGACTTAATTGCTTTCTTTAAAAGAAAACCTGCAACTAACGCTCCTGCAATAGTTCCTAAAGACAAAACTGAAGCCAAAAAAGCAATTCCTAAAGCAATTAATACAGCTAAAGTAAAATAACCATCTTCACTTTCCTGCTTAAATAAACTAAAAAACCTTGGAAGAAGTTTTAATGCAATAAAAACTGCAACAAAAAAACCAATTATTTCAAAAGGAATTAAAGCTAAATCAGTTCCAGTTTGGTTTCCAACAAACAAAAGAATTACAGATAAAAAAATTAATTCAAAAAAATCATCTACTGCTCCAGCCAAAAGCATTATTTCTCCTAATCTTGTTTTAATTACATTTTTCTGCATTAAAACAATTGATTTTGTTGCTTCAGAAGTAACAGATAAAGCTGCTCCTGCAATAAAAGCAAAAAGCAATGAATTCCAGATTAAAAAAACAAAAATAAACCCTAAAATAAAAGGAATTAAAACAGAGAAAAAAGAAATAATCAAAACATCTTTAGAACATTCCTTTATTTTTTTTAAGTCAACTTCCAGTCCAGTTAAAATTAACAGAAAAATTACTCCTAATTCAGATAAAACTAAAATCATTGAATTGCTTTCTAAAGGAATCAAACCAGTAAAAAAAGGCAGACCTAAAACTAATCCAGCAACAATTTGCCCAATACTTCTAGGCAAATGAAACCTGAAAAAAATTTCTCCAAAAACAAATGCAGCTAAAATTACTACAAAAAATAAAAGCAAATTTGGTTCAACCATTTAATTACCTTTAATGAATACAGCAAAGGCATAAATAACTCTTTCGTTATCAAAAATCAAGTAAATTGCTTTGGCCTTTTTCATCTAAAGGCCTTGCATTAATTCCAAGCTTTCTTCTAATAGAAGACGCTAACTCTTTTGCAAAACCATGATTAGTTAAAACATTTTTTGGATTAGATTTTTCAACATATTCAAGCAGTTGATTAAAATCTGCATGATCAGATAAAGGAAAAGCCTTAAAACCAAAATTTCCTTTCCAGCCGGAAGCAAAAACAGGAGAAATTTTTCTTCCTGAAGAAATTTCTAATGCTTTAATTAAATCAGGTTTAATTAAATGAGGAGGCAGAATCAAAACATTAAATTCTTTTAAGTTATGATCAAGCAATTCAAATTTGCCTAAATCAACTCCATTTTTTTTGTAAACATTATTTGGCTTTAAAATTGATTCATGAATTAAAGGAATTTCATTTAAGAATTCATTTGAAATTTTAGTTAATTCCTGTGCTTTGCCAATCGAATAACCTCCTAAAATCAGCAATTTGTTTTCTTTTAATTCATATTTTGCATATTTTTCTAATTCTTCATAAATTTTATTTCTTTCAGGGAAAACAAAATCAGGTAAACCAAAAGTTGATTCAATAACTAAAGTTTCTGCTTCAAGGATTTTTGCACCCTTAAATAAAACTGAATCACTTAACTTGAAATCAGAAGTAAAAACTATCTCCCCTGAATTAACCTGAATTTGTGAACTTCCAAGAATATGCCCTGAAGAAAAAAAAGAAAATTCATTTCCTTCAACTGAAAACTTTTTTTTAAATGGAATCTCTTTTGCATTAAATTCTTTTTTTTCTCTTACTTTAATTAATTCATTTGTTTCTGAAGTTAAAAAAAAAGTTTTTTCTTTTGATTTACATACTTTTGCATGATCTGAATGAGCATGAGTTATAATGCAGTTATTCTTTTTAGGAGAAGAACTGGGATCAATTAAGATTTCTTCAAACAAAATACCCTTAGAATGCTTTATTTTCACCATAAAAAAAGAAAAAAGAAATAAAAATATAAACCAGAAGCCTCTAATAAATAAAAAGGGACTAAAATGGAAAGAATACTTGACACTTTAATGATTAAACTGAATGAACTTCACGAAATGATTACAGGAAATGAATGGAAACATTATTCAAGAAAAAGTTTTGTTCATGCATTAAATCAAAGCATTGCAAGATTAGAAGAAACCGTTGAAATAATAGAAGAATTACATAAAAGAATTGAATCTGAACCTTCAGTTGATTCCCCTGATTTAACGCCGTTAATTAAAAGTTATAATAAAACATTAATTTCACTTAGAAGAAATGTTATTTTAGAAGAAGCAAAAAAAGAAGTGCCTTTTGACTTAAAAGATAAAACTGAAGTACCAGAATTATATGCTTTTATTGGACAAAAAATAATGTCTTTACTTTTAAAAACAAGATTTGTGCTTGAAAGAGTTCATTTGCACGCAGTAAGAGAAAGAGTTACACCAGAACAGGAAAAAGCTACAGCTAAAAACATTTTATCTTTGCTTCAGACAAAAGAAAAAGAATTTGAAGAACTAAAAGAAAAATACGAAAAATTAAGGCATAAAAGTTTAAGTATCCCAACAGGAGAAAAAAATATTGCAGAAACAGAAAAAGAATTCAATTCATTAATAAGAAAAATTGAAACTGAAACCGAATTAATTGAAAACCACTTTACTTACTTCAGAAAAAAAATGGAGTCAATTAATTCAGAGTTTAATTCTTTAAGGCTGAAAAGCAAAGTAATTGAAAATCTTGCAAACGAAACATCAGAAAAAGGAAGCGAATTAATTTCAATTCTAAAAACAGAAAGAGATAATGCAAAACAAATGTTAATGGAAATTGAATCAGAATCCCTTTCATTAAGAGGAATGTATTCAAAAGAATTACTGAAATTAAATGAAAGCAAAATTCAGGCAAAAAAAGAAATAGAAAAAGAATTAAGAGAAAAAATGTTAATGGAAAAAGATGCAATCAAAGAAAAAAGCAAGTTATTAGAACAATTTGAACAAATAATTGACGACAGAAATAAAAGAATAAATGAATTAGAAAAAGAATTAGGATACAAAAAAGCAAAAAAAATGTTAGATGACGCTTTAAAGCCAAAAAAGAAATCTAAAAAAAAAGAAAAAATAAACAAAAAAAACTAATTAAAAGAAAAATAAACAAAAATAATTAAAAAAACAGAAAAACTAATTAAATAAAAAATCAAAAAAATAGAATTTAATTAAAATTATTTTTTTATTTTACTTCAATCCAGAACCAAATTGAATAAGGTTCTTCTTCGTTTTCCTTAAAAACTTCAATTAAAACTTTTTCTTTTCCGTCAGTTAATTCATTAAAAATAATTTCCACTTCAATTCTGTTTTTTTGTTTGTCTTCAAGAATAAAAGAATCAGATAAAAATTCTTCTCCTTTAACTGAAATAACATAAGAATAATTCACTGCTTTTCCTTCTCTGTTATCTATTTCAAATTCAATTGGAATTTTTTCTCCTATAACCGCAGAATTAACTATTTTATCTGGAATTAAATAAACCTGAGTAAAAGTTTCAGGTTTAACATTTAAATAAGAATAAACTAACAAAAGCCCTAAAACTACAATTAAAACTATCACTAAGCCTTTAAACAAAAAACTATCCATTTTTTCTTCTGGAATCATATTCATAATAATAAATCAAATAGTATTTAATTGTTTTTAAATTTGTTTTTCATTAAAACAGAAAACAATAAATACCTGAAAGATTAATAGTATTCCTATTATGGCTCAAATAATAAATTTCTTTATTCATATAATTACATTTCTCTTTATTTTAATTCCTTTATTTCTCCTGTATAGAATTAAATCCAAAGAATACTCAAAATTAATAGGAATAAAATCAAAAAATAAATTAATTAAATCCCTTAATCTTATTGTATTAGGATTTATTCCAATTGCATTAATTCATTTATTTGAAGCACTTTCAGTTTACGGAATTAATATACTTCCTCATGAAACCACTTTGTTTCATATGACTGCAGAACACCTTGCATTAATAATTGCATTTATTTCCATCAGCTTTTTTCTGCTTAAATTTGAACAGACTTTAACTGAATTAAAAGATGCTTTATGCAAATAAACTTTTAGAAAAAAAAGCTTTATCAAAACAACTGTTTCGGCAGTTGAGTGCGATGCGCTATCTTTGATAGCGTTGCAATGAACTTTTCCAAAAAAAGCTTTACCAAAAACTTAAATTTTCTGTATTCCGTCACACAAACCTTTTTAGAAAAAAGGTTTATCAAAAATTAGTTTGCAAACACAAACTAAACCTTTTTGGAAAAAAGCTTTACCAAAAACTTAAATCTTTTGTATTCCGTCACACATAGGGAAAGCTTTGCATCCCCAAAAAGAACCAAATTTTCCTTTTCTAATAGTCATTTCAAGTTTACAGTTAGGACACTTTGGAGACTTAACTGAAACTTTTGAATGCCTTGAACAAACAGGAATATCATTTGAATTAAGTTTGGTTGCAAAAGAACCACATTTAGCACATTTCATAAAAATCAAAAATAAAAAAAGAAGAAAAATAATTTAAAGCCCTTGGAGGGAATCGCACCCCCAACCTCCACTTTACGAAAGTGATGCACTACTATTATGCTACAAGGGCAGCAACTTTTTCAAAAGTTGCATCAAAATGCACGACTTCACTTTTGTTCAGTCCTGCTTTCATAAAAAAAATAGTGCAGAAGAACTAATTAAAGTTCCTTAAACGTCGTTTTGCCTACTGAAAGCTTCCATAATAATTCAGCTAAATTTTTAATTGGAATTCTTTTTTGTTCAGTTGAATCTCTTTCTCTAATAGTAATAGTTTCATCTTTTACTGAATCAAAATCAACTGTTAAAGCAAAAGGAATTCCAATTTCATCTATTCTTGCATAACGTTTTCCAATTGAACCTTTAACATCAAAAAAAACCGGAAGTTTATGTGCTAATAATTCATTAAAAAT
The DNA here is from genome assembly GCA_024277355.1 of archaeon. Taxonomy (GTDB): domain Archaea; phylum Iainarchaeota; class Iainarchaeia; order Iainarchaeales; family 1-14-0-10-31-34; genus 1-14-0-10-31-34. The sequence goes on from JAJRVL010000004.1 coordinate 292,782, forward strand.
TTCTTTTGCTTTTTCACCTAAACCTTCTTTTTTAACTAAAGGAAAAACTCCTGCAACAAAAGGAGCAATCTTTGGACTTAAAGAAAGAAACAATCTTTTTTCTTCTTTTTTTGTTTCTTCTCTTAAAGCTAACTCCAATAAAACATAAAGTGTTCTGTCTACTCCTGCAGAAATTTCCCATACATGAGGAATAAATTCAGTTTCTTCTTTTACTTTAAGGTTTTTTGAAGAAACTTTTGAATGATTTTTTAAGTCATAATCAGTCCGGTAATTATTTGCAACTAATTCAATCCATCCAAGAGAAGTTTCAACTTCAAAATCCCAGCCTTCTTTAGCATAAAAAGCTCGTTCTTCTTTACCTACTTCCCTAAACCTTAATTTATCTCTTGGAATCCCTAAATTTTCATAAAACAACTGTAATCTTGATAAATAATAAGCAATTAATTTTCCTGAAACAATTTTTTTTGAAACTAAATCCTTTGCTTTGATTTCTTCAGTTGATTTCTTTCCTTCTAATAAAACCCTTAACTTAAAGTTTTCTATTTCTTCAAAGTTTTCTGTTTCATTTATTTTATTTGGATTAAAAAAAACTTCAATTTCCATTTGAGTTATTTCCCTGATTCTTAAAATTGAATTTCTTGGCGCAATTTCATTTCTAAAACATTTTCCTGTTTGAGCTATACCTAAAGGAAGGTTTTTTCTCATTGTTTTATAAATTCTGTCAAAATCCAAAAAAATATTCTGGCAGGTTTCAGGCCTCAAATACCCTTTAAGTTTTCCTGTTCCTCCAATATCTGTTCCCATCATTAAATTAAATTTTTTTGTTTTGCCTAAAATTCCTTTGCATTTAGGGCAGACAACTTTGTTTTCTTTAATTAATTCATCAAATCGTTCAATTGGAGTTCCTTCAGTTAACTCAAATTCTTTTCCTAATAAAGAATCAGCTCGATGAAGTGAATGACATTTATTGCATTGAACTAAAGGATCATTAAAATTATTTAAATGACCTGACGCAACAAAAACTTTTTCCGGAAGAATTTGACAGCCGTCAATTTCAACAAAACCTTCTTTTTCAACTAAATCTTTTCTCCAGGATTCAATTATTCGGTTTTTTATTGCAGTTCCATAAGCTCCATAATCCCAAAAACCACTGAATGAATCTCCATAAATTTCAGCTGAAGGAAAAAAAATGCTTCTCCTTAAAGATAAATCCATTAACACTTCAGATTTTTTTTGTACCATAATACCAAATAGTCGGTAATTCTTTATAAATAATTTGCGATAAAAGCTTTATAGAGAACATGGATAAAACTAAATTAAAGCAAAGATTAACTCAAAAAACCAAAGAAAGAGTAGCAGAAGCTTTTACAGGAAAAGATATTCACATAATTAAAGCTGTTTCTTTAATTGATGAATTAGACAAAATGGTTAATTTAATTTCAGAAAACGCAAGAGAATGGTATTCAACTCATTTTCCTGAATTAAATTCTTTAATTGAAGATAACGAAACTTTTTTAGAATTAATTAAAATAGGAAACAGAAAAAATTTCACAGAAAAAAAAGTTTTAGAAGTTTATAAAAATACAGATAAAATAAAAAAAATAATTGAAAAATCAAAAGATTCAATGGGTTCAATAATAGAAGAAGAAACATTAAATCAAATTAAAGGTTTAGCAGAAAAAGGATTAGCAATAAAAAAAGAAAGAAATGAACTAACAAAATTCATTGAAAAAGAAATGAAAATTTTGCTTCCAAACTTCACTGAATTAGCTGAACCATTAATTGGAGCAAGAATGTTAGCTAAAGCAAGTTCAATAAAAAAATTAGCTTTAATGCCTTCATCTACAATTCAATTATTAGGTGCAGAAAAAGCTTTATTTAATCATATTAAATCAGGAGCAAAACCACCAAAATATGGATTTATTTTCGGGCATCCAATGCTAAAACAAGTTAAAAGAAATTTTCAGGGAAAATTTGCAAGAAGTTTAGCAGGAAAATTAAGTATTGCAGTAAGACAAGATTACTTTAAAGGAAAAAAAAACGTAAAAGAACTCAAAATAGATTTAGAAAAAAGAATAAAAGAATTGAATAAATAAAAAAAAATAAAACAAGGAAATAAAATTAAAAACAAAAAAAGAAAAATAAATAAAATAAAAATGAATTAAAATAAAAAAAATAATTAAAGAGAATTTTTTATGAAATTAAATAAGATTGCAGACGGAATTTATTCTGATGGAAGAAAAAATTACACTGAAAACTTAGTTAAAGGAAAAAAAGTTTACGGTGAAAGATTAATTTCATTTAAAGGAAAAGAATTCAGAGAATGGAATCCTTTCAGATCAAAATTAGGCGCAGGACTAAAAAAAGGAATTTTTCCTCCAATAAAAAACGGTTCAAATATTCTTTATTTAGGTGCAGCAGAAGGAACAACAATATCCCATTTATCAGATATCATAAAAGAAAACGGTTTAATTATTGGAATTGATGTTAGTGCCAGAGTAATGCATAAATTAGTTGAATTAAGCGAAGAAAGAAGCAATTTAATTCCTTACTTAGAAGATGCAAATAATACAGAAGAAACAAAAAAAGAATTAAAAGAAATAAAATTTGATTTTTTGTTTCAGGATGTTTCACAAAAAAACCAGACAGAAATTTTTTTAAATAATGCAAAAACTTTTTTAGAAAAAGGAAAGCCAGCAATAATTTCAATTAAAGCAAGAAGTATTTCACAAAAAAATTCAAAAAAAATTCTAGAAGAAGAAAAAAGAAAACTAGAAAAAGAATTTATTGTTAAAAAAGCTGTTTTTTTGGAACCATTTCAAAAAGAACACTTGCTTGTTTACTGTGAAAAAAAATAAATTAAGCCAGACTAAAAGCCTTAATAATTCTCTGCAAAGCAGTTAAATTAGAAAGAACAGCAAACAAAACCAAAAAATAAACTACATATTGAAAAGAAAAAATTCCACTCAAAAGAGTCAGGAATAAAATCAATAATCTTTCAGGTCTTTCAAGTAAACCGCCTTTTAATTCTTTTTCTAAAAACAATTTTTCTTTTGCAGCAGCCTTAGAATAAGTAGTCATCATTGTTCCAAATAAAGCCAATAAAATCCAGACTTTTGCTTCAACAAAAAAGAAAGGCAAAGAAACAAAAAACAACCCAAACAAAACAATAAAATCAGTATAACGGTCAGTTATTGTATCCAAATAAGCCCCTTTGTTTGATGTTTTGCCTTGTACTCTTGCTACAGCACCATCAATTAAATCAACTAACGCCGTCAATACAAAAAAAATTAAAGCAAACAAAAAGTTTTCCTGCAATAAAAAATAAAAAGTTAAAACAGCAGGAATTAAAGCAGACAAAGTCCATTGATTAGGAGTAAAAGGCAATTTACCAAAAAGTAATCCTGCTTTAAGAGAAATAAAATTAAATTTTTCTCTGTTCTCTGAAATCATAATTACCTGTCTCTTTTACCTTTAATAAATTCTTCAACCATTGTCTTGCAGACTGAATCAGAAAACTGATGCAAAGGATGCTTCATAAAATAAGAAGAACAAGAAGTTAATTCTCCTCCAATTCCTCTGTCTCTTGCTAATTTTATAGCACGCAAAGCATCAATTGTTATTCCTGCTGAATTAGGTGAATCCATTACACTTAATCTCATTTCTAATTCCAAAGGAATATCCCCAAATTTTCTTCCTTCCATTCTAATAAAACAAACTTTATTGTCTTTCTGCCATGGAACATAATCACTTGGACCAATATGAATATTATCTGCATCTAATTTCTGAGGCAGTTGAGATTGAACTGATTCAGTCTTGGAAATTTTTTTGCTTTTCAGCCTTTTTCTTTCAAGCATATTCAAAAAATCTGTATTTCCTCCAGTGTTTAACTGATAAGTTCTGTCTAATTTTACTCCTCTGTCAGAAAACAATTTAGTTAAAACTCTATGAGTAATTGTTGCTCCAACCTGACTTTTAATGTCATCTCCAACAATAGGAAGTCCTTTATCTCTAAATTTTTTTTCCCATTCAGGATTAGAAGCAATAAAAACAGGCATACAATTAACCATTCCTACTCCTGCATCCAAACAAGCCTGAGCATAATATTTTGTTGCTTCTTCAGAACCAACAGGCATAAAATTAATTAAAACATCAGCTTTAACTTCCTTTAAAACTTTTACAACATCAACTGCATTTTCATCTGAAACAACAAATCTTTTGCTTTCATCATAATTTTCCATATGCGAAGCAAAACCATCTAATACAGGGCCTTTTTGTACAATCACATTTTGTTCCGGAACATCTTTCTGGAAAACTGTAGTACAATTAGGTTTTTCAAAAATTGCCTGACTTAAATCTTTTCCAACTTTTCTTTTATCAATATCAAATGCCGCAACAAACTTAATGTCTTTAATTGAATAACCTGCAAACACATTATGCATTAAACCAGGAATTAATTCATCTGAATTCTTAACTGAATTATAATAATAAACTCCCTGAACTAAAGAACTCGCACAGTTCCCCACTCCTGAAATTGCAACTCTGATTTCTTTTTCCATTAAACCACCTATTTTACAACCATAAACGTTTTACTATCATAAAATATACTGCTTTTTGTATTTTAAATCTTTTCTTTCTCCTTAATAACATGGATTCTCCTGAAATCAAAAGACTAAAAGAAAAAACAGGAATAGAAATTTTATGGATTTATATTTTAGCTTTACTAAAAAAAGAATCCTGCCACCCTTATTTGTTAAGAAAAAAAATTTCAGAAGAATTTAATTTTCTGCCAGGAAACGTAACAGTTTATGTTGTAATGTACAAATTGAAATCAAGAGGCTATGTTAATTCAAAAAAAAATAAAAACAAAGTAATTTATTCAATAACAAAAAAAGGAAATGAACTATTAAAAGAAGCAGAAAAAATAATTAATACAAAAACAAAAAAAATATTTAAATAAACTTTTTTTTCAACTTTTTAGTTGATTTTTGTTGAACTTCAGTTATATTAATTCCTAAAAGAAATTTTCTTCAGGCTGTGGAAAGTCTGAGAGAGTCTGCTTTCTTTTGAATTCAGGCTTTCTCTTTTCTAAAGGGAAAAAAAATGAATTTATTTGATGCTGCATGTTTTAAAGCAAAAAAAAGAAGAAGATATTATTCAGAAAAACATTCAAAAGTTTTTTCTAATATTCTAAGGTTTGAAGAAATTTATTTAGATGAATTAAGCGAATTAATGAATTTAAGCCAAAAAGAAACAAAAGAAATATTAAATAAATTAATTGAAAGAAAACTAATAAAACAAAAAAACTACAAATATTGTTTAATTGAACCATTTGAATCAGCTAATTCTTTTTTATTCAATAAAAACTGATTTCTTTAAACCAAAAACAATAAATACAATTAAAAGCTATTAATTAATGATAATAATATGAAAATAAAAATATTGATTATACTTATTTTTAGTTTAATTATATTAAGTAATTTATCCTGGGGAAACACAACAATTTGGGTTCCCTCTGAAGAAGATACATATCATTTTAATCAAATAATACTTGCAGGAGAAGACTTTAATTTATACTTAAAACAAAATTTTTATCACTCAGACCCAAGCGACGCATATTCTTGGGGAGGCTATTCAAACGGAAACTGGAATATTAATACTGATTGTAGCGGAGGAGAAGACGCAAATTTATTTAGAGCTCCACCAGAAGCAGGATGCACCTTAAAAGAATATACTGCAACAAACAATTATCTATTCCAAGCAGGCAAGCCAGAAGAAAGCACCCATGAAACTATAATGACATTAAATTGTGCGCCTGGAAATTACACTATTCCAACCAAATACAGTTTAAAATATTTAACAAGAGATTATTGCAGCAACTATAATCTTAGCGAACCAACATTTACATTTAGAGTATTACCTGCAATAAATATGCCTCCATTTTATGATTATAATTTATTCTGGTCTAAATCCGGAACAACAAAAAGACAGTATATTCATGCACAAGATATAAACGAACAATCAGATGGAAATTATTTTATTAAAAGCTTTGAAGTAAAAGTTGCAGATGAATGCACAATTATCGACGGAGGAGCAAAAGATAAAACAAAACAAAACGAGATTGGAAGCTTGCAGATAACAACTTATTCAAACCAGCATTCAAAGTTTACAGTACCTTACGGCATAACAACAAGTTTTCAGGATGGATTAAATAGTTATAATGACACAGACGATACAGGATATATAGGAATAAGAAACGGAGTTAATGATAATGGAAGCAGCACAACAACTACTTATGCAAACATGCATTATTCTTTTCCAATTCATGCCGGATTAATATTCAAAAACATTTTTGGAGAACAAGCAAACCAAATTAAACTTAATTCAGATATTATTTCAGCATTTTTAGTTCTTGATATAAATAACGCAACTGATGGCTATGGAGATTTTAATTTAGCTTTATATCCTGTAACAGACCCAAATGGAAACGGACTGCCTGACTTTGATCATACAGCTTTAGATAAATGGAATAATAGAAAAACAAGTGTTCCATGGAACACTCCTGGAGGAGATTATTCAACAGCAAATTCTGCATTTCAATTTATTCCGCAAGGAAGTGACGGAACTAAATTTACATTTAATGTAACTCAAGCAGTACAGCAATGGACTGACTTAAACAATAATCAAGGATGGATAATGAAATTAGTTTCTAAAGTACCTGATATAAATTATGGATATAATTTAAGAATTAATACTTCAGAAAACGCTATTATTAATGACAGACCAAAACTAATAATTACATGGTGGAATCCTTCAATTCCATTAAATCCCGATTTAAATAATTTAAATTTATATGTTGATGTTCAATGCAGTCAAAGAGGCTTCAGGGACTTTAATGTAAGCATAACAGACTTTGATGATAATTCAATTGACTTAAATACTTCAATTTTAGATTTAAATGCTTATAGAACAGATGCAGGAGATTTTAATGCAAACAATGGTCCTCCAGGAGTAAATTTAGAAGGAAGCCCCTATTTTGCAGGAAGCTTTGGAATAGTTAAAGTAAATGCTTACGGAGTAATAGATTATGAAACAGACACAAATCATTTTATTGTTGATGGAACTCCAAACTGGAAAATATGCACGCCAAGCGAAGGAATCTCTTGTTTTTTGCCTGACGGAGGCGATAAAAACTGTTATTTTGTTGACTCTATTCAAGGAAATGACACTAACACAATTTACACCGAAGATTATAATTCAATTTTAGGAGGAGAAACAGCAGGAGGAGTAATTCAAAAAATTCACGAAGAAAAATTTGTTATCTGCAGTACTCCAGGCCCAAGAAAAATAATTTATTATCTTAGTTCTTCTGCCGACTCAAAAACATATTTAGATATAGCAGACATTTATTTTTTAGATATTAAATCTGAATTAAAAAACCCTTATTATGCAATAGCAGATTATAATACTCAAATAAATGGTTTAGGAATAGATAATGATTCTATAGTAAACATCCAGGAATCAGTTTGGTATGCTTATGATGAAGACTGCGGACCAAAAGGAAGCATAAATACTTGGGAATTAGATAATCAAACAACAGTCTTTCTTCCTCCTGATTCAAATGGTTCAGATACAAATACAACAGGAACAATTAACTGCACTACAACAGGAAAAAAAGCAATTAATTTAGTAGTAATTGCAGATAAAGAATTTTATTCAGGATCAGGATTAAATATTTACATAAGAGGAGACACTTTTGTTAATGTAATAATTCCTGATTCATTAAGAATGGAATCATTTGAAATAGCACCATCAAAAGTCAAAAAAGGAAACACCACAGAATTCATAGTAGTAGTTAAAAGCAAAGTAGAAGGAATGGACTTAAATATTGAAGTTGTATTTGATGTATTTGATGAAACAGGAGTTTTTATTGAATCAATTACAGTTCCAGGAATGGCTTTAGCTCAAGGGCAAACACAAATTAAAACTACTTATAATACTTCAGCATTAAACGAAAAAACTTCTTACAGAGTAACTGCAAAAGCATTTCTTTTATCAGGCTCTGGGCCAATACAAGACAAACAGCCAATAAATGACTTAGAAGAAAGATATTTCTGGGTATTAGAAGAAAACAATAAACTTGAAACTCTGCCTGAAACAAATTATCTTTCAATAATAATATTATTAATTTCAGTAACTTTAATTCTAACAAAAAAAGATTAATATGAAAAAAGAATACAGAAGACAATTTTTACATTTCTTTTTCGGAAGCACCATAATAATCTTAATTGGATTAATTGGAACAAAAAATTTTATTGCATTTAATTTACTAATTTTAATTACAGGTTATATTTTAGCACTAAAAATAAAAAAAGGACTAAAACTTCCAATAATAAAAGAATTCATTGATTATACAGAAAGAGAAACAGAAAAAGAACTCCCGGGAAAAGGCGCAATAACTTTTTTTATAGGAACATTAATTACATCAGTTTTATTTTACAACAATATTTTCATAGTTATTGGAGGAGTTATTACCTTAGTTTTTGGAGACAGCATTTCAAATATTGCAGGAAAAACAATAGGCAAAATAAAAATACAAGACAAAACATTAGAAGGAAGTTTTGCAGGAATAATAATTTCATTTATTTATTTATCAATTTTATTTCCTTTTTCCACTGCATTAATTGCAGCAGTAATCGGAATGACAATGGAATACCTTCCAATAGAAGACAATTACACTATTCCAATTGCAACAGGAACAATATTAATGCTTTTAATTTAAAGAAAACTTAATAAGGATTATCTAATAAATTTAATTCATGAATTCAATTAAAACAATTTTAGTTTTTCTAATTTTAGCAGTAATTTTTTCAGGATGTGTGCAGACAAACACAACAACAAACCAAAATAATTCAGACACTACAAATAAATCAATGCAAAAAGAAATGAATGAAATGATGAACGAAATGCATGGATTTAATATAAAAGAAATAGCAAAACATAATTCAGAAAAAGACTGCTGGCTGTTAATTAATGGAAAAGTTTATGATGTAACCGGCTTTGAAGAAACTCACAGCGGAGGAAAAGCAATTCTTGAAGGATGCGGAAAAGATGCAACAGCATTATTTGAATCAAGACCAATGGGTTCAGGAACACCTCATTCAGACAACGCAAGAGAATTACTTTCAGAATTTTATATTGGAAACTTAAATTAAATATTTCAAATAAACAAAATAAGCCAAAACAAAATACAATAAAATTAAAAAATAACCAATTAAAGCCCCTAAACCAGAAAAATTCTTTTTTTTTCTTTCAATAATAAACCAGTAAAGTTCTCCAGTCAAAGCAAAAAAAGAAACAATTAACAAAAAATAACCGGCTAAATTCATTAAAGCAAAAGGATTAACCAGCAAAAAATGTCCAATTAAAGCCCAAAAAGAAAAATAAACTAATCTTTGAATTTTTTTCCAGTTAACGCCTAATTTTGCTACAGCAAAATCAGTTGAAATTAAACTTAACAAAACTAAAATTCCTAAAGAAAAATACCCAAAAATTAAAGGATTAAAAAAAGGATTAAAAGAATAAAAAATCAAAGAAATATCAAAATTAAAAATAATATTTAAGACCAGCAAAAAATGAATTAATCCAAATAAAGTTCCTGTAACCCCTAAACTTCTTCTTACAGTCCAATATTTCAATAAAGCAGGTTTAAACTTGAAAACAGAACTTGAAAGTAAAGACAAAGCAATAAAAGTTGCTCCACTAAAAGCAAAACTTCGAATTAAAGCATAATTAAATGAAGTAAAAGAAATAAAATAAAACTGATAAAAAAATTCAGTTAACCAAAACAAAACCGAAACAAAAACAAAAATTAAAACAAACTTCCAGTTCCTTATTGTGCCTTCAAACAATTTAACCATGAAAACAAAAGAAAATAACTTAATTTAAGTTTTTCTTATTCTAATTAATACAAAAGGGCCCATAGTCTAGTGGATAGGACAGCAGCCTCCTAAACTTTTTTCGCAAAAAAGTTTAATCAAAAAAGCAAACTTTTCTGCGAAAAGTTTGTATACAAAAAATAATTTTGTTGCAACTTTAGGGAGAGGCAGTGCGACTTTACGTCGCACATTTTGGCAACTTGCCTTTTCTTAAAAGGCAGAAAGCTGCGGACCCGAGTTCGACTCTCGGTGGGCCCGTAAAAAGAATTTGTTTTCAAATGACAGCAATCAAAAATCACTAGCAAGATACTAACAACAGGAATAGCAATAGCTAAAAAAAAATTGTAAAAATAAAAAAACAGCTTTATTTTTTGTTTAAGTTAAGTTTTGTAATAAAGCCACCGACTACACCAGCTATTGCACCTAATACTGCAAACAAAATAATATAAAAAACCAGACTACTTATCAGGCTGCCTACATCAAATTGATATGCTGTATTTCCAATTAAAGTATCTGCTTGATATACTTGATAAATTTCTGAGCTAATTGAATATATTACTGCAATAATAACGCCAAGGATAGCTCCAATCTTTGCTGTGTCAATTAGTTTACCATTGGCTTTTGATATAACATATCCAGACCAGATTACAAGCAAGATTACAATCACTGCTAACACATTATCAACAACAGCCTTGTTATCCCAAAAAGAAACTGCTATAACATCAGATTCTGAATATTGGTTAAATCCAAGCATAAAAGGCAGAATTGATAAAGCAACTGCAATAACTACAACAACAACACAAGCAATCACTGGCAATTTTGCTGAACTAAAAAGTTTTGACAATTCCAACTTATCACCGTTTAATATAAATAAAAGGAAGTATAAAAACTTTTTGGAAAAAAAACTTAAGTAAAACTAAAACTTTTAATTTACAGCAGTTATAAGCAAAATAAACCAAATAGACATTTGTCGAAAAAACAAGGGTTTTTAAATGACAATTGACGTAAAGGCTTTTTAAGTGTTTTTTTCTCATTTAATGCATGGATAAACTTTCTTCTATTATGGCTGGCGAAATCTGCTTAAGCAAAGATCCAGGCGGATCAATGAAAAAATGGAGAGAAATTTTTGGTGTTTCTCAAACAGAATTAGCTGACTACTTAAAAGTAAGCCCTTCAACTATATCTGATTATGAAGGAGGCAGAAGAGAAAGCCCAGGAATAGGAATAGTAAAAAGATTAGTTAATGCATTAATTTTAATTGACGAAAAAAGAGGCGGAAAAGTAAAAAAACAATTAGAAAAAGATTTTACTCCGCCAAAAGAAGTTTTTGGAACAAGAGAATTTTATTCTTCAATTAAAGGATTATTATTTCTTAAAAAAATTAACGGAAAAGTTGTAGCTAACCCAAGCAAATTAAAAGAAATAGTAATTTATGGTTATACTTTAATTGATTCATTAAAAGTTATTCTAAATATTCCTGTTCACGAATACATGCAGTTATACGGAAAGACACCTGAAAGAGCATTAATTTTTCAGTCAGTAGAAAACGGAAGAAGCCCAATGATTGCAGTGAAAATAGGAAGGTTTTCAACTGACATGAAACCATCAATAATAGTGCTGCATGGAGTAAAAAATGTTGATCCTTTAGCAATAAAAATAGCTGAAAGCGAAAAAATTCCTTTAATTATTTCAGATAAACCAATAGAAAAAATCATTGATTCATTAAAAGAATTTGAAGTTTAAAATCTTACACAATAGGTATATCTTCTTTTTTCTTTTCCTGATTTATCGACTCCAACAACAGAAAAAGAACGGATTACTTTTGAATTATATTTTTTTGCAAGTTTTTCTGAAGAAATTTTTGCTGAACGATTAGAACTTAAAACTAAATCAAATCCTTTTCTGTTTTTTATTGTTTTAACTACTCTGGACAAAGGATCTTTTTTATTCATTTCAGAAATCAATAACTTAAATTCATTCATAACTTTTTCTTGTTTTTCATTTTTTTCTTCAAATCTTGCCTGAATTGTTGCTTCAAAAAAATCAGAAGAAATTTTCATGCATGAATCACAAGTCCCTGAAGCAAACTGAAGTTTAATTACTCCTCTTAAACTTAAAAGATTATTTTCAATTAATCCTTTTACTTCAAGCAATGCATTAAAGTTTTTTTCATCTATTTCTTCTAATTCAATTTCAATATCCTGAACTTCAAAATCTTTTGATTTAACTTTTGATTTAACAAAATCAAGTAATTCCATTGAATCAAATTCAACCCAATGCCTTTGCACTTTAATTTTATTGCATTTTCTGCAGAACTCAAACTGAAGTTTATCAGGCAAAATAAGCAGTTTATTATCCTGTAAAAAACAGTTTTCACAGAAACCTTTAATGAATATTCCTTCTTTTTTTCCGCATTTTGGACAAAATCTAAAACTCATAAAATATCATTCCTTAAAATACAACAAAGGATTTAACACCATTGAATAAGTTGCTAAAACCGCAGTAATAATTCTTAATACAGCAAAAACAATTAAAGCTAAAATGCTTATTAATTCAGTTTCAGCAAAAGAAACAATAAAAGCAGAAATTAAACTTAAAATCAAAGCAATAAAAGTCCCAAAAGATGCTTCTTTAATATTTTTAAAAGACTTTTTTACTGCATTAAAAACAGAACTTAAACCTTTTTTTTCTATTGCTGCAACAGGATAAATAAAATAAAACAAAACTGTAACAATAAAAACTGCAATTAAAATAACTAAACCTGAAAGAACAGAAAAAAACAAGTTATTCTGAACAAAAGAAAAAGAAAAAAAAGTTATAAAAGGAACAAGAATAATCATTGAAAGAATAAAAGCAAAAAGCACTGGAACAACAATTTTAGTGAAATTTTTTAGTACTTCTTTAATTGAAACTGAAACTGAAATACTTTTTTTATTTAAATAATTTTGTATCATTAAAGGATAAGCTGAATTAATAACTGAATCAAACACAAAAAAAATAAAAGACAAAACAAGCAAAAAAACTGCTTCAGGAAAAATTTTATTTAACAAAAAAGTTTTTTCTTCTAAAGAAGAAAGCAAATTAATTACCTGCATTTTTTTTAATAAATTCATAGCAAATAAAAGCATTAAACCCCAGACTAATGCAAGGAAAATTTTAGGAAAAAAAAGTTTTGGTTGTTTTTTTAAAACAATAAATGAATTTTTTAAAACTTCAATTAAAGAACTCATTTTAATCAAGTTTTATTTCCTGTCCTAATTTTGGCGCAACAGAATTAAAGCCTTCATTTTTCAGTCTTTTCTGGAAAACTTTTATTACTTTTTCATCTCCATGAACACAAATAATTTTTTCAGGGTTAGTTAATTTAGCTAATTCAATTAATTCATCCTGTGAAGCATGAGCAGAAAAATCAAATTGTTTTACTTGATTTCTTACTTTAACTATTTCTCCATCTAAATCCACTATTCCTTTTTCCATTAAAGTTCTTCCATTAGTTCCTTCAACTTGATATCCAGTTAAAAAAATCTTTGATTTAGGGTCTTTATATAATTTTTTTAAATACCACATTACTGGACCTCCCTGAAGCATTCCAGCTGAAGTTACAATAACACAAGGCTTTTTTAAAACTGGATTTCTTCTTCCTTTTTTAATCCAGTTAGCTGAATGCAAGGCTTTTCCTAACATTTTTGGGTTCTTTAAATGTTCAGGGAATTCAAGGGTTGTTCTTGCAACTCTTTGCCCCATTCCATCATAAAAAATATCTGCAGTAACTTTGTTTTCATATAAAATATCAATTAATTCCTGACTTCTTCCAACAGCAAAAGCAGGAACAATTGCATGCCCGCCTTTATTTAGTGTTTCTTTTACTTCATCAACAAAAGATTTTTCTAATTCTTTTCTGTTTCCATGATTTCTGTCACCATAAGTTGACTCAATAATCAATACATCAGTTTTACCTATTTTTTTGTCTGCTCCCTTAAACATTCTTGTATCTTCTATTTTAAAGTCTCCTGAATAAACTACATCTTTTTTTTCTGATTCAACTTTAATCATTGAAGAACCCAAAATATGCCCTGCATCAAATAATTCAATTGAAGTGCTTTCAGATAAATTAACTTTTTTTCTGTAAGGCAAAGTAAAAGTAGATCTTTCTGTACTTCCTATATCTGCAGCAGAAAAATGAGGAGTTACCCCTTCAATTCTGGCTATTTTTAATGAATCAGCCCACAAAATCTGGCTTAATTCCAAAGTAGGCAGAGTCATATAAACAAAAGAATTTGACTGAGAAAATAATTCAGGTACAGCTCCAGAATGATCTAAATGAGCATGAGAAATAACTATTGCATCTAAATTTGTTTTTACAGGCAAAGGATATTCTATTTCATCGCTTCCTAATTTTATTCCTCTGTCTAAAAGAATTTTTTCTCCTACATCCAACAAAAAAGAACTTCTTCCAACTTCATTTGATGCACCTAAAGCAGTTAATTTACTCATAACAAAACACAAAAATTATCCTTAAATAAAAATAATGGTTTAAGTTTAAAAAAGAGTGTTTTGCACAAAATTTAAATTAATTAAAACGCTTAATAATTGCATGGATTTTATTGAATCAAAAAAATTACTTGAAAAATACAAAATAAAGTTTGTTAAAGGAAAATTAATTAAAAACAAAACAGAATTAATTAATGCCTCAAAAAAAATTGGTTATCCTATTGCATTAAAAATTATTTCAAAACAAATTTCCCATAAAAGTGATGTTGGAGGAATAGCAGTAAATATCCAGAACGAAAAACAGGCAATAGAAAAATATAATTTAATTATGAAAAATGTAAAGAAAAAAATGCCAAAAGCAATAATACAGGGAATTTTTGTGCAAAAATTTATTTTAGGAAAACAAATTATTATTGGCGGAAAATATGACAGGCAGTTTGGCCCTACAATATTATTTGGTTTAGGGGGAATATTTGTTGAATTAATGAAAGATGTTTCATTAAGAATCTGTCCAATTACAAGAGATGACGCAAAACAAATGATTCAAGAAATAAAAGGTTACGCCATACTAAAAGGAACAAGAGGCGAAAAAGGAATTAATTTAAAAGAATTAGAAAATGTTTTAATAAAAGTAAATGATTTAATGATGAAAGAAAAAATAAAAGAATTAGACATTAATCCTTTAATCGCAGACGAAAAAGAAGTAATTGCAGTTGATGCAAGAGTGATTGAATGAAAATTGAAATTGATTCTCCTGCAAAAATTAATTTAACTTTAGACATCATCAAAAAAAGAAAAGATAATTATCATGAATTAGAAATGATAATGCAGGAATTAGAATTAAAAGACAAAATTGAATTAAAAGAAATAAAAGAAAACACAATAAAAATTAAATCTAATTCAAAACAAATTCCATTAAATGAAAAAAACCTTGTATGGAAAGCAGCAAAAAAATCAAAAAAAACAAAAAAATTGAAATAGGAATAGAAATTTTTATTGACAAAAAGATTCCTGTTGCAGGAGGATTAGGCGGAGGAAGTTCTAATGCAGCAGCAGTAATTAAAGGATTAAACCAGTTATGGAATTTAAAAATGGAAAAAAAAGAAATGCAAGACATTGCAGAAGAAATCGGAATGGATGTAGCATTCTTTTTGCAAGGAAAAACTGCTTTTGCTTCAGGTAGAGGAGAACAAATCAAGCAAATAAATTCTTTTCCTAAAACAAGAATTTTAATCTGCAATCCTGGAATTCCAGTTTCAACAAGAAACGCTTATTCAAATATAAACTATGAAAAATCAGGCAAAATTTTAGCTTCACAAAAAATGAAACAAGCAATAGAACAAAAAAAAGAAATAAAAGAATTAACTGAATTAATTCACAATGACTTTGAATTTTCTGTTTTAAATTCTTTTCCTGAAATAAAAAAACTAAAAGAAGAAATGAAAGAAAATTCTTTTAATGTTTTAATGAGCGGTTCTGGAAGCACGGTTTTTTGTTTTCCTAAAACAGAAAAAGATTCAAAAGAATTAGCAGAAAAATTAAAACAAAAATATCCGGTTGTAATTGAAACATTTAGTGTTTAAGTTTTTTATTTGTATATTTTATCATGATGAGCATAATCTTCTAACACAACAGTTTTTCCTTTAATAGAATAAACCAATACAAAACTTTTCAGAATATGAACTCTTCTTTTATTCTGTAATGGCTTTCTTAAAGGCTTAAATGTGAAAGGATTTTCAAGAATTTGTCTTATTTTATTTTTCACTGCTTTTTCATGCAAAGAATCTTTTTTTGCTATTTTTTCAAATATTTTATCAACATGCTTTTTTACTTCTAATTTATACAATTAAAATCATCTCTTGCGAAGCTTTTCAAAATATTCATCAAGACTTTTAACCTTAATTGTTTTTTCCTTCTCAATCATTTTCATTTTCTCAATATAATCAGTTCTTAATTCTGGTTCAAGCAATTCTTTTTCATATTCTTCAGCCATTTTATTTATTGCCTGGCTTTTATCCTTTAAATCATACTTTGCTTTAACCAGATTTATAACATGATTAGCTTCTTTATTTATTTTCACAATCGCAGTCGGCACATTATCACCATATTAATACCATATTAACATGATATTAACAAAGCATTAAAAGTCTTTACTTAAAGTAATTTGAAAGAAAATAAAAAGCTTTAGTTACGTCAATTGCAGAAATTATTTGCTGTAATGCCCTTCAACATATTCTTCAATTAACTTAATGAATTCTTCAGTTAATTGTTTTGCGTTTCCTTTTAAAACTTTAATTTGTTTGCCGTCAGCAAAAACAGGAGCTGCAGGAGTTTCACCTGAACCAGGCAAACTTAAACCAATATTTGCGTTTTTGCTTTCTCCTGGACCATTAACAATACAGCCCATTACTGCAACTTCCATTTTTTCTACTCCTTTAACTCCTTTTTTCTTCCATTCAGGAGTTTTTTTCTGTAAAAATTTTTCTACTTGTTCGGCTATTTCCTGAAATACAGTACTAGTAGTTCTTCCGCATCCAGGACAAGAAGTTATTTCAGGAGTAAAAAACCTTAAACTTAAAGACTGTAAAATTTGCTTGCAGATTTTTACTTCTTCTGTTCTGCTTGTGCCTGGAGTAGGAGTTAAAGAAGTTCTGATTGTATCTCCGATTCCTTTTTGTAATAAAACACTTAATCCGGCAGTTGAATGAATCGCTCCCTTTAATCCTTGTCCTGCTTCAGTTACCCCTAAATGCAATGCATTATCACATCTTTCAGCAAGCAAAGAATAAGCTTTAATCATATCCTGAACTCTTGAACTTTTAGTTGAAATTACAATTTTTTTATTTTCTAAACCTAATTCAACTGCTTTGTTTTTGCTTTCAATTGCACTTGTAACTAAAGCATCAATTAAAACATCAGTATTAGCTTTTGAATAATTATTTTTTGCGTTTTCATCCATTAATCTTGCTAAAACATTTTGGTCTAATGAACCCCAATTAACTCCAATTCTAACTGGTTTATCATTATCAACTGCAACTTTAACCATTGCTTCAAAATTTGAGTCATGGCTTTCTCCAAAACCTACATTGCCTGGATTAATTCTGTATTTATCTAATGCCTGAGCACAATCAGGAAATTTAGTTAACAATAAATGACCGTTATAATGAAAGTCTCCAATTAAAGGAACTTCATAATTTTCATCTAACAATGCTTTTTTAATTAAAGGAACTGCTTTTGCTCCTGCATCATCTTTTACAGTAAACCTGACTAATTCACTTCCTGCATCAGCTAACTCTTTTATTTGATTAACAGTAGCTTTAACATCTTCAGTTGGAGTATTAGTCATTGATTGAATTACAACAGGATTATCTCCTCCAATAATTATGTTTCCAACTTTAACTGCAATACTTTTTCTTCTCATTAAAAAACTAAATAAGAACAAATATTTAAAGAAATTGTATTAAAGAACACCTGAAAAGATTTAAGGAATATTAATAAATTTTACTCTCTTTTTTTATTTCATGCATATTCCTGATGGATTTTTATCAATTGAAATTTCACTTTTATTCTGGATAATTTCTTTTATTGTTGTTTCATTTTCTTTTAAAAAATTAAAAAAGAATTCAAAAAAAATTATTTTATTTGGTTTAGCAGGAGCAGTAATTTTTCTTGCACAAATGTTTAATTTTCCTGTTTTAGGAGGCACATCAGGACATTTAATTTTAGGAGGACTGCTTGCATTACTTTTAGGATTTGATTCAGCAGTAATCATAATGGCTTCAGTTTTGTTTATTCAGTCAGCAGTATTCCATGACGGCGGAATTTTTTCATTAGGGGCAAATGTTTTCAATATGGCGATTATTTCTCCTTTTGCTGCAGTAAAAACAAAACAATTAATAAAAAATAATTTTTCTGTTTTAATTGCAGGAATACTTTCAGTTTTAACTGCTGTATTTCTTGTTTCATTGCAGTTGTTTTTTTCAGGAACAACAGAATTAATGCCTGTATTAAATTCAATGCTTTTAGTTCATTTAGTAATTGGATTAATTGAAGGAATTTTTTCTTTTTGTGTTTATTATATTTTAATTAACAAAAATATTTCATTAAAAATTAATCCAAAAAAAATAATTCTTGCTTCAATAATTATTGGATTAATTATTGTGCCTTTTGCTTCTGCTCTGCCTGATGGATTAGAAAAAACAGCAGAAAAACTTGAATTTAATGAACTTGCATTAAATTCAATGACTCCAATAACAGTAATGGCAGACTATTTGTTTCCAGGAATAGAAAATGAATTAATTGCAGTTTCTTTAGCCGGCTTTTTTGGTTCAGTAATAGTTTTTTCATTAATTTTTATTTTAATGAAACCAAAATGATTTTTTATATGCAAAAAAACAAAACAATACTACTCTTATTTCTTTTAATTTTTTTATCTGCATGCATACAAAATAATAATTCATTTAACTGCGAAAACGGAAAAACTTATTTTGTTTCAAGAATAATAGATGGAGATACAATTGAAGCAGAAAACAAAAAAATAAGATTAAATGGAATTAATACTCCTGAAAAAAAAGAAGCCTGTTTTAATAAAGCAAAAGAATTCTTAGAAAAAGAAATTTTAGAAAAAAAAGTTTTAATTAAAGAAAAAGGAACAGACAAATACGGAAGAATTATAGGAAGTGTTTGTGTTAACGGAAAATCAGTAAACAAAGAATTAATTAAACAAGGCTTAGCCCATTATGCTTTTACTGAATCAGAAGAATTAAAAAAAATACAGGAAAAAGCAATAAAAGAAAACAAAGGATGCTTATGGAAAAAAGGAACAGACAAATACATTCAGGAAAAATGCATTAAATTAAAAAAACTTGAATTTAATCAGAAAAACTTTAACGGAGAGTTTGTTGAATTTTCAAATGACTGCAATTATTCAATTGACTTAAATGGATTTTATTTAAAAGATGAAGCAACACACTTGTATTTTTTTCCTGCAATAGAACTGAAAGGAAAATCTTTTGTAAGAGTTTTCTCTGAAAAAGGAATTAATTCAGGAAACGAATTATATTGGGGAAAAGGAAACATCTGGAATAATGATTCAGACCAGTTATTTTTAAGAAATGAAAAAGGATTTTTAATTGTTTATTTTGAATACAACAATACTTTAAATTAAATTTCCTTTACTATTTTAATAATGCAGTTAATTTATATTTTTGGAAGCGTTATATTAGTAAGTTTAATTTCTTTAATTGGAGTATTTACTTTAGGATTAAATAAAGAATTCTTAAGCAAAATACTGCTTTATTTAGTTAGTTTTTCTGCAGGTTCATTATTTGGAGGAACATTTATTCACTTACTTCCTGAAGCAGTGGAAGAATATGGTTTTGGAACAGAAATATCAGTTTTTCTTTTATCCGGAATAGTTGTATTTTTTGTTATAGAAAAAACAATTCACTGGCACCACTGCCACGGCTATCCTTCTGGAAAATGCGAACACAAAAGTTTTACTTATATGAATTTAATTGGAGATGGAATACACAACTTTATTGACGGAATGGTAATAGCAGGAAGTTATCTGGCAAACACAACACTAGGAATAACAACAACAATAGCAGTACTATTGCACGAAATCCCTCAGGAAATAGGCGATTATGCAGTATTAATTCACGGAGGATTCAGCAAAAAAAAAGCATTATTAATGAATTTTCTTTCAGCTTTAACTTCAATACTTGGAGCAGCAACAATAATATTTATTTCAACAACAACAGAAAACATTCTGGCAATACTTCTTCCATTTACTGCAGGAAGCTTTATTTACATTGCAGGCTCAGATTTAATTCCAGAATTACACAAAGAATATGAATTAAAAAAATCAATCGGATTATTAATTTCATTTATTGCAGGAATAACAATAATGTTTTTGCTGACTTTTATATAATAAAAAGGTTTAAAAAGACTATTGTACATTTGTACACTTATGCAAGTGTTTAAATCTCTTTCATGCGATTCAAAAGTAAAAATCCTTGAACTTTTGTTAAAAGACAATCACGACTGCAGTAATTCCCTTTCAAAAAAAATTAAGTTGGATCCTTCAACTGTTTCTAGACATTTAAAGGAATTAACTAATGCAGGATTAATTAAAATGCAGAAAAAAGGAAAAAGCATTGAATGTGTTGTCTTAAACAAAAAAAAAGTTTCATTGCTTTTAAAGACTGCAAGAGAGATATAAATAATGCAAAATGAGGCAAATAAAATGAGTGTAATAATTTATTCAACACAAACATGCCCTTATTGTAACATGGCTAAAGCTTACTTTAAGGAAAAAGGAGTCGAATTCACAGAATACGACGTAGGACAAGACCAAGAAAAAGCAAAAGAAATGATTGAAAAATCAGGACAGCAAGGTGTACCAGTAATTGACATTAACGGAACAATCATCACAGGCTTTGATAAAACAAAAATTGATGAAGCATTAGGGCAATAAAAAGCCTTAATTCTTATTCTTTTTTAAACATTTTCTGAAACTTTTCTTTAATACAAAAAATGTTTTGTTTATTTATGCATTCAAAACAGTTTTTGCCCTGGTCGTCTAGTGGTTAGGATACAGCCCTGTCAATCCACCCTTTCTTTTTAGAAAAAAGAAAGTGTAAGTTGCCTAAAAAAAACTTGTTTGAAATAAAACGGTTTTTTCTTTTTGGACAACTTGTACTTTTTCTTTTTTCCAAAAAAGAAAAAGGACAGAAAGGCTGTGACTCGGGTTCAAGTCCCGGCCAGGGCGTAAAACTTTTAAAAAAAAGTTTTATCAAAACAACTGTTTCGGCAGTTGAGTGCGATATGCTATCTTACGATAGCAGTGCTTGGAATTCGCGGTTGCGTCCGCGAGCAACGCGTGCTATCTAAAGATAGCACTGCAATAAACTCTCACTATTTAGACAAAAAATCACGCCAACAATAAATTAATAAAAAGTTTATATGCGAATATTATGTTCATTCTGATTTTACAGAATTGACTAAGGGATTAAAATGCAGTTTTTAGATGAATTCAAAAAAGGTTTAATGTGGGGCATGCTTACAAGTGTAGACTTGTTTGAATGTAATCCAAAAAAAATTCGTTCAAAACAAGACATTAAAGAATATGTTAAACAATTATGCAAAAAAATTGACATGAAAACTTTTGGAGAAACAATTGTAGTAAGATTTGGTAAAGACAAAAGAGTTCAAGGTTACTCAATGACGCAATTAATTGAAACTTCTTTAATCAGCGGTCATTTTGCTGAAAACACTAATTCAGCTTACTTGGATATTTTCAGCTGTAAATATTATAATGCAGAAGAAGTAGAAGATTTCTCTAAAAAATTTTTTGAAGCAAAAAAATCAGAGTCAAATATTACTTTCAGAAAAATGCCTGAAGCAGCAAAAAATAAATTACTTGACATTCCTAATTCAAAAAACTGGTTTTTTGAATCAATTGAATTTAATCAGGGAAGAGCTTTAGCATTAAAAGCCAAACAATTATATTCAACTCAAAGTTCTTTTCAAAAAATAGAAGTATATAATACTAATTCTTTTGGAAAAATGCTTGTATTAGACGGAGCAATACAATTAACTCAAGCAGATGAATTTGCTTATCACGAAATGATAGTGCACCCTGCATTAAATACTCATCCTAAAACAGAAAAAGTTTTAATTATTGGCGGAGCAGACGGCGGAACAGCAAGAGAAACAGCAAAACACAAAACAATAAAAGAAATTCATTTATGTGATTTAGATAAAAAAGTTGTTTTAACATCAAAAAAATTCCTGCCTTTTACTGCAGCAGGATTAAAAGATAAAAGATTAAGTGTTTTTCATAAAGATGGATTTAAGTTTTTAAAAGAAAAAGAAAATTATTATGATGTAATAATAATTGATTCAACTGATCCAATTGGAGTCGGAAAAATATTATTTAGTTCAAAGTTTTTTAAACTTGTATTTAATTCATTAAAAAAAGACGGAATAATGGTTAATCAATTTCAAAGCATGTTTTATGAAAAAAAATTAATTAAAGAAATAACAAAAACAATAAAGAAAATTTTCCCTAAATTCTGGTATTATTATACTTTAGTTCCTTCATATCCTTCTGGAACAATAGGTTTTGGTTTTGCAAGCAAAAAACATTCTCCTTTAAATCCAAAAAATAAAAACATTAAGGACTTGAAGTATTATAATTTAGAAATCCATAAAGCAAGTTTTGTTTTGCCTAAATTTATGGAAAAAATAGTTTAATATAATTTCATTGAAGAATCAAGCCAACCTGAATGGTTGTCTGCTTTTCTTCTAAAAATAGTTCCTAATAATTCAGGGTTTCTTGCCTGATGCTGTTTAAAATAAATATAACCTTTAGACAACCCTAAAATTTCAATTTTTCCTCTTTTATGAGACATCATATACTTGAATCTTTTGCTGTGTCCATTCATTTTCTTTTTTGCTTCTTCAACTATTTTACATCCTTCAGCAATAGATAATTCAAATTCATGTTTTACTCTTTTAACCGGACGGCATTGGAAAACATAATAAGGATTTACTCCAACTGAAACAAGTTTATTCATTAATTCTGCTAAAACATCAGGATTATCATTTACTCCTTTAAGCAGTACAGTCTGATTATTTACAATTACTTTTGATCCAAGCAATGCATCAATTGCCTGAATTGATTTAGAAGTTAATTCTCTTGGATGATTAAAATGAGTTACAATATAAAGTCTTTTTCTTTTGAATGAATGTTTTGAAAATAATTTCAGTAAATTTTTATCCTGACTTATTCTGTCAGGAAAAACCACTGGAACTCTGCTTCCAATTCTAATAAAATCTAAATGATCTATATCTGCAAGCCCATCTAAAAATTGCTTTAAAACTTTTGTCGGCAAAGTTAAAGGATCTCCACCTGAAATTAAAACATTATTAATTTCATTGTGTTTTTCAATGTAATTTATTGCTTCATCAAATCTCTTTAACACTTCTGAATCAGACAACCCAACTAATCTTTTCCTGAAACAAAAACGACAGTAAGCAGCACACCTGTTAGTTGAAAGCATTAAAGCAGTCTGAGAATATTTATGCTGTAATCCTACGCTTTTAGTATTTTCTTTTTCTCCGCTTGTATCATAAGTTCCTAAAGGATTTAATTCTTCTTTTGAAGGAACAACAAGTCTTCTAATTGGATCTTTTTTGTCTTCTTTGTTAATTAAAGATAAATAATATTTAGTTATACTCATTGGATGCATTTCAATTGCTTTTTTTATTGCTTTTTCTTCCATTGGAGTTAAATGAATATATTTTTTTAATTCAGAAACAGTAGTAATATTTTCTTTTAATTTATTTCTCCAATACATTAAACAAAACTCCAATACTTAAAATTAAAAATAAAAACTCACTTAAGGGTTACTATTAGTATAAAAAAAATAAAAAAAGATTAATTAATTATTTTTCTTCTTTTTTTTCGGTTTTCTTTGATTTTTCTTTAGTTTCTTTTTCTTTTTTTTCTTCTTTGATTTCTTTTTTTGTTTCTGTTTTAGTTTCTTTTGCTGATTCAACTGGTTTTGTTTTTGAGTTTTCTTCTGTTTTTTTTGATTCATGTTTCTTTTCAGTTTTATTATGTTTTCTTTTTTGTTTTTTTGGTTTTGATTCAGTAAACTCAACTAAAACTGCATTAATTGTTCCATGCTGTCCTGGTCTTGAAACAACTTTAGCGTGCTTTTTTCCGTTTAATTCAACTTCAATTATTGCACCTTTAGTAATAATATTTCTTCTTGCATACTGCCTGTTAGCATTATTTTCAGCAATTGTAAGAATTTTTGCTTTAGAAGTTTTTTTTGTTGAAAGGTCAGTTATATTTGCATGAATTGCATATCTAACCTGCCTTTTTGCAGTACTTCCTCTTCCATTTACTTCAACTCTTTCTTCTTTTTCTGATAATCTTGTCTGTGAAAAAAGATTTCCTTTCCAAGCTAATTTTTTTGTACTTCTTCTGGAAGTTCTTCTTCTTCCTCCGCTGACTTTTCTGTCAGACTTCATATGCCATTGAACCATTTTTTTACACCTATAATAATTTTAACAGCCCTTTAAACAGGGCAGTATTTTTAAAGCTTTAAATCCATATAATTTACTGCCATGATCTACAAAAAAAATAAACTTTTTTGTTCAATAAAAACAGGCAAAGTAAAAATAAATTCTATTGCTAAAAGTATAAAAAGTATTATGTTAAAGGAAAAAAGCCTTTTTGTGCTGTTTAACCTTAATTCTACTCCTTCAATAAGCCATATTATTTTCTGCATTAATTCAATTCCTGAAAAATTCACTGCAATAGACTTTTTAATTAAATTAACAGGAGAAAAACAACTTTCTTTAATTAGAAAAAAAACTGAATTAAACAAAACTAAAAATGCTTGTTTAATTGTATTTGAATCAAATAAAATTAAAGCTAAAAAAATTTCTGAAAAAATAAGCAAAGAAATTGGATTAAAAGAAAACAAAGAAATTTCATCTGAAAAAAGACTTAAAGAATTAATTAAAAAAGAAAAATTAAATAAAAAAATACTTAATGGATTTGGCGAAGACTTTTATTCTTCTGTGAACAATTTTTTTATTGAAAAAAGTGCTGTGGTTAAATGAAAAAAGTTTCTGCCGAAGGCAATTTTGATAAAACTTTGAAAAAAGTTTTTGTTGTTTTATTGTTAATTGTTTTTCTTGGTTTTTTGTTAAGAGTTCCGGATTTTGTTTTTGATTCTTTTGGAGAACCAGATAACTATTTTCATTTAAGAATGATAAAAAAAGTAGTTGAAGAAAAAAGTGTTCCTGAATTTGATGAATTGTCAATGCAAGGCAGATATTATTCTTATGCGCCTTTATACCATGTAATTTTTGCGGAATTATATTTGTTTTCAGAATTAGATTTTGAGTTTTTGCTTCATTTGTTTCCAATATTATACGGTTTAATGGGAATTTTTTTAGTTTTTGTTTTTGCAAGAAAAATTTTTAATGAAAAAATAGGATTATATTCAGCGTTTTTTTTGTCTACAATGATGTATCATATGATTAGAACTTCAGGTAATTCAAGACCTGACGGATTAGCCTTGCTTTTAATTCCTGCAGTACTTTATTTAATTTACACTAAAAAATACAAAATAGCTTTTTTGCTTGGAATTACACAAATGATACTGCATCCGCTTTCTTCATTTAATTTAATTCTTTTTTTATTAGTGTGGATTGTAATTGCTAAAACTAAAAAAATAGAAATTGCAGTAAAAAAAATTTTATTAATAATTGAAGGCATGCTTTTAGTTTTTCTTTTATGGCTTAATTCTCTGCCTTATCATTATTCAGAGTATGTTTCAAAAGTTTCATTTGAATCAAGTGAAATGGCTAAATCAACTTTATTTACCCAATTAACTTTAATGCTTTATTCATGGGTTTTTATTTTAATTGCATTATTCAAAACAGAAAAAAAGAATTATTTTTTGATTGTGTGGTTTATGTTTGAATTATTTTACGGAGTGTTTGGAACAAGATTAGGAATTTTTGTTTCTTTTCCTGCAGCAATCCTTGCAGGGCAAGGTTTTTCAATTATAATAGAAAAAGTAAAACCTTATGCAAAGATTTTTTTTGTTTTAATTTTATTTATGGGTTTAATGATTTATATTCCAAATGTACAGTTTCCTGGAAAAAGTTTAAGTTCCACAGAAAAAAATGCAATGAAATGGTTAAACGAATTCACAGAAAAAGACATTAATATTCTTTCTTCCTGGGACAGAGGACATCCTTTAGCTGAAATAACAAAAAGAAAAGTAGTAATTGACGGTTACTTTGAGTTTGCACCTCAATTAAATGAAAGAAATAATTCCATAAAAGAAATCAGTTCAACTTCAGATTGTAATAAAATTAAAACTGAAGCAGAAAAATTTAATTCAAATTACTTTTTTGTTTTTAATACAGCAATAAAATCAAAAACATACAAAAATGGTTTGCTTGAAGCAGAATGCGATTTTATGAATTATATTTTTGACAGTGATTCATCTAAAATAATTCAATTTACTAATTAAGTGATTTAATGACAGAATACCTTGATGTAATAAATAAAAACAATGAAATAACAGGAAAAAAAACAAGAAAAGAAATTCATGAAAAAGGATTAATGCATAAATCTGTTCATGTCTGGATTTTAAATGAAAAAAAAGAAGTTTTATGCAATTTAAGAAACAAAAATAAAGATTTGTTTGCTGGTTTATGGGATGCTGTTTTCGGCGAACACTTAAAAACAGGAGAAAATTTTGAAACAGCAGCAGTAAGAGGCATAAAAGAAGAATTAGGAATTAAAACAAATAAAAAAAATTTAATTGAATTAGGAATAAATAAAGAAAAACAAAAAGATTCAGAAAAAAATTTATTTAATAATGAATTCCAGAAAATTTTTTTATTTAAAACCACAAAAAAAATAAATGAATTAAAATTTCAAAAAACTGAAATAGAAAAAATAAAATTCATTGAAATAAATAAATTAAAAGAAATTTTAAAACAAGAAAAAATGAATTTTATTCCTAAAAATAAATATTATTTGAAAATAATCAAAAAAATAAAAACAGAGTACAATTTATAATAGTTTTTTACTTATTATTAATAACTTTTGCAGAAGGGGGATAAATGAAATCTTTAATGGAAGACGTATTAAATTCAAATAACCAGACTAAAACTGGATCAAACGAAGAATTTTTAGCTCCAAGAATAATGGTAATTGGAGCAGGCGGAGCAGGATGCAACACTGTAAACAGAATTTCAAATATTGGAGCAGCAGGCGCTCAATTAGTTGCAGTTAACACAGACAAACAGCATTTGTCTATAATCAATGATGAATTAACTAAAATTTTAATTGGAAAAAGTGTAACAAGAGGATTAGGAGCAGGCGGATACCCTGAAATAGGAAGAAAATCTGCTGAAATTTCACGTAAAGCATTAGAAGAAGTTTTAAGCAATGTAGACATGCTTTTTATTTCTGCTGGAATGGGCGGAGGAACAGGAACAGGTTCAGCACCAGTAATAGCAGAAATAGCAAAACAACAAGGCGCAATAGTAATTTCAATTGTAACTTATCCTTTTGCATTAGAAAAAGCCAGACTACTTAAAGCAGAAGACGGATTACAGCAATTAAATGCAGTCAGCGATACTTTAGTTGTAATTGACAACAACAGATTAGTTGAATTAGTGCCTAATTTACCAATACAAGATGCATTTAAAGTAGCAGACGAAGTAACAGCAAGAACAGTAAGAGGAATAACAGAAACAATAACCCAACCTTCATTAATTAACTTAGATTTCGCTGACATTAAAAGTGTTATGGGCAATAAAGGATTAAGTGTAATTGCAGTAGGAGAATCAAAATCAAACAACAAAGTAGAAGAAGTAGTACAAGAAACACTAAAAAATTCTTTATTAGATGTTGATATTTCTGGTGCAACAGGAGCATTAATTCATATTACCGGAGGCCCAGAATTAACTTTAGGAGAAGCAAATCAAGTAGGCGAATTACTAACTGAAAGAATTGACCCTAAAGCAACAGTCATCTGGGGTTCAAGAGTTGACCCAACATTTGAAAACAAAATAGAAGTAATCTCAATTTTTACAGGGTTATCAGAAAAAGAAGTTAAAGGAATGAAAATTCAAAACCAAAAAAAAGACAAACAAGGATTAAATTTAGGTTTTATATAAAACAAACTTTTTCGGAAAAAGTTTAATAAAAACAATCTTCTAAAAAAAAAGGTTGAATAAAAACTTTTATCAGCTTTTTCCAAAAAGTTTTAATTTTCAATTTTAATTGTTATTTGTTCGTCTTTGCTTTCTAAAACATAATTATAGTCTTCAAAGTGTTCTGAAACATTTAATAAAGCAGTATAATTTCCTGTTTCAACAACTTTTGAAGGAAAAATTTCATAAGAAAATTTTCTTGTTTGCCCCTGCATTAATTTTTGTGCGATTCTTTTTCTTACAATTCTGTTTAATCCAGCTTTATCTAATCCTAACTGAGGAGGCAGTTCCAAAGAAAAAGAAACAAGCTTTGGTTTAATTCCATTATTTGAAATAGTAAAACTTAATTCAATTGGTTCACGATTTTTTAATTTCATTCTAAAAGGAAATAAACTTGTTTTAACATTTAATCCAGCCATTATCTCACCCTTAACAAATATAGTATATTTATGCTAAAAAAAGTTAATAAATAGAATAGTGCTAAATTTTAATATGCCTCCTAAAAAAAAAGCTTTTTTAATTTCAGGATTGTGCGGTTCAGGAAAAACAACTTTATCACAAGCTATTACTAAAAAATTTAACGGGCATCACATAACATTTACAACAAAACTGGCGGGTAAAAAAAGCGGAAGAGGTTCTGTAGCAAAAGCCATAAAACGTTATTTAAAACTTAGAAACAAAGTAAAAACTGAAGCAGTTGCAGACAGCTATCAAGATTTCATAAAAAGCGGGAAAACTTCTCTTGTATTAGACGGAATAATAAGTCCAACAGAAATAAATGAACTAAGAAAAATTGATTCAACTATAGAAATTAACACAATTTTTATTTCAGCACAAAAAAAAAGAAGAGTTTCATTAGTTCAATTAAGACATCCTAACAAAGGAGGCGGAACAAAATTAAGAAGTTTTCTTTGGGTAAAATTTATGGATTTATTGCATAACCGGCTTTTAGGAGTTGACTTAGAAAGTTTAAAAAAACAAAGTAATATAACTATAGAAAACAATGGAACTAAAACTGATTTAATCAGAAAAGCAACTGAAAAAATTAAATAATAAACTAGTCTTCTTTATATTCAGCGTCAATTAATTTTCTTATTTCTTTAGCTTTTTTTTCGCCGATTTTATCTGTTTTCATTAATTTTTTTTCATCAGCATTAAATATTTTTTTAACTGAACCAAATTTTTTCAGTAAATTTTTAGCTAAAGTTGGGCCGATTAAAGGCAGAGATTCAACTACAAACTGCTGTAATTCAGGAACAGACAATCCTTTTCTTCCCACTCTTAAACGAATTTCTTTTGCTTTACCTATTTGTTCCCGTTTAGCAATCAAATGAAGATAAGAAACAGTTTCTTTAACTGAATCAGAAAACAAAATTGGAACCTGATAATCCAATAAAATTGAACTTAAAGCGCCTTTAACTGCATTTTCATGAATATTTCTTAAAGTAAATAATTCTTGTTTGTTTCCTTCAACAATCATTAAAGGTTTCTTGCAGTTAGCAGACAAATCAATTAACTGAGAAAATAATCTTCCATCTAACATTGAACTTAAAAAATCTTCAACAGTTTTTCTTTCAACGATTACTTCATCACTTAAAACATAATCTCCTATTTCTAATTGTTTTACTTTAACTGAAACATTTTCATACTGACTTAATTCTCTTACAGCATTTGATGCTTGTTCTCTTGAATCAACAAAAATTAAAATTAAATCTTTGTTGCCTGAAAAAGAATTCAAAGTTGTCTGAGAATCCATTTTTCTTGAATTATTTTCTTTGCTTAAATCTGAATTCATTGACTTCATTTTATTCAAAACAGATTTCATTTTTTTTTCTTTTGCCATGCTGCTCCAGTAAAAAGCTTCATCTCTTGTAGCTTTAGCCATTAAAATAATTGTTTTTCCTTTAGATACTCTTCCTGTTCTTCCTCTTCTTTGAATAGTTCTTATTTCAGATGGAACAGGCTCAAAAAATACAACTAAATCAACTTCAGGAATATCAATTCCTTCTTCTGCAACCGAAGTGCAGATTAAAGCATTATATTTTCCTTCCCTTAAATCCTGTATAGTTTGAATTTGCTGTTTTTGATTCATTCCTTTGTCATTTTGTTTTGAAGCCTGCCCAATAAATTTTTTTGCTTTAATTTCAGGAAAAACATTTAATTGTTTTTCAAGAAAAGAAGCTGATTCACGATAATGATTAAAAACTAAAACTTTACTTGCAGGATTTTCATTAAACTGTTTTTTTAATAAATTAATTAACTCTAAAAGTTTTGGGTGTTCAACTTTTTTTTCTTGTAACTTTTTTGCTAAAGAAATTGCTTTTAAAACAGATTTATCTGATAAAATAGATTTTGCAGCTTTAGTTTTCTGGTCTTTTTCTAATCTAAAAAAATAATCATTCAAAGAATTAATGCCTTGTGTTTCTAATAATAATTCTGCATGCGAAACTTTCAGTAAAGCTGCAAGTCTTGAAATTGCAGTAAACAAAGCAGGTTTTTTTTCTGGATCAGAAGCAATAGCTTTTCTTATTTTTGACTGCATTTCAAGCAAATCAATTTTTCTTATATATTGGACTGAAATACTTTTAGCAAAACCAAATTTTTTTAAAAAAACTAATTGTTCTTTCATGAAATTTCTAAGCAAAGCTTTAATTTCCAGAAATTCAGGAGGCAGATTAACTTTAATCCATTCAACTTCAATTTCATTTACATAAGGCATTACATCTAAATCTTTTTCTGATTTAATTTCAATGTTTTTAATAAATAAATTCCTGCATACATCATCAATTCTTTCTTTTTTTCCGCCTGGAGAAGCAGTTAACCCTAAAATTAAACCTTTAGGATTTTGTTTCAGGTAATTTAATGCCAAAAAAACATAACTGTAATCTCCTACAGCTTTATGTGCTTCATCAAAAACAATCAAAGAAATTTCCTTGAAAGAAATTTTTCCCTGCAGTAAATCATTTTCAATTGACTGAGGAGTAGCAGAAATAATTCTTGAATTCTCCCATAAAGGAATTCTTTTAACTGAAGGAATTGAACCAGTCATTAAAGAAATTTGGTTTTCAGGCAAATTCAAAAATTTAATAAAAGAATTATAATGCTGTACAGCTAAAGGTTTAGTTGGAGAAAACATTAAAATTTTTTTTTCAGGTTGTTTTTCTAACAAAAAAGCTGAAACCATTGAAGCTACAATAGTTTTACCTAAAGCAGTCGGCGCTACTACTAATGAATTTCCTTTCTCTAAAACTCTTGCAGTTAAAACTTCCTGATAAATTCTTGATTCAATTGAGTTTTCTTTAATTAAAGGATGCTTTACAAAACCCATACAAAAAAAAACAAGGAATTACATTAAAAACTAATCCAACTAAACTGCCGGTGAACTAAATTCAGCTAAAACAACAGAAAAAAGCTTTGAATTCAAAAAAAACCTTAAAAAAAGGATAAATTTTTAAATAAAGCAACCTTATTGTTTATTGACTAAAAGGAGGCGTTTTAATGACTGAATTGCCTTTAGCAGCATTAGATAGAATAATAAGAAAAAGTTCAGGTTTAAGAGTAAGCGAAAGTGCTTCAAAAGAATTAGGTTTATTTTTAGAAACAGAAGGAGAAAAAATTTCAAGAACTGCAGCAGAATTCGCAAAACATGCAGGAAGAAAAACAATTATTGATGCAGACATAAAATTAGCAGTAAAAAAATAATCACAGAATTTCCTTTAATTTTTTTAAAGCAATTTCCTGTACTTATTTTTCACTTAAATTTTCTGTGTCAATAATTAAATTAAATTTTTCAAGTTCTTCTCCTAAAGTAAATCCATATAATTTTTTGTAAATTTCAGCTGTTTTTTCTTCTTTTGATTTAATTGCTTTAAGTATTTCTTCAAAAGTTCTGCAGTTTCTTTTAGTAATTCTTTTTGCTCTTGTTTCAAGTGAAGCATTAAGCCAGATTTTAAATCCTTTTTTGCTTAAATAACCCATAGTCCATGAATCCATTACAATATTTCCTTGTTCAATAAATTCAAGTAATTTTTTATCTAATATTTTATCAAATTCTGATTGTTCAAGTCTTTTTTCAATTAATTTTCTTCCTTTACTGCTTTCCCATAAACCTTTATTTCCAATGTTATTTTCTTCAGTTAAATGAGTATTATTATTTTCAATTATTTCTTTTAACAAAGCAGAAGTATGAATACATTTTAAATTGAATTCTTCTGCAATTTTATCAACTAAATTGCTTTTTCCTGAACCACTTAAACCAGAAACAATCACAACTTTATTCATACAAAAAAAGGGTTTGTATTTGTATTTAAACTTTAGCTTTCAAAGAGTTTTTAATGGACTCAAAAGAAAAATACAAAAAATTAGTTAAAAAAACAAAAGAATTCTTTGAAAAACAAAGGTTTCATAAAGCAGTAATTGGTTTAAGCGGAGGAATTGATTCCTCTTTAACTGCAAAAATTGTTTCTGACGCAATAGGCAAAGAAAATGTAATTGGAATAATAATGCCTGAAAAAACTAACAGTCCTGAAAGCAAAGAATATGCATTAAATTTAGCTGAACAAATAGGAATTAAAACAGTTGAAGTAAACATAAATGAATTTTTCAAGCCTTTTTATAAAATGCTTCCATGGGAACAAAACCGTGCATCAAAAACAAACTTAAAGCCAAGAATACGAATGATTGTATTATACAATTACGCAAACAAAAATAATGCTTTAGTAGTAGGAACATCCAATAAATCAGAATTAATGTTAGGTTATTTTACTAAACACGGAGACGGAGCAACAGATTTCACTCCAATCGCAGACTTATATAAAACAGAAGTGTTTGAAATAAGCAAAATAGCAGAAATTCCAGAAAAAATAATTCAAAGAAAACCTTCAGCTGAATTAGAAGAAAATCAATTTGATGAAGATGAATTAGGTTTAAGTTATAAAGAAATAGATGAAATTTTAATCAACGTAGAAAAAGGAAAACAAGAAAAAGAATTAATCGAAATGTTTGGAGAAAAAACAAAAAAAATAATTGAAAGAATGGAATTAAACAAACATAAAACCTGCATGATAGAAAAAATTGAATTTTAACTGAAAAAACTATAAAAAAAATAATTAAAAAAATTAATTTATGATTTTTATGTTAAGCAAAGAAATGAAACAAAAATTAATTTCTTTTGTAAAAGAAGACATCTCAAAAAAAGACATAACAACAGAATTAATTACAGAAAAAAAAGTTAACGCAGTAATTAAATTAAAAGAAAACTCAGTAATTTCAGGTTTAGAAGAAGCAGGATTTTTGTTTAATTATTTTGGAATTAAAACAAAAATTTATGCAAAAAACGGAAAAAAATATTCAAAAGGAAAAATTTTAATTAAACTTTATGGAAGCAATAAAAAAATTCTTTCAACTGAAAGAACTGCATTAAATATTTTAAGCAGAATGTCAGGAATAGCAGTAATTTCATTTAAAGCACAAAAAATCGCAGGGAAAAACTGTAAAATAATGTTAACAAGAAAAACATCTCCAGGATTAAATGAATTTGACAAAAAAGCAGGAAAAGAAGCAGGCGTTTTATCTCATAGAAAAAATTTAAATGCTGCTTTTTTAATTAAAGAAAATCACTTAAAATTTAATTCAATTACAGAATTAATTAAAAAAGCAAAACAAACAAACAAAAATAAAAAAAATAAAAAAATCATTGAAGTTGAAGTAAAAAATTTCAAAGAAATCAGGGAAGCCGTTCAGGCAAAACCAGATGTAATATTATTAGACAATTTTTCAGTTAAAAATGCAAAAAAAGCAATAAAAGAAATCAAAAAAACAAAAATTAAAATTGAATTATCAGGAAACATTAATTTTTCAAATTTAAAGAATTATGCAGAATTAAAGCCTGATTTTATTTCAATGGGTTTTTTGACGCATTCAGTTAAAGGAATAAATTTAACTTTACTTTTAATTTAATTTTTAAAGTGAAACAAATGAAAATAGGTTTATTTGGAGGGTCATTTGATCCAGTGCATTTTGGGCATTTAATTTCAGCCAAACAAATAATAGACAAAAAAATATGCGATGAAATCTGGTTTATTCCCTGTTTTCAGAATCCACTCAAAAAAAAACCAACTAAAGCAGAACACAGAAAAAAAATGATTGAAATAGCAATAAAAAATGAAAAACAAATTAAATTAAATGAAACTGAATTAAATCAAAAAAAAACCACTTATACTATTGACACTATTAAGAAACTCAAAAAAGAATTTCCTGAACATGAATTTTATTTTGTTATTGGAAGCAAAGTATTAAAAGAAATAAATGAATGGAAAGATTATTTGGAACTGCTTAAAGAAGTAAAATTAATTGTTCTGCCTAATCCTTTCACTGAAATTCCTGAAGAAATAAAAAAATTTAATCCAATTGAATTAAATTCAACTTTAAGCAGTAATATTTCTTCTACTTTAATCAGAAAAAAAATAAAAGAAAACAAAAATGTTTTAAGTTTACTTCCAGAAACTGTTTTTGATTATATAAAAGAAAATAAATTATATTAATAACATAAATTTATTAAGTTGAAATAAACATATTTAATTAAATGAAACCAAAAAAAAATATATCACTGCATAAAACAGCGATTTTTAGTTTGTTAAAAAAAGCACCAGGTATTTCTACGCATTATGCATTAGAAATATTAAGCAAAAACGGAAAAAAAACAAATAAATGGACTTTTAAAAGAGCCAAAAACAAATTTTTTAAACAAGGACATCAGTTTGGAGAACACAGTGTTCTTGGAAGCAGAGACACTAAAATAGCTAAAAGACTTCATAAAGGAGATTCACCAACTAAAGTTGCTAAAGATTTGCAGATTTCAAGAAGCACAGTATATAAGATTAGCGACATAATGGAACAATATGGAATTCCTGCTTCTTATTCAGCACGAAAAACAATTTTAAAAAAAGAAATTAAAGAAATATATGCTAAAAACCCTAAGATTTCTATTAAAAAAGTATTTGAAGAATTAAAGAAAAAACATAAAGAACTAAAAATATACACTGTTTCAAGAATAATAAGCCAGCAAAAAAACAAAAAAAAATAAATTTATTAAATAATGCTGATTAAAATGAATTTCAATGAAAAAGTCTGGAAGAAAATTAAACTAATTCCTAAAGGAAAAATTTCAACTTATAAAGAAATAGCTAAAGCAATTGGAAACAAAAATTCAGCAAGAGCAATAGGAAATGCCTGCAATAAAAATCCTTTTGCTCCAAAAGTTCCCTGTCACCGAGTAATTAAATCAAACGGAAGTTTAGGCGGATTTGCATTTGGAACAAAACAAAAAATTTCTTTATTAAAAAACGAAGGAATTGAAATAAAAAAAGAAAAAATAATTGATTTTAAAGAAAAATTATTTAAGTTTTAGTTATAACTTGAATCTTTTTCTTTCTTCTTTTGTTTCTTCCCTTAAATAATTAATAAATTCATCTCTAAAATTAGAGATATCTAATACTTTGCCTGTTTCTAAAAAAGAAGTTATGTTTTTAATGAAAACATTACTGCCAATAATATCAGGCAAAATAACAAAATCAACTTTTTTTTCATAAAATTCCAATGCATCTCTTTTAGTTTTTGCTCTGGTAAAAATTGAAATTTTAGGGTTAATTCTTTTTGCTTTATCAACTAAATATAATGAATGCATTACTTCAGGAATAGCAATAACCAATAAAACAGCTTTAGATAAATTAACTTTATTCCACACTTCATCATTTTCAATGTTTCCGCAGACAGAATTAAGTCCTAAATTAATTTGATTAAAAATTACATCCGGATCATGATCAATTACTATTACATCATTATGTCTTCCAATTGCCTGAGCAATACTTGAACCCATTACTCCTGCGCCAACAATAATAATATGATTATTTAATTCAGTTTCTTCAGGAAGCCTTTCTAAGTCATTTAATTTATCAACAGACTGAAATTTTTTTGAAAACGGATGAAATAAAGCTGAAAGCCTTGAATAAAATCCTTCACTTGAATTCATAAAATAAGGAGTCAAAGCCATAGTTAAAGCAGTAACAATAATTGTAATTGAAAAAATATCCTGAGGCAAAACTCCTTTGCCTCCATCAAAACCCTGTGCAGCTAAAATAAAAGAAAACTCAGAAATTTGAGCTAAAGAAAAACCAACCAATAAACCATTTCTTGTTCCATAACCGCCTATAACACTGACTAAAGCAAAAATTAAAGGTTTTAAAATCAAAACAACAAACAGCATTAAAACAGAAATCAATAAAATAAAATCAAGTGAATTAGAAAACACTAAAGTTAACTGAACTCCTAAAGAAACAAAAAACACTGTAACAAAAAAATCTCTTATTCCTCTGATTTTTCCAACTAATTCTAAATTACTAGACAAAGAAGACAAACTTAATCCAGCTAAAAATGCTCCTACAGCAGGAGAAAAATCAAGCATTACAGACAAAAAAATAAAAACAAAACAAGTACTTAAACCGCTTAAAAATAATAATTCCTGGCTATTAGACGAATAAGAAACAATTTTTGAAAAAATATATTTTCCTAACAAAAAAGAAAGCAAAAGTAAAAGAAATCCTTTAATTATAATTGGAAAAATAACAGGAAAAGAAAAAGCATTAGCTGACAAAACAGGCAAAGCTAAAACAATCAAAAAATCCTGCACTAACAAAAAGCCAATCATTAATCTTCCATGAAGAGTATTTAGTTTATGTGAATCAGATAAACTTTTTATTACAACAGTAGTGGAACTAAAAGCCAAAATTAAACCTAAATAAACTGAAACAATAAAATCTAATCCAATAAATTCAAACAAAAAAAAACTTATAACTGAAGTTAAAATAACCTGAGTTAAACTTCCAAGAAAAACAATTCGACCCATGTTTTTTAATTTATTTAAATCTGATTCAACTCCAACAGTAAACAACAAAAAAGCAATTCCTAATTCTGAAATCAAAGTAATGTCTTCCATGCCTGTAAGACCAATAAGATTTAATCCAATTGGCCCTATAATTAATCCTGCAACAATATAAGACAAAATTAAAGGCTGTTTTAAAACTCTGCCAATTAATCCAGTAATAGTCGCAAAAACTACAATTAGCCCTAATTCTGCAACTAACCCTAAACTATTCACAAAATTTATTCCAATAGAAGAAAATTGTTCAATCATTAATTAAAAAGACGTAAAAGAAGTATATAAAACTTTTTAAGAAAAAGTTTTATCAAAAAACGCTTTGCATAAACTTTTTAAAGAAATTAATTAAATTAGATTTTCTTCCATCTTGCACCGTCTTTTGCGTCACTTAATTCAATTCCTTTTTTCTTTAATTCTTCCCTTAATTTATCTGCTTTACTCCAGTTTTTTTCTTTTCTTGCTTTTTCTCTTTCATTAATTAAATTCATTAATTCTTTATCTAATTTTTCTTCTTTAAAATCCATTACACCTAAAACTAAATTAACTTTCTTCATAAAAAATAAAATTTTTTCTGATTGTTTTTCAGATAAATTTCCTTCAGAAATTAATTTGTTTATTTCTTTCATAAAATCATTTAATGACGTTAAAGCAAGACTAATATTTAAGTCATCATCTAAAGCTTTAACAAAAGAATTTTCTGCTTCTTTAACAACCAAATCAATTTCTTTTAGTTTTATTTCTTTTGTTTTATTTTGTTTAATTCCATTTAGTTTTGAAATAAATTCATTAAATTTTTCTATTTTTTTTTCTGATTCCTTTACTGCTTTTTCAGTGAAATTTAATTCACTCCTATAATGAGTTGATAATAAAGTAAAACGAATTGCTTCAGGAGAAAAACCTTTTTTTATTAAATCCCTTAAAGTATAAAAATTTCCTAAAGATTTAGACATTTTTTCTCCATTAACAATTAAATGAGAACAATGCAGCCAAAAATTCACAAACTTTTTTCCTGTTGCTCCTTCACTTTGAGCGATTTCATTTTCATGATGAGGAAATTTGTTGTCTATTCCTCCTGTATGAATGTCAAATGAATTTCCTAAATGTTTCATACTCATAGCAGAACATTCAATATGCCAGCCTGGTCTTCCTTTTCCTAATTCTGTTTCCCAAAAAACATTCCCATCTTCTACTGAATAAGCCTTCCATAAAGCAAAATCTCTTGCGTTTTCTTTTTCATATTCATCCTGTGAAACTCTTGCACCTTCTTTTAATTCCTCAATTTTAAAACCTGAAAGTTTACCGTAATTTTTAAATTTTTTAATTGAAAAATAAATACTATTGTCATCTCCTTTGTAAGCCAGACCTTTTTTCAGTAATTTTTTAATTAATTCAACCATTTCAGGAATTGTTTTTGTTGCTTCAGGATAAAACTCTGCTTTTTCAATATTTAAAATCTTTAAATCCTCAAAAAAAGATTTTTTGAATTTATCTGTAAAATCAGTTAATGAAAGATTTTCTTTAATTGAACCTTTAATTGTCTTATCATCAACATCAGTTAAATTCATTACCTGAATTACTTTAAAACCCTTAAATTTCAGGTAACGCCTTAACAAATCCTCAAAAATATATGCCCTAAAATTTCCTATATGTGCAAAATCATATACTGTTGGACCGCAAGTATACATTTTGACTTCATTGTCTTTCAAAGACTTAAATGACTCGTTTTTTTTTGTTAAAGAATTATAAAATGAAAGCATAATAACCTACAAAAATATTAAACAAAAAAGTTTATATTAAATTAATGCAGTAAATTAATCAAAGAAAAGATATTATGCCTGCAAAAACTCCAAGAAAACCAATTTTAAGAAGAACATTAAATGCTAAAGATATGAAATTTATAAATAAACTTTACTCTGAGAAAAGAATTAAACCTCTTTCAACAGAAAAAAAACCCAATGCAGTTATAAGAATGAGAAAAATGGGAGATTATCTTATAAAAAGAAGATTCAGACAGACACCAGAACAAAAACAAGTTGTAGAAATTCTTTATGGAAAAAACAAAGCAGCAAAAAAAGCAGAATTAATTTTAAATTATTTTAAGAAAAAAAGAAAATTAACAACAAAAAAAGCAATAAACCATGCAGTAAGATTACTAAAAACAATAAAACAAAAAGCTAAAAACGAATATTTAAAACCATACAAAAAAACTACAGATCAAGCTAAATTAAAAAACAATCATTTTGCAGGAGAAGAACATATGTTCATGATTGATACATTATATATGGGCACAGAATTAGTAATAGAAAAACTGGAAAAAATGAAATAAAATTACTTTATTTTAACTTTAAAGCTTTTAGTTTTTTTTACGTGTTTTTTTGGAATAATTAATTCTAATATTCCGTCTTTGAATTCTGCTTTAGCTTTATTTGGAATTACTTCATCAGGCAAAGCAATACTCCTGAAATAAGAATTAAATTTTCTTTCATGAAAATAATAACCTTTCTTTTTGTTTTCTTTTTTTAAATCAGTTTTTCCTTTTAATATCAACTGATTTGAAGTTAAATCAATATCTAAATTTTGTTTTTTTATTCCAGGAAGTTCAGCAGTAATCTTTAGTTTGTTTCCTTCATCTTTTACATCCAATAAAGGCGTTCTAAGCATTGAATCAAATTTAGAAAAAGAAAAAGAATCAAAAAACCTTGAAAGATTTTCCTGTTTTCTTATTTTCTTAAACGGATCCCAAATATCTAATTCATCCATAAAAAAACCTTTACAAACCAATTGCTTTCATTAAAATTAAATCCAAAAATAAAAAACAAATTAAAGCAATTAAATGCACAAAAACATTTGAATTAACTTTATGTGCAATAATATGATAATAAACAAAAACTGAAATTAAAGCAAAAATTAAA
Organism: archaeon; assembly: GCA_024277355.1. Taxonomy (GTDB): domain Archaea; phylum Iainarchaeota; class Iainarchaeia; order Iainarchaeales; family 1-14-0-10-31-34; genus 1-14-0-10-31-34. The sequence goes on from JAJRVL010000004.1 coordinate 332,825, forward strand.
ACTAAAACAATTACTGCTGAAACAGCAGGCAAAGCAAAAATAAATTCCTCTGAATTCATTGCAGAAGAAACCACTTCAGTTGACTGATTTAAAGTAATATTTCCTGTCTGAAAATCTTTTGTTGCAGAAAAAATTTCATTCGGCAAAAGCACCGGAACCAGCAAAAACAAAAATACTGCTATTGCTCCTAAAAATCTGGTTAAAGAAACAGCAGAAGCAATTCCATAAAAGTCATTCCTGACGCTTTTCTTTGAAAACAAAGAAATAATCACTGCAATTAAAATTGAAGCAATAATCCAAGATAAAACAGCTAAAGTAAAATTAAATAACTGAAGCAAAAAACTTACATTAAAACCATAAACAATTAATCCAATCAAAGAAAGAATTCCAGGCAACAAAACAAAAAGTAATGCTTTAATTACATCAGGATTCTCAAGATAATGTTTTACTACTTCTTTAGGCTTATAAATTAAACTAAAAGGATTCATACTAAACTTATTGTTTTTTTTATTTATAAAAGTTATTATTTGAATAATTTTCTTATTGGAGAGAGGATTTCATTTAATTCAGCTGAAACTGAATTTTTTAAGTCCATAGGATGCAGTTTTTTTTCAATAAAAGTTTTTTCTAATTCCATAAAAGAATTAAACTGCAGGTTTCCTCCGAATTTTTTAGGTCTTTTTATTTCAACTGAATTATTTTTTGGAAAAACAATTAATTTCATTATCTGCATTAAAGCATTATTTGTTTCTCCTTCAATGCAATAAGCCTTGTTTACTTTTTTTTGTAAGTCTTGCTCTGAATCCCTTACTGAAATTAAATTATTTGAATCACTTGAACTCATTTTAGTTCCTGGTTTTAACATTGAATCAATTAAAGGAGTGTGAACAAAAGCAGGTTTTTTGTAATTAATTTTTTCAAGTAATTCTCTTGCAAGCATATGAATTTTTCTTTGCTCTATTCCTGATTGAGCTGCATCAATTTTCAAATGTTTAATGTCATTAATCTGCATTAAAGGATAAATTGCCTGAGAAATACTTGCGTTATCTATGTCTCTTGCAACTTCCTGCATTGATCTTAAACCCCGGTTAATTGTAGTGTTTAAAGACAAAACCAATAAGTCTTCAATATAATCCTGTTTTTTCTGAAAAGAACTTCCAAGAACAAATTCAGGTTCTTTTATACCTAATTTTTTGAAAACTTTTTTCCATAAAACAACATTTTCAAGTATTTCTTCTTCTGTTCCTTTTTTATTCAAAAAAGCATGCCAGTCAGCAAACAAAATTTTAACTTTAAAACCTGCTTTTTCCATTTGACTTAATTTAATTGCAGTAACCATATGCCCTAAATGAACTTCGCCTGAAGGTTCATAACCACAGTAAGTTACCGGTGATTTTTTTTCAGATAAAAGTTTTTCTATTTCTTCTTTTGTAATTAATTCAACTGTATTTTGTTCAATTAAACTGATTTTTTGATTTAAATCCATTTACACCACTTTCTGTTATTATTTAATAGTTAATTGAATTATTATTTATTTGTATGGTTCCAAAAAAGAGAACTCCAAAAATCAAAATAAAAAAAAAGATAGTAAAGGGAGATGAAGCAGTAATTTACAGGCTTCCGAATGAATCACCTAAAAAAATGATTATGAGAAAAACTCATGCTTCAATGAATTTAAAGTCAGAGCATCCAAAAATAAAGTTTTATGGAAACGCAATTGAAAAAATTCTTTTTCCTGGAAACACAATAAACATTTCAATGGTAAAAGTTCCTAAAGACTGGAGGCCACATTTTGTAGAATCTATTAACCTAAGAACATATCCTAAAGGAATAGAATATTATTCAGAAAAAATTCCTATTAGCAGACCGCATAGAAAATACCGAAAAGCATTTTATAACGAAAAAACAAACAAAAAAGAAGAAAAATTAATTGAAAGACATGAAAAAAAAATGAGAAAACATATAGGGAATTCAACAGGGAAAATAAAAAAAACAATAGATGAAATGTATAAAGCAGGATTTGATGTTAACAAGCACCCTGCAAACATTGACTTAATTAAAGGAACTCCTGTTTTTTTTGAAACACAGATTCTGTATCCTGAAAAACTTGAAAAATACATTCAGCAAAAACCTTTAAGCAAAACTTTTACAAGAGAAAAAAAAGGCAGAGCATTACGTTTAATTAAAAGATTAAAAACAATTTGGAAGTCAGTTGAATAAGTGAAAAAAATGAAAAAAAGAATTTTAGCTTTCGGCACATTTGACGGAATTCATCCTGGGCATTTATTTTATTTAGAGAAAGCAAAAAAGTTTGGAACAGAATTAATTGTAGTCATAGCAAGAGACGAAACAGTTAAAAAAATAAAAGGAAAAAAACCAATTCTGAAAGAAAAAGAAAGAAAAAAATTAATTGAAGGATTAAAACCAGTTGACAAAGCAGTTCTTGGATTAAAAAGCAGAACAATTTTTAAGAGATTAAAAACATTAAAACCAGATGTAATTGTTTTAGGTTACGACCAAAAACCATCAAAAGAAAAAATAAAAGAAGAAATGAAAAAACTTGGAATTAAAGCTAAAATAAAAAGAGTTAAAGGATTAAATTCAAAAAGATTTAAGTCATCAAAAATAAAAAAAGAAATAATAAAAAAATACAGTTAAATTATTTTTTATTTTTTAATTCTTCTTTGAATTCTTTAATTGATTCAGGAGTTCCTTCTAAAATAAAACCATAAAAACCGCAGTTAATGCATTTCATTTGAGGAGACAACGCCGCTGAAGCTTTTCCAATTCCATAAATTACAGGCTTTAAATTTAATGAACCACAGCTAGGACAAAACTTGAAATTTAATTGTTTATTGTTGCTTTCTTTTCTTACTTTTTCATCAAATTCATTTATGCCTTTATTCATTAAAATCTTCCTGCTTTTTTTTCCAGATATTTAACAATTTTTTCTGCTGCATTAATTCCAGTAATGCTTTCAAAAGCCTTAAATTTAGGTGAACGGTTTGTTTCCAATACAAACCATTTTCCATTATAAAAAGCCAAATCAACTCCTGAAATTTCAATGCTTGCACTTTTTGAAGCTTTAACTGCAATATCAGAAATTTCTTTAGTTAACTTAAACAGAACTCCGTTTGAATTCAATGCAATATTTTTTTTCCAGTGAACTGATTTTTTTTCAAATGCACCAATTGCTTTTCCGCCTATCACAAAAACTCTTAATTCTTTTTCAAAAGGAATAAAATTCTGAATTAAATAATTCCCTTTAAGCGAAGACAAAAAAGAATGAATTTCAGAAAACTTTATTTTGAATACATTTTCTCCTCTTTTGCCTTCAATATCTTTTAATACAACCCAATCAGAAGAAGAAAAAGGAAGAGAATGAATTGTTTTTTCATTTAAAAAAAAAGTTTTAGGAATATTTAATCCTGCTTTAAAAAAACTGAAATAATTAGTAAATTTATTTTTACCTAACATTAAAACAAGCTTTTCATCAACAATTTTTGTTCCTGAAGAAAACAAACTTAACGCCAAAGCTTTTCCCTGGAGAGATTGTCCTTTTAATGCACGGAATAAAACTAAATCAAATTTTTTTTCAAGATTAATTCCTGCTTTCAATGAATCAGGAAAAAAAACAAAAACTTCATGTTTTCTTTTTAATGCTTCTTCTTTAATTCTTTCAATTTCAAATTGTTTTTCAGAAGAAATAACTGCGATTTTCATAATAACTCAAAACTTATTTTTTAATCTTAATTCCTTTGATTTTTTGTAAAGATATTTAATTAAAATATTTGAAAATTTTGTTCCAAAAAAATCAATCATAAAGCCTGGGGCAAAATTTACTTCAATTAACTTATATTTTCCTTCTCTTTCCATGAAATCAACAGCACAAACACCTAAACCAAGAATAGCAGAAATTTTTAAGGCATCTTCTTTCATTGCAGAACTTAATTCAACTAATTCAGCTTTGCCTCCTTTAGAAACATTAGTTCTCCATTCACCTTCAGGAGCAATTCTTTTAATTCCAAAAACTTCCTCGCCAAAAACCATACAACGAATATCATAATTATCTGATTTAATAAATTCCTGAGTTGAAATAAATTCCCTAAAAATCTTTAAAGTGTCTAACACAGGTTTGAATTCATTTTCTGAATTTGCAAGCATTACTCCTTTTCCACCAAACCCTGAAAGAAGTTTGATTACTACCGGATAACCAATTTTATGGTTCATATCAATTGCAGTCTGAGGAGTTAAAGCTAAAGAAGAAGTAGGGACAGGAATATTTTCTCTTGACAAAACTTTAACTGTAAAATATTTATGGTTTGTAATCTGAAAAGCTTCAGGAGTTAAAGGAACAAACACATCAGACTCGTTTAATAAATCCAATACAATTTCTCCAAACATTAAGTCTTTTGAAAAAAACCTTGCATAACATGCATCAAAAGAAGTTAAATCAGTTCCCTTAAAAGTTAACTTGTTTTTTCCATTAACACAGTCAATCCTGATTTTTTTTAACGGAGCAAACAAAACTGTATCAAAAAATCTATGCGCTTCTTCTAAAATCATCTGCTTGACTTCCTGTCTTTCATTTGTTCCTCCAATATACAAAAACTTCATAATATCACTTTAATTTTCCTTCAAAAAATTCTGCAACAGATTCAAATAAATTTTTCCCTAAAACTTCCTGGAAATAAGAAAAATCAATTAAAGGTTTTAAGCTTACAATATGCCCGTCAATTGATTTAACTTCAGCTATTTCAGTTCCAATTACCTTACATGCTTTAATTAAATTTTCATTTTCACTTTCACTTAAAGTCATACTGCTTCCTTTTTTTGTGTATTCAAATCTTTCTTTATTCCAGTTTCTTCTTACAGTAAACACTTTTTCTCCAATTATTACACTTACATCCAAATCTTTTCTGAAAAATTTCTGCAATAACAAAACATCAAAATCAGATTTAATGCTTTTAACAATTGAAAGCAATGATTTTTCTGATTCAACCAAAACATCCTGAATTTTTTTGTATCCATCAAAAACCTGCAAAAGCAAAGGAAAACGGAATTCCTTTAAAGAAGAATTAATAAAAAAAGCTGAACCAAAAACACTTGTATTAGGTGTTTTAATTCCATGAGAATTCAAAGTAGTTAACTGAAAAGCCTTATTTGAAAGAATAGTATAAGCATCAGGTTTAACCTGGCAATAAATTCCTTTCTGAGAAAATTCATCCAGCAAAGGTTCAACTATTCTTGTAAACTGAACTCCTGCTCCCAAAAAACAAGAATCAAAATCTTCAATTTTAATGCTGTTAGTAATTAAAGTTGTTTCTTTTCCTTCAGTCAATAAACCTAATTTGCCTATTTCAATTGATTCAACAGAAATATTTTTTTTATTAAATGCTTCCTTTAATTCAATTAAAGAATTAGTTTTTTCATAAATAAACAATGTTTTCATTAATTCATCAGTCCTTTAATGCTTCAGAGTCTTCTTTGATTTCAGATTTATTTTCTGTTTTTTGTTCAGGTTTTTTTTCTGAAAAAGATTGTTCAGGGACCCAAATTTTTTTTATTTGTTTTTCAGCGTCATTTGAAATTTTACTAAAAACAAATTCAGATAACAATTCATTTACAACAGATTTTCTTCTAATTAATTTATTTAAATATCTTTCAAAAGATTTTGAAAGATTTTTATAGGAAGCAACATTAGCATAAATTAATCCTTCTTTTAGTCTCCAAAAAGCAGGAGTTCCTTTTTTTGTAAAAATTAAATAACCTCTTTTTTTGTCTGTTTCACTCATTGCTTCATCCATTAAACGATAATCCACCATATAAACTCCTGCAGTTTGAGGAGAAGGATCCATTAAAATTAATTCATCTCCTTCAACTCCAACACATAACACAAAATGACCTGAACGGGATTTTTTTTCAGGAAATAAAACAGGTTTTTTATACCAAACTAAAAGCATTGCTCCGTCAGCAATCCAGGATTTAACTTCATCTTTTAAATTATAAATCTGATTATATCTCAATAACTGTCCTTTAACAATATTTTTAGTTAAAGATTCAACTGCATTAATTAAATCCAAAGGCTTTGTTCCTCCAGGAGAAGTTGTTTTAGCTAATTTTCCTATTTCCTGCTGAGAAAAATTATAACCAAAAAAAGACAGCATCATTGAAGCAGAAGCCGGACCACAATAATAATTCATCTGCTTAATAAACTTTGACCTAATATTTTCAAGTTTTGAAATATCACTTCTTGCTCGTTTTAAATAAAATTCTTTTTTAATAAATTCTTTATTTGGAATAACCAGATTATACCCTGAACCTAATCTTAACATTACTCCATGAATATCCACTCCAATTACTTCTCCTGTTTCATTTCCAATTTTAATTTGCTGTCCCGGTTTAACTAAATTTCTTTCAATATAAGTTCCTGAAAAAAAGTTTTCAAATACATCCTTAAAACCAAAAAACAAAAAAGCCATAACTAAAACAATTACTCCAGTAATTAAAGTATTAAAAAAACCACTGAATAAACCTGCATCAATTCCAACAGAAGAAAAAGATAACAATAAAACAATCAATGAAAGAAAAATTTTAACTACAAAAAAAAATGAATGAATTATTTGTTTTGAAATACCAAATTCCTGCAAATAAGCATCAGAACCAAATTTAATAAACAAAAAACTTATTGCATCAATAATTAAAGTAACTAAAATATAACCTAAAACAAAAACTAAAAAGAAAATTACAACTGAAGGAATAAAAGCCATAACCTTTGAAACCAAAACTTCTGCAACAGAAACCTTTAATACACTTAAAGCAATAATCAAAGAAACAATAAAAATAAATAATTCAATTGACTTTACTGCAGAATTAATTGTAATTTTATTTAAACTCTGTTTGTTTAAAGCAAAGCCTAATAATTTACCTGAAATTTTTGCTGCAACCAAACCAATTAAAATTACTGCAATAGCCTGAGTTGCATTGCTAAACAAAACTTCCTGCAATAAAACATTTCCTAAAGTTTCAACAACCATTAAACTACCCTAATAAAAGAGCGTTTAAAGGTTTAAATAAATTGCCTTTAAGACAGTTTAAAAAGAAAAAAAAGAGAAAAAACAGCAATGTTTTTTTAATTTTCTAACTTCACAATAACTAATGACCAAAAAAATAAAAATAACAGGAAAAGCTACAAAAAAAGAATTATTTTATTCAGTTGAAGGAAACAAAAACTTTGATTTTGAAACAACAAAAAATTACGGAAAAAAAGTTTTAACTGAAAATTTAGGAATACAAAAAAACGAAAAAGTTCTGATTATAACTGATGAAACAACTTCATTAATTGGAAAAGCATTTTTAAATGCAGGAAAAAGTTTATGCAAAAAAACAGAATTAATTGAAATGAAATCCCTTCCCTTTAATGGAATGGAACCAGAAGAAAAAATTGCAAAAGAAATGCTTAAATACAATATAATTATTCTCCCAGTTAATAGTTCTTTAAGCCATACAAAAGCAAGAATGCATGCATCAAGACATGGTGCAAGAATTGCATCAATGCCAAGACTTAATTATGAAATGATTAAAAGAGATTTAAAAGCTGATTACACTAAAATAAAAAAATTAAGTTTGCAGGTAAAAAATCTTTTAACTAAAGCAGATTTAGCTGAAGTAAAAACAGAATTAGGAACAGACATAAGTATTCCGTTAAAAGACATGAAAGCAGGCGGAAGTAAAGCCGGCTTTTATTTAAAAGCAGGGCAATGGGGAAACATTCCTCAAGGAGAAGTTTATATAGTTCCAGAAGAAGGAAAAAGTAACGGAAAATTTGTAGTTGATGCTTCAATGGGAACAATAGGAAAAGTTGAAACCCCAATTGAAATTACAGTCAAAAAAGGTTTTGCAACAAAAATTGACGGAGGAGAAGAAGCATTAAAACTAAAAAAACTAATTAAACCTTTAGGAAAAAACGCAAGAAATCTAGCTGAATTTGCAATAGGCACAAACGACACTGCAAAAATAATAGGAGTAGTATTAGAAGACGAAAAAGTTTTAGGTACAGCTCATTTAGCTTTAGGAAACAGCACTTCAATGACAGGCGGAACAATCTACTCAGAAATCCATGTAGACGGAGTTTTCACTAAACCCACTATATGGTTAGATGGAAAACTTTTCATGGAAAAAGGAAAAATTCTGATTTAATTTCAAAAGCACATACTTACATACATACTTAAATACATTTTGGTAATTAATAATTATTAGTTGATAACTTTTAGTGATGTTTATGTTAAAACAGGTTCAAAAAATTAAGCATTCTCCTACATTAAATACAGTTCTTATGGTTGAAAACACTTTAAAGAAAATAAACGAAAGTGTTATTTCTATTGCAGAACTTAAAAGAAAACTTCCTAATCAGGTTAACCATAACACTTTAATGGTTATTTTAAGTTATTTAGAAGACAGCAATAAAATTGCTGTTACATTAAAAGGAATTACCTGGGTTTTTAATTCTAATCCTGTTTTAAGAAAAGCAATTTCTAAAGGCCTTGAATTATGAAGACAGTCAAAGTTATTCTTTCTCCTGAAGCAGAAGAAGTTTATAATTATTTAAATAAAGAATCTGTTAAATCAAAAACTGAAAAAACAATTTTTAATGGAATAAACAAAAAAGTTGAATTAATTAAACAAAATATTCATTACGGCAACCCAATATCAAAAAAACTTATTCCAAAAGAATACAAAGAAAAATACAGCATAACAAATTTATTCAGAGTAGAACTTCCAAACCATTGGAGAATGCTTTATTCTCTTACTGACGGAGAAACAAAAATTGAAATAATTGCTTTTATTCTGGATTTTATTGACCATCCAAATTACAATAAAAAATTTGGCTACAAAAAAAGATAAAATACAACAGCATTAAATAAAATACTATTTATGGAAAAAGGAAAAATATTAATATAGTTGTTTACTAATTTGTAAGTTGAAGTTTATGAAACATTTTAATCCATTAAAAAGATCAATGATTGGTCTGGAAACAGAATTTTTTACTTTAAACGAAAACGGGTTTATGGTATCAAAAGCTGATGAATTAATTGACTCAGCAAAAAAACACAAAATTCCTGCAATAAAAGAATGCGGAAAAAACATGTTAGAATTAGGAGTTTTTCCTTCAGAAAAAATCAATAAAATTGCAAGAAATTATTTAAATGAATTACAAAAATTAATTGACTTAACAGAAAAACATTCATCAATGCTTTATCCTTTAGGAACCTACCCAGGAAGTTTTGAACCAGAAATGAGAACAGACTCATTATATTCAATTAAACAAAAAGTTTTCGGAGAAAACAAATTCAAAATAGCCGGAAGAAACATTGGATTTCATTTTCATTACACGCTTCCAAGAGGAGTGTTTAATTCAAAAACAAAAAGATTAAAACAAGTTAAAAAATCAAAAATAGCAGAAAGCATGGTTAATGCATTTAATTTAATGTTAAGCATTGATCCGGTTGTATCAACTTTACTTCAGTCATCTCCTTTTTATCAAGGCAAATACTACGGCAAAGATTCAAGAATAATCTGGTATAGAGGAGGAAAATTCCTAAATAACCCTGATGGATTATATTCAGACATGGAAGAAATAGGCCAGCTTCCTTCTTACATTCATACAGTAACAGATTTAATTAATAAAACTGAAACAACATTTAAAGCATGGGAAAAAGAATTAATTAAAAAAGAAATTCCAAGAAAAAAAATGAAAGAATACCCAACAAAATTAGCTGTAGGATGGCCTCCATTAAAAATTAATTTACATGGAACATTAGAACAAAGAGGATTAGACATGAATCATCCAAAATATATTTTAGGTGCAAGCGTTTTAATTTCAGTTGTATTAAGAGAAATCTTTCAGGAATTCTTAGAAGTAAAACCATCAGATTATGGAATGCATAATCCATTTAAATTAGAAAATTCAACTATTCATATTTCTCCTGACAGTATAGTAAGAGAAAAACTACAGTTATTATCTGCAACAAAAGGATTAGAATCAAAAGAAATCAAAAACAACATTAAAGGATTTATAAAATTAAGCAAACAATTTATGATGCCTGAAGAAAAAAAAGCAGTAAAACCTTTACTTAATATTTTAGACAGAGAAGCAACTGTTTCAGATATATTAATTAAAAGAGTAAAAAAAGCAGGTTTTTCTTTAAAAGAAATTGTACCAAATGACGTGTTTGCAGAAATGGCTTTGAAAAGCTGTCGTCAATTAAAAAAGTCAATGGATAAAACAAAAAGAACATTTGAAGCAATAGTGTGAATAAAAATAGGTTTTTAACTAGTTTTAAGCAGTAATAAATTATGCCTTTGTCAAAAATATTTAAACCAAAAAAATGGAAATGGCTAAAAAAAATAAATAAACAGAAGTCAGCAAAAAGACAAGCTAAAGATCTTATTCTTAAAACATATAAAGCTAATTTTAATAAAAAAACTATTTTAGGAAGACCAGTTATTGACCTTGCTGCAAGATACCGTGAAAGATTAGCAGCAATAATAGGCGGAAAAGAAAAATTTATTGAAACAGGAACAGCTAATAAAAGATTTTTTAATGCAATATCAGGCGAAGCTCATCTCGCCACCATTGATAAAGAATTTATAGGCAATAAATTAATATTATCTGCATCAACTCCTGAAAAAAGAACAGAAGTTATTGATAAAGAAATTGAAAGATTAAGAACAAGAGTTACAGATTTAGAAAAATTAAGCAAAACAGCAACTGAAGAAGAATTCATTAACATTTTATGGAAAATTCAAGGAAAAAAACCAGAATACTAAAAACTATTTTTTAATAAAAAAAATTGAACACTTCTGATTTTATTAGTTTTTATTCAAAAAATTGACTATGAAGCCCTTAATGAGAAAACTAACTCATCCAATAAGAAAAATCTACTGGAAAAACAAACTGCTTAATCAAAATATGCAAACAAAAGGAAAACTTCCAAAAGGAATTAAATACTTTAAAGAAAGAAAAAATAATTTATATATAAAACAGGAATTCCAAAACCCAAAAACAACAATAACAATTAATGGAAAAAAAATTTCATTAAAAGGCGCAGAATATTTTAAATGGGAATATCAAAAACAAAAATATATAGAAAGAGAATCAGCAAAATTAAATAAAAAAAGAACACAAATAAAAGAAGCATTAAAAGGAAAAATAAGAAGGCTTTTGCCGACAAATCACCCTGTTTATTCCCTTACTCAATTATTTATTAACTGTGTTAAATTAGGAGAAGTTTCTCTTACAGGAAACCCGCATGGTCCAGATCTAAAAATGAAATTAAATTCAAATAAAACAAAAATTTCACTTGAATATTTTTTAAAAGGACAAAAAAAACTTAATAAGTTGATTATAATGGAAATAAAACCAAGAGAAATTCAGGCAATACAAGAATATATTCCTGTTTTTGATAAATTAACAAATATATCTGTTAAAGAAGAGTTAAATCAAAAAACATTAAATGAAATAAAAAAAATAAAATAAAAAAAAAGAAAAAGAATGAACTATTTTTTCAATGGACTTGGACAGTTTGTTACATTATCCAGATCACACATGCAGGATCCATCAGAAAAAGATCCATCATCATTTTCATGCGCATCTTGAGAACTGCAGTCTTTTCCTGTGCAAGTTACTTCTGAACCATTAAGACATTTTGCAGTTACTGTTGCGTCTAATCCAAATTCTACTGGCCCATCAACAACCGGTTCATCCTGAACTGCTGCATCAACATTACCTGAATAAAACCCAGAAAAAGCTAACGCAAAAACAGCAATAACTCCAATCACTAAAAATTTATTTTTCATTTTTTCACTCTCCTTTTTTAAAATTACTTTTTAAGAGGACTTGGACAATCAGTTCTCTTGTCGTCACATTTACAACTGCCATCATGATAATCGCCATCAGAATCTTGATATGCATCGTTTGCACTGCATTTGTTTCCTGAACACGACACAGTATCCCCATTAATACACTTTGCTGTTGCTGTTGCATCTAATCCAAATTCAACTGAATCTTCTAAAACAACAGGATCCTGCAATGTTGCTTCTACATTACCTGAATAAAACCCAGAAAAAGCAAAAGCAAAAACAGCAATAACTCCTATTGCTAAAATTTTAGTTTTCATTTTTTCCATCACTCTCCTTTAAAATATATTCCTATTTCGTTTGAGAAATCTTTTTAAACGGTGTACAAAAAAATCAAATGTCTTTTTAAATAGTTTACAAAAAAAAGCAAATACAAAAAAAACAGCAATTAGAAATAGTTTTCAGCAAAACACCCCTTTTTATTTCTTTTTTTTCACAAATATAAAGAAAGGAAGTGAGAAAAATGAAGTTCTCTGAATTAAATGAAAAAACCCTTTCATTAACTTTTGATGATATACTGCTTCTTCCTGGTTATTCTGAAGTAATACCAAGAGACGTTAACTTAAAAACAAAATTAACAAATAAAATTTATTTAAATATTCCTTTAGTTTCCGCAGCAATGGATACTGTAACTGAAAGTGCTACAGCTAAAGTAATGGCAACACACGGAGGAATAGGAATAATTCATAAAAACTTTTCTCCTGAAAAACAGGCAGATGAAGTAAACAAAGTTAAAAGATCAGAATACTGGATGATAACTAATCCTATTACTGTCAATCCAGAGGATTATCTAAAAAAAGTTTTAGCTTTAAGACAAAAATACGGCATAAAAACTTTTCCAGTTGTATTAAACAAAAAATTAGTTGGAATAATAACCAACAGAGACATGCGTTTTGCAGATGAAAAAGAAAAAGTCAAAAACATAATGACAAAAAAATTAATTACAACAGATAACGCAGAAGACTCAGAAAAAGCAAAACAATTACTTCATAAAAACAGAATAGAAAAACTTCCAATAGTAAACAAAAAAAACGAATTAAAAGGATTAATTACAATTAAAGACATTGAAAACAAAGAAAGGCATCCATTAGCAAACAAAGATTCAAGAGGAAGACTTTTAGTTGGAGCAGCAATAGGAACAAACGACAAAAAAAGAATTGAATTATTAATTAAAGCAGAAACAGATGTATTAGTTGTTGATACAGCTCACGGTCATTCAAAAAACGTAATTAAAACAGTAAAAGAAATCAAAAAAGAATTTGATGTTGAAGTAATAGCAGGAAATATTGCAACAAAAAAAGCAGCAGAAGCATTAATTTCAGCAGGCGCAGACGCAATAAAAATTGGAATTGGTCCAGGAAGTATTTGTACTACAAGAGTTGTTTCAGGAGTAGGCGTACCTCAATTAAGCGCAGTAATTGAAACAGCAAAAGCTGCATCAAAAACAGGAATTCCATTGATTTCAGACGGCGGAGTAAAATATTCCGGAGACATAACTAAAGCTTTAGCTGCAGGAGCAGACTCAGTAATGCTAGGAAGCTTATTTGCAGGAACAGACGAAAGTCCAGGCAAAACAATTTTCATGTATAACAGAAAATTCAAAAAATACAGAGGCATGGGTTCAGTTTCAGCAATGGAATTAGGCGGAAAAGACCGTTACTTTCAATCAGACATAATGCAAAGAGGAAAATTTGTACCAGAAGGAATTGAAGGAATAGTTCCATTCAAAGGAAAATTAAGTGAAGTAATTTACCAATTAACAGGCGGAATACAATCAGGAATGGGTTATTGCGGAGCAAAAAACATTGCAGAATTAAAACAAAAAGCAGAATTCACCAGAATCACTGCCTCAGGATTACAAGAAAGCCATCCGCATGACGTAACAATAACAGACGAAGCACCAAACTATTCAAGGTTATAAGTTTTTAATAACTAAAAACATAATAATTAAATGAACATAAAACAGAAATTAATTAAATTTAATTTAGAGAAATTTCTTATTTTATTAATTATAATTAATTTTCTTGTAATTTCTTTTCCTTTGTTTTTGTTTACTCCTCCAAATAACCTGTATCCTGATTCAGCAACACACTACAAACTGACTGAATTAATCAAACAAGATATACAAAACATTAATTATAATCCAGGATACAGAAAAGGATTTCATTTAATTACTGCTTTTATTTCAAATTTCATTCCAATAGGCTATGCAATAGCATTAGTAATAACTGTATTTGTTGGATTACTTATTTTTTATTCTTTCAGGCTTTCATTGCTTTTAACTAACCAAAAACTTACTGCATTATTTACTGCATTAATTATTTCTTCAATTACAATTCTTTCTGATGTAGGAATAATTCCTTCTCCTGTTCCTCAAACAATAGGATTAAGTTTAGGAATAATTGCAATGTATTATTTTTTCAAAGAAAACTGGATTAAAACAGGATTAAGCATTGCATTGTATTCAGTTATTCATTCATCTTATATATTTTTTTTAGGGTTAATGGTTTTAACTTCCTTAATTGTATTATTCAAAGAAAACAAAACAAACAAATTAATTGTTTTTGGAAAATCTTTTGTTTTTATAATAATCACTGCTTTGCTGACAACAATAATTTCTTTTTCTGATTCAATTCCTTTCTTTCATTTAAGCCCAGAAATAGGCTTAATTGATGTATCAATTTCTCCTTTAAGCTTGCTTGACATAACTTTTCCTTTTGGAATGATTTTAATTGCATTAATAGGAACATATTATTCAAGAAAACAAATTCAAAAAATTGAATTCTATTCACTGATTTTATGGTTTGCAATTCCAATTATTGCCTCTCAAAGCTATTGGTTTAATTTACAGTTGTTTCCTTCTTCAAGAACAATAGTTTTCATGCTGTTTCCTTTAGCTTTTTTTTCAAGCCAATTAATTTCATTAATTAAAAACAAAAAAATAATTTCAATAATTGCAGTTTTAATTTTAGTTCTTTCCTTTTTTGGACATTATTATTTTTATGAAGAACTTCCAAAAAATGACTTCAAAAAAATAATGGGAAAAGAAGAAATAGAATTAATTAAATTCCTGAAAACAAAACCATTAGATGAAATTGTTGCAGCAGAAAACAGGAATTCACAAATGATTTCTTTAGCTCACAAACAAAACACTTCGCAAAGAAATTTCTGGCTTATTTTAATAAACAAAAAAACTAATGAATTATTTGACTTGCAGGAAATAAGTTATTTGTTAATCGACAAAACAGAATTCAAAAACTACGAAGTAATTGAAGGATCAAATGAATTTGAAAACAAAAAATACATTTTAATTAAACTGAAAAAAACTAAAGCAGAAAAAACAGACAAATTATCTGATCATGCACTTGCATTAGCAACATTCTGGAATACAAGACAAGAAAAACTAATAACAAATTCAATTTATTTCTTAAAAATAAATGCAACAGATACCAAAGAAGAAATCTGTATTTCAATCCATCAAGGACTAAAAATTTCAAACTGTCCAGAAAAAATTGATTTTGAAGTAAATGCAGAAAAAAAAGTTTTAACTGAATTACTTAATTCATATGAAAAAAACTATTTTTACAATAAAGCAGCATATTTAATCAGAAACGAAAAACTTGAAGTTTATCCTGATGAAATAACATTTATTGACGGAGGCCCTTATTCCATAACAAGACTGGTTTACTATTACAAATGGGTTAACCAGTCACCTTACTCTCAAAAAAATCTTTTTATTGGAAAATTATTATTAAAGCTTGGATTAAAATAAAAACTAAAATTAATCCAATACAGTTAAAGTTCCAAATTTTCCAGTGCTTAACTGTTTTTCGCCTTTATATTCAGAAACATATCCATTTTCTATTTTAATTTTTTTTCCTTCTTCAACCTGATCAATTTGTTCATTCCACAAACTGATTTTAATTTCTCCGGTGTCATCTTTTCCTGCAGCATTACAGACTCTGCCTGAAGCTCTAGGAGTATCAAAATTTCTTATTTCTCCTTTGCTTACAATTTCTAATTCAATATCTATTTTTCCTTGTCCGGATTTCAATTCTTTTACTTTCATTTCATCGCCTCACTATTTAATATATACAATATAAGTAGTCTATCTTAAATTTTTAAAACAAAAAAACTTTTAAAACAAATGCCCTGCAATTAAAGAAATAAACCTATTTTATTAAATTTCCCTTAAATAAATATTAATAGTAACTGTTAAAACAGCAGGACTGAATGAAATGAAGTCGTGCACGCATGTCAACTGGGCGTGACAGTTGCAAGGGTGGCAGAGTGGTTTAATGCGCGGGCCTGCTAAAACCTTTTTAGAAAAAAGGTTTATCAAAAACAGGTAAACTTTTAGGGAAAAAAAGTTTATCAAAATTGCAGTTAGCCCGTGCCCTTTGGGCGCGCGAGTTCGAATCTCGTCCCTTGCGTCAAACGTTTCGCCGTTTGAGCACGATGCACGACATCGCTTCGCTCAGTCGAGCTGTCAAAACGTAACAGCTCTATCGAGCTGAAAGCGAAGATAGTGCACACGCGTCAACCGAGTGAACGGTTGTTTTGCAGGAGTAGCGAAGTGGTCAAACGCGCCAGACTCAAGAAAACTCTCTGAAAAAAAGTTTAATTAGAAACTTCAAAAAGCCTTCAAAAACTTCCCACAAACTTTTTAGTAAGAAAGTTTTTCCCGAAATCAACTTATCAAAAAAATTCGCTTCAATGCGAAAGATTGATTTCAGGATTTTGGGGTTATCTGGTGACTTAGTGTCTTCGGGGGTTCGAATCCTCCCTCCTGCATCGCGCTTTCGAGCGCGAGAACCGAAAAACGTCCAACCTATTGCTTTGCAATAGGTTATAAATTTTCAAAAAAAAGTTTAATCAAAAAGTTTATTCTATAAAAAAAATAATTTTATTTTAATTTGGGTTTTATTATTCTTTTTTTTGGAGTTTTAGTTTTTTTTCTTTTCACAGGAGTTAAGGGAACTCCATTTACTAATCTGCTATGCAAACGCAGTTTGTTATGGGTTTTATGCATTGAAGTAATCCAAATTTTTCTTTGCTTCCATAATCTTTTATTTGATTTTTTAAAACCTATTTCTTCAGCTAATTCTTCAAGCATTAATGCAAATTTTTTCGCATCCCTTTTTTTTGATAAATCTAAATAAAAAGTTTTAATTAAAAATTCTTTTTCTTGAGGAATTAATTCTGCAAGTTTTCCTTTTTTCATATTTCTAATTTAATTCAAGAATTTATTTAATTCTTTTGTTTTTATGCAAACAAAAGATTAATATTCTTTTATTGTGTTTTTTTTGCATGGTTGATTTAAATTCATTGATTGAAACATTATTGCCTGAGTTTTATGCTAAAGCACCTGAATTAGGTTTGTTTACTTTATCTATTGTGCTTTATGGAGTATTAATTTTTGAATTTTATCGTTTTGTTGCAAAAAGAGATGTGTTTGGTTTTGATATTGAAAAATACAAAAGAGGAACCGAAGGAATTACTTCAAAAATATTTAATTTTTTGTTAGGCGTAATAAAATACGGAGCAATTTTCCCGTTTTTTGTTTTTGTCTGGTTTGCAGGATTTTCTTTTTTATTATTTTTTATGGCAAAAAACTTAGGAACTTCAGAAATACTTACTGTTTCAGTTGTTTTTGTTACTGCAATAAGAGTTGCAAGTTATTATAATGAAAGTTTAAGCCAGGATTTAGCTAAACTAATCCCTTTTGCATTATTAGGTGTAGCAATAATTGAACCCAACTTTTTTTCTTTTAAATTAGTTGAAAGCAGATTAAATGAAATTTCTTTGTTTATTATTGAAATTACAACTTATTTTTCTTTTATTGTAGTAGTTGAATGGATTTTAAGAATTTTATTATCAATTAAATTTTTAGTTTTTGGAATAAACAAAAAAGAAATAGTAAAAGAAGAACTAAAAGAAGAAATTGAAAAGATAGTGAAAGACTAATGCAGGAAAAATTAAGGCTTAAAAGAGAATTAAGTTTAACTGAAGCAGTTTTATGCGGAATAGGAATAATTCTTGGAGCAGGAATTTATGTTATTATTGGAAGAACTGCAGGATTAGCAGGAAATACTTTATGGATTTCCTTTTTGATTGCAACAATTGTTGCTTCTTTTACTGGATTAAGTTATGCTGAATTAGCTTCAAGATATCCAAAAGCAGGAGCAGAATTTGAATACACAAAAAATGCTTTTGATAAACGAATTGGTTTTTTAGTTGGCTGGCTTACAATTATTGCAGGAATAGTTGCAGCCTCAGCAGTAGCAATAGGCTTTGGAGAAAATTTACTGAAATTAACTTCTGTACTTTCATTACCTGAAATTCCAATAATTTTTTCTGCAATAACTTTAATTGTTTTAAGTTCATTTATTATTTTTTGGGGAATAAAACAGTCAGTAAAAATTGCAATAATTTTTACTTTAATTGAAGCATTAGGTTTATTATTAATTATTTTTATTGGAATTCCATTTATTGGTTCAGTTGATTTAATGGAAATGCCACCTGCAGGATTAAGCGGAGTGTTAAGTGGAGCAGCATTAATTTTCTTTGCGTTTATTGGCTTTGAAGAAATGGTGAGAATGAGTGAAGAAACAAAAAATCCAGAAAAAACAATTCCAAAAGCATTAATGTTAGCTATAGCAATTACCTCAATTTTATATGTTTTAGTTGGAATTTCAGCAGTAAGTGTTGTTCCATGGGAAGTGTTAAGCACAAGTCCTGCTCCTTTGTCTTTAGTTGCAGAAGAAGTTTTTGGTTCAAACGGAGGATTGCTTTTATTAATTATAGTTTTGTTTTCTACAGCTAATACAGTTTTGTTGGTTTTACTTGCAGCTTCAAGAATTGTTTACGGAATCGGAATAGATAAAGAACTTCCAAACATTGTAGCAAAACTTCATCCAAAAACAAAAACGCCTTATGTTGCAATAATTTTAATTATGTTTTTATCAGCTTTATTTGCTTTATTTGATATTAGTTTTTTAGCTAAAACAGCAGACTTTGTTTTGTTTATTATTTTTATTATAATTAATGCAGCAGTAATAATGCTTAGAATAAAACAACCAGAAATAAAACCAAAATTTATGATTCCATTTAACTACAAAAACATTCCTTTAACAGCAGTATTAGGAATTTTTTCTGTTTTAATTTTAATAGGCCATATTGAATTAGATGTTATTGCATTGTCTTTAGGTTTAAGTTTTATGGGATTAATTTTTTATGAAATAAGCCACAAACTAAACAAAAACAAAATTTAATTGTTTTTTGGTTTTTTCTTCTAAAAGAAAATTATTTATATTAGAATAGAGTTCTATTACATCATCAATATACAAATATTGATAAGAGGGGTTGAAATGAATTGGAAAACTAAACTATTATTTATAACTGTATTTTTTGTATTTTTTTCGTTTACTGTTTCTGCTGAATGCGGAAATGGTGTTTGTGACAAAAATGAATCTTATGAAAGCTGTCCGGCAGACTGTGATTCACCAACCCCTGACTGCAGTATAGAATCAGGAATTCCTGAAAGTGGATGTATTTGCTATGGACAAGAAAAATATGATGGCTGGTGTTGTACTGGTTCATGGCAAAATTATGAATGCGGCTCAGTTTGTGGAAACAGTGTATGTGAAGGTGGAGAAGAAAATACTTGTCCAGGAGACTGTGTAGTATGCGGAGACGGAAAATGCGAAGGAGGAGAAGATCAATATAGCTGTTCTGCTGATTGCGGAAGCCCTGCTCCTTGGTGTGGAGACGGAACATGCAATGAAAATGAAACACAAGACACCTGTCCGCAAGACTGTGGAACCCCAAGTGTTTGTGGAAATAGTGTTTGTGAAACAGGAGAAGAAATAGGATGTCCTGGAGACTGTTATACCTGTGGAGACGGAATATGCAACGGAAGCGAAACACCTGAAACATGTCATGATGATTGTAATTCAAATGAAATACCTGAAACATGCGGAAATAATTTTTGTGATTCAGGAGAAACAAAAGAAAACTGTCCGGTAGATTGTTATGAAAGCAACTGCGGAAACGGAATATGTGAATCATACAACGGAGAAGATTCATATAATTGTCCAGTAGATTGTGAAACTTATTCAGAATGCGGAAACCAAATTTGTGAAGAAGGAGAAGAAATAAATTGTCCTTCAGACTGTGGAGAATGCGGAAATAATTTTTGTGAAACAGGAGAAGAAATAAATTGTCCTGGAGACTGCTTTAAATGCGGAGATGGAATATGCAATGGAAGCGAAACAGAATTTACTTGTCATGATGATTGTCCGCCTTCAACTTGCGGAAATGGAACATGTGATGAAAGAGAATGGGAAAAAAACTGTCCTCAAGATTGCAGTGTACAAGCAGAATGCGGAGATGGATTTTGTGACTGGCATTTAGGAGAAAACCCTGAAAGCTGTAGTGTTGATTGTAGTTATGAACCAAAATGTGGAAACAGAATATGTGAACAAGGAGAAACCGCAGAAAATTGTCAAGATGACTGCAGACCAGGAGGATTTTGTGGAGATGGTTATTGTGGAATAGAAGAAAACCCAGAAAATTGTTATGATGACTGCGGAGCAGTAGTAAAACCCCCAATAAATAATTGTCCTCCAGACGAAGCAATACAAGAACTAAAAAATAAATGTGAAGACTATGACATGGAATTCAGTTTAAGACAAGGACATAATGGATGCCTTTATGGAGAATGCAATACAGGCCGTAAACCTCCTCAAGAAGAAGATTGCAAAGAAATAATTGAACCAAATGGTTTTGTAAGAAGAATATGTGAAAACCAATGTTTTCCTGAACCACTAGAAATAAAACAAAGATGTATTGAAAGCAGAGGAACTCCAAAACAAAGCACTGATTTTAGAGGATGCGAAATTACAATATGTGAATATGGAGATTCAGGCGGAAGAGACTTTATTGGAGAGTGTTCAGACAGAGAAAAAATAGATGACAAAGCAAGAGAATGTAAAAAACAAGGATTAAAGCCAATAATTGAAAGAGGATTTAATGGATGTGAATATGTTAAATGTGCAGGTGAATTTAGAAGAGATGAATGTCCTGTTCATGGCTTTGAAGAAATTGAAAGAATAAGAAAAGAATGCAATGCAAAAGGCGGAGAATTAATTAAACACTTTGATGACAGAGGATGCGGAATACCGCAATGCATTATGGAAGGAGACAGAGAACAATATTGTAAAGACGTCCCAAGAGAAGCATTTAACAGATGCGAAGAAGAAGGCGGAGAATTAATTATACAAAAAGACGAACAAGGCTGTGTTGTATTTGAAACATGCAATAGAAGAGGAGACAGAAGATTTGAATATGATTCAATAGAAGAAATTCCAGATGTAACACAATTACTTTCAATTGCATTAAAATTAGAAGACTTAAAAGTACAATTAGCAAAAGTAAAAAATAAACTAAATTTGCTTGCAGAATACTATAAAGAAGAAAATGATTCAGAAAATGCAGAAAGATTAGAAAAAGCTGCTTCAATGTTTGGTTCAATTGAAGATGACATTGAAAGAATAAAAAACAAAATAAAAGAAAATGCAGACAATATGAATGAAAGAAGTGTAATTGAAATAAAAAAAGAAATTAAATTAATCAGAGAAAAACTAAAAGACATTTTGTTTGTTTTGTTAGGAGAAAAAGAAACCAGAAAAGATTACACTAAAGGAGACTGCGGAACAGATGAATATTGTTTCCAGAAAAATTATGCAATATGCAGTCCAACAAAATACACTCATATAGATTCATACCAAGATAACCAAAAATTTCTTGCAGAAATAAAAGGAATAGAAAACGGAAAATGCATTATGACAGTTACATCTGAATTTGCAGGACAAACTCTTTCAATGAGATGTGAAGACAGCAAATATATTGATTCAGATGTAGGACAAAAAATGAAAGAAATATGCAAAGGACCATTAATAGACATGATAAAACAAGAAGACCCAACAGGTCCCGACTATGAACCAGAATACAAAAAAGACTACCAAAGAGATTACAGAGGAGACTATAAAGGATATAAAGAAGATTTAGGGAGAGATATTGAAGGATGCAAAGAAACATTTGATGAACAAGGAAACAAATATATTACTTGTCCGGCAAAAGAAGAAACCAAAACAAATCCTTATAATCCAATGACAGGAAATGCATTAATAGGAATTAAATGGAGGTAATGGAAATGAAAAAAATTATAATAGGAATTTTAATTTTAGTTTTAATTGTTTCTTTTTCAGGATGCTTTGAACAAACACCAGAAGCAAAAGAAAAAATTACTTCAAAAGAAGAAGCATCAAAAACAACAGTTGAAATAAGCGAAGACTTAGATGGATTAAGCGGAAGCTTAAAAGAATTAGATGACGAATTAGGTTAAACTAATTCTTTTCTTTTTTTATTTTAAAAAAACAATTTGATTTTAATTATTTTTATACTTAAATTATAACAGTGATTAAATGATTACAGCATTAGAACTATTTGTAAGCTTTGAACAAGCCCTTCCTGCAATAACAACAATACTGGTTTTAGGAATAGCTTACATTATATTCAAAGCATTAATTAGTTTAACAAAAAAAAGATTATTAAAAAAAGCAAAAACAAAAAAACAAATAACAAACATTGAATTATTTTCAAGAATACTAAAATACATTGTTTTAATTTTTTTAATACTTACAGCAATCTTGTCTTTTTCCGGTTCATGGGCAGGATTAGGAATTGGAATTGGACTGCTTTCTGCAGCAATAGGTTTTGCATTACAAAAACCAATAACAGGAATAGCAGCATGGATAATGCTGATAACTAAACGTCCATTCCAGATAGGAGACCGAATAATTATAGAACCCCTAAAAGGAGATGTAAAAGATATTACACTAACACATGTTTATTTGAAGGAAGTAGGCGGACAAATTGAAGGAGATGACTCATCAGGAAGAACTATTTTAATCCCAAACTCTATTTTATTTGAACAAAATATAATTAATTATTCAAGCCAAAAAGATGAAATTGTTTTAGACCAAGTTATTTTTACTGTAACATATGAAAGCGATTTAAATAAAGCAATCCAAATAGCATTAAAATCAGCAAAAAAACATGTAAAAGAATTTATTAAAAATCCAAAAAAAATTCCTTTTGTCAGAACACATTTTCAGTCAAGCGGAATAGATGTTAAAATAAGATATTTTGTTCCAGTCAAAAAAATGAGAAAACTTTCAAGCATAATAACCCAAGAACTTCATGCAGAAATAATGAAAACAAAAGAAGTAGAATTTGCTTATCCTCATACAGAAATATTATTTAAAGACAAAAAAACAATCAGAAAATTCAAAAACAAAAAACTAACTGATTACTAATTAAAAAAAAGAAAACGCCCCAGGTCAGACTTGAACTGACGACCTGTCGGTTGCTGCTTTTTGTTTTTGATAAAACTTTTCTTAAAAGTTTTGTTAACAGCCGACTGCTCCACCACTAAGCTACCGGGGCACAACTGTCACGCCCAGTTGACATGCGTGCACGACTTCATTTCATTCAGTCCTGCTGTCAAAATACAACAGCAATATCAAACAACAACAAAAATACTACACACATACAAACTTTGCGAGAAGTTTGTTCTTTGAATAAAAAAAAATAGAGAGAACCATTTAAAAAAGTAAGCGTTAAAAGAAAAACAAAACATCAAATAAAAGCAAAATACCAGTATATATACATAAAGAAGAAAACAAAAAACTAAGGCAAACTAAAAGAAAACAAAAAAACTACACCATATACATAATTTTTCATTGCTTTTTAGCAACAAAACAAAGCAATTTAAGACACAAAACACGAAAAAAGAATTAAGTTAGGACTTAATTTACAATAAAAGCGATTCTTACACTCTTTTTTCTATTTAAAGCTCTTGAGGCACTTATTAAACACATTTTTTTATTTTTAATGCTTAACAGCCTGAAAACAAAAAAACAATAAAAAAATTACCCCAAATACTAAGGGTTTTTTACCTACATAACTAAATTTTAGTATTTAAAAAGCTTTCTAAAAAAATAAGTGTTATTTGAGCCTTATAACTTTATCAAAACGTATATATAGCAGTTAAGCACATATTATAACTGTATTCTCTTTTTTGTAAGAGTAGGGGTGATATATTTGAAAAGTGTAATTGAAGACGCAGTCCAGAAAAATACTAATAAAATTGATGAAAGAATAGAAGAATTTGGTGCTCCAAAAATAATGGTTGTTGGAACCGGAGGAGCAGGATGTAATGCAGTAAACAGATTAGCTAATATGGGAGTTTCTGGAGCTCAATTAGTTGCAGTTAACACAGACAAACAGCATTTGTCTATAATCAATGATGAATTAACTAAAATTTTAATTGGAAAAAGTGTAACAAGAGGATTAGGAGCAGGCGGATATCCTGACGTAGGAGCTAAAGCTGCTGAAGTTTCAAGACAAGCTTTAGAAGAAATTTTAAGCAGTACAGACATGCTTTTTATTTCTGCTGGAATGGGCGGAGGAACAGGAACAGGTTCAGCACCAATTATTGCAGAAATAGCAAAAGAACAAGGCGCAATAGTTATTGCAATTGTAACTTATCCTTTTGCATTAGAAAAAGCCAGACTATTAAAAGCAGAAGACGGAATAGAACAATTAAGAGCTAACACAGACACTGTTGTAGTAATTGACAATAACAGATTAGTTAGTTTAGTGCCTAATTTACCAATACAAGATGCATTTAAAGTAGCAGACGAAGTAACTGCAAGAACAGTAAGAGGAATAACAGAAACAATAACCCAACCTTCATTAATTAACTTAGATTTCGCTGATGTTAGAAGTGTTATGGGCAATAAAGGATTAAGTGTAATTGCAGTAGGAGAATCAAAATCAGTTAACAAAGTAGACGAAGTAGTTGAAGACACATTAAAAAATGTTTTATTGGATGTTGACTTCTCTGGTGCAACAGGAGCATTAATTCATATTACCGGAGGCCCAGAATTAACTTTAGGAGAAGCAAACGGAGTAGGCGAATTACTAACAGATAGCATTGACCCTAAAGCAACAGTTATCTGGGGTTCAAGAGTTGACCCAACATTTGAAAACAAAATAGAAGTAATCTCAATTTTCACTGGAGTGCATTCACCTTACATTAAAAGTCCAAATGCAATTCCAGCAAAAGCAGCAGCAAGCTTGTCTAAATCAGATATGGGTTTAGGTTATATCTAGGATTGGAATTAATTTCCTCTCCCCTATTTTTCTTTTTTAAAAAAAAAGTATTTTTAAAGTTTTGTGTTAATAAATAAGTATTAATTTTTAGTTTTTTAAATAAAAAATATTTTTTAAGGAGTAAATAAAATCAATTTTATTTTTTTGACAGATTTGAAGGTGAAATATATGGAAACAGGTGATGACGACCATGAACAACACAAAATTTTTCAAAGGAATTCATATATTAGCCGATTTATGGGAATGCGATTCCTCTAAATTAAATTTTATTAAAGAAGTAAAACAAGTACTTCAAAAAGCAGTTAAAAAAGGAAAATTAACTGCATTAAACGACTATTTTTTTCAGTTTAATCCTTCAGGAGTAACTGGAGTTTATGTTTTAAGCCAAAGCCATATTTCAATTCATACTTGGCCTGAAAAAAACTTTGCTTCAATTGACATTTTTACCTGCGGTCCTCCAGAAAACGCATTAAAAGCATTTGAAGCAGTATGTGAAGAATTAAAACCAAAAAGAATTCAAAAAAAACTTTTAGAAAGAATGGACGAGGGAAAAAACATTGAAACCATTAAGACAAGAAATACTATCTTTGTTAAAAAAACAAAATAGAATTTTCTGGAACCTTGCAAAACATTTATCTTATTCTCTTTCAGATTTAATTAAAGAATTAAATTTATTGCATAAAGAAAAAATAATTGAAACAAAAAACAATAAAATTTCTTTGACATCAAAAGGAAAAAAATTAACTGAAAATCTTTTAATTCCAATTAACTGGAATAAAGCTTATTCAAATAAATTACTTAAAAAATTTTTGAAAGAAATAAAAAACAGGCCTAAAGCATTACAAAAATTTGACCAAGGAGTAATTCTTCCAAAAGATACAATTCAAAGAACAATAGTAATGGGAGAAAGACAAGACATTGATAGAAAAAACATTTTAATTATCGGAGACGATGACTTAGTTTCAGTTTCTATTGCTTTAACTAAAAGAGCAAAATCAATTACTGTTTTAGAAATAGATTCAAGAATTAATTCTTTTATTAATTCTTTTGCAAAAAAAAATAATTTTCCTTTAAAGGCTTTAACCTGGGATGTAAGAAAACCTCTTTCAGTTAAATTCAAAAAAAAATTTGATGTTTTTTTAACTGACCCAGTTGAAACAATTTCAGGCATTAAAATGTTTTTAGGAAGAGGAATGGAATCATTAAAAGAAAATTCTGTTTTTTATTTTGGTTTAACTAATATTGACTGCGGACACAAAAAATGGCTTGAAATACAAAAATTAATTTTAAACTCAGGTTTTATTTTTACTGATATAATTAAAGATCAGGCATTTTATGATTTTAAGCAGTTTGAAAAATATGATTTTGGAGCAAATGACATTCCAAAAAAATTAAGGAATTTTCCTATTCCTTCAGCAAAAGAAACTTATTTCAGTTCAAATTTTATTAGATGTTTTGCAGTAAACAAAATTAAGCCTTTAGTTAAAGGAAAAACAAAAATAAATAAAAGCTTTTATCATGATGCAGATGTCTTTTAATCAATAAAAATAATTTTTCCTTTTTT
The DNA here is from genome assembly GCA_024277355.1 of archaeon. Classification (GTDB taxonomy): domain Archaea; phylum Iainarchaeota; class Iainarchaeia; order Iainarchaeales; family 1-14-0-10-31-34; genus 1-14-0-10-31-34. Next base: position 359,550 of record JAJRVL010000004.1, read on the forward strand.
ATCAACTTTAATTCCTAAAATTTCTTGAACTCTTTTTTTATTTAAACTTAATTCATAAACAAATTGAGTGTAATTATAACTTAAAGAAATAGTTTTGCCTGAAACTTTTTTTTTCTTAAAAAATCTTTCAATTAACGGTTTATACACTAATTTGTTATTCATAAAAGGCTCTTCAGCTAAATAAACTCCGGAAAAACCATTTCTAATAGACTTCCTTATTTTATTTTTATTTCTTAAAAGAAATTCAGACAACAAAAACTCAGAAGGGTGCATTCCAAGTTTTTTCTGAAAACGTTTACTTGCTTGTGTTTCTTTTTCAGAAGACCAAGAAACAGTTTTTCTTTTACCGAAACTAAATTTTTTTTCTGGAAGATACTGAGTCCTTTCTCTTTGAATTGAATAAATTAAAATTCCTTTATTAAATGCTCTTGAAATTTGAATAGAAAACCTTGGTTTTTTTGCTGAATCAAATAAAACTAAATGCTTGTTGTTTGAAATTAAAGGACTTAATTTATTTTTTATTTTTCCATCAACTCTATCTTTATAAATCCAGTTTTCTTGTTCTTTAAATGAATAAGCAGTTGAATTAACTTTACTCTTAAAAAAAGCAACTGGTTTTTGTTTAATTCTTTTTCTTAATATTTTTTTTGGTTTTTTTAAACGACTTAAATTAAATAAACTTTTTTTTGGTTTTTTAATTTTAGAAGGCATAAATAAAATACTTTTTAAGAATTATTAAAATTATGCTTTAAAAAAACAAAGGCAGTGCATTTAACAAAAACAAAAATAATATTCCAATTGAAAGAATTTTCATTATTAATTTTTCTTTTTGTGTTTTTTCTGTTTTCCAGAAACCAAAATAAGAAGGAAAAATAACTCTTGCAATTCTTCCTCCATCAAACGGTTCCATTGGCAAAAAATTAATTACTGCAACTAATAAACTTAAAATAATAAGCCATTTAAAGAAATCAAAAAACAAGTAATACCAAAAAAGATATATTTCTTCTAAAAAAGAATAAGATTTTGAGTTAACTTCTTTTACAGTAAAACCAAACTGTCCAACAGAATTAGGTTTAAGTAAAAATTCTTTTTCTTCTCCGTTTTCTTCAACCAAAAAAGAGAATTCTTCATTTAATTCTTTTCCCTGATAAGCTTTAACAAAATCACCGCTTAACTGGATTTTAACTCCATTTATTTCTTTTATTTTCATTCCTTTTTTTAATACTCCCAAAGCAGGAACATCAAATTTTTCTCCGCAAAAACTTAATTTATCTGAAACAGAAACAATTTCTATTCCTTCAATTGAATTTCTTTTAATTGATTCAATTGAAGGAGAAAAAGCCAAAGACACTGCAATTAAAATAATAAAAAAAACAGGAATTGAAGCTAAATTAGCCATTGGTCCAGCAGCATAAACCCTTAATTGTTTCATTGGTTCAGCTTTTCTTATTTCTTTTTCATCTGGTTCAACAAAAGCACCAATTGGAAAAAAACCAAACAACAATAAACCAGAACTTTTAATTTTAAGTTTTTCTTTTCTTGCAGTAATTCCATGAAATCCTTCATGAATAACTAAAATAATTAACAAAGAAATCCAAGCATGCAATGGAACAACCAAAGGAACATTTGGAATTTCCACTCCAGGAATTACCGGTGCAACTCCAGGACAGGCTTTTATTCCTGTTAAAGTTTTAGTTAAAATGTCAACTGCACTTATTACTAAAGAAAAAATTACAAAACCAGCAAAACCAGTTAAAGCAAAAACAAAACTTAACAAATTTAATCCATAAAAGTTTGTGTAACCTTCAGTAATAAAACTTGAAGAAGAAAAAATTCCAAAAACAAACTCAAAAACAAAATACAAAACTAAAATTGAAATTATCCATAAACCAAATCTTTTTAGTTTATTTAATTTTTTGCCGTACAAAAAATCTATTCCAATTAAACCAAAACCTAAAATTAATCCAAGAGAAGTCAAAAAATTAATTATTTTTTCATGATGAGCAAATTTATCAAATATTGGATTAGCTTTAGTTGTTTTATACATTGAGCCAATATAATAAGTTTTAGCTGAAGTGAATTTTTTTAATAAAAAAGTAAATATAACTGAAGCAACTAAAAATAATGTTAACCAAAAAAAGAAATTTGAAGTTAATTCTTCTAACATAAAATCACAAAAAAAAGTATTTAATTAATTCATTTTATTTTCCAAGTTTATTGCTTTTATTTTCCAAGTTTACTGTTTTTTAATTTAATTAATTTATTTTATCTATTTATTTTTTTATTTTTTAATTTAATTAATTTTATTTATTCAATTATTTTTTATTTTTTTATTCAATTAATTTATTGTTCTCTTAAATTTATTTCCAGTTCTTTTTCTATTTTTTTTATTATTTTATCTGATGGAGTAAATTTTTCTGATTCAATTCTATGCAGAACTGAATCTTTTTCATATAATTTCATTGCTAATTCTTTTATAGTTAAACCTTTTTTTTGTCTTGACTGCATTATTTTTTTTCCAAAACCATCAATTAATTCAACTGAACTAAAACTTGGTTTTGAAGCAAAATTTTGTGTTCTTTGAATTCTTCTTTCATTTCTTTCAGTTCTTTCATCAGGCACTTCAATTTGTTTGCCTAAAGAAGTACAGTTTTCACAGACATCAAATTGTGTTCCGTCAATTAAAACTGTTTTTGGTTTGTCAATTTCATTCCCGCAAATTTCACAATTCATTCTATCATAAAACAATAAATCAGTTAGGCTTTTATTGATTGCTTTTATATTAGTTTTTTTAGGAAGAGAGAATATGGCAGAAGAAAATAACACTATGGTAAGGAAAACTCCAATTTTTGATATTTATGATTATGTAACTAAATTAGAAGAACAAGTTAGATTACTTCAGACAGAAAAAAATTTAATTAAATCAAAAAACAGTCAAATGGAAATTGAATTCCAAAAAATCAGAAAAGAATTAGAAGAAATGAGAAAACCGCCTTTAATTGTTGGAACAATCCAAGAAGTAATTAATGACACTGCAATAGTAAAAAATTCCAATGGATTAGAATTTTTAGTTGAATTTGAAAAAAAACAAGAAGGAATTAAAGCAGGAAGCAAAGTTGCAATGACTCAAAGAAGCCTTAAAGTAGTTAAATTACTTCCGGAAACAAAAGATCCAAGAGCAAAAGCAATGGAAATAATAGAAAAACCAGATGAAAGCTTTGAAACAATAGGAGGCTTAAAAAAAGAAATAACTGAATTAGAAGAAGCAGTTACATTGCCTTTAACTTCTCCTGAAAAATTTGAAAAATTAGGAATTGAAGCACCAAGCGGAGTATTACTTTTTGGAGAAACCGGAACAGGAAAAACATTATTAGCTAAAGCAATAGCCAATAAAACTAATTCAACGTTCATTAAAATTACTGCATCAGAATTAGTCAGAAAATATATCGGCGAAGGAGCCGAATTAGTAAGAGATGTATTTAAGTTAGCTGAAGAAAAAAAACCTTCAATTATTTTTATTGATGAATTAGATGCAATTGGAACAACAAGAACTGATGACACTTCAGGCGGAGACAGAGAAGTCCAAAGAACTTTAATGCAGTTATTATCTGAAATGGATGGATTCAGAAAAAGAAAAAACATTGCAATAATTGCAGCAACAAACAGAATTGACGTAATTGATTCAGCTTTATTAAGGCCAGGAAGATTTGACCGAATGGTTGAAGTTCCTCTGCCAGATGTAAATGAAAGAGAAGAAATTTTTGCAATTCATTCAGCTTTAATGTCTTTACAAAACGTAAATTTAAGAGAATTAGCTGAATTAACTGAAAGTTCATCAGGAGCAGAAATCAAAGCCATCTGCATGGAAGCAGGAATTTTAGCTTTAAGAGAAGAAACTGATTTTATTTCACAAGAACACTTTATACAGGCAATAGAAAAAGTTATAGGAAAAGAAGAAGAAGAAAACGAAGACAAAATGTTTAGTTAGCCGGTTCCATTCGGCTGTAACAGTACACAACTTCATTTCATTCAGCTCTGCTGATTATTTTACACACATTCAATATACCCCTCACTGTACATTATCCAATACCTTCAATGCACATTATTTATATAGTTTATTGCACACTTATCATTTAGGTGGTTTTATGAATATTAATTTAGGAATACCTTATGAAGCAATTGTTAGAAAAACCATAGAAAAAGGTTATGCAGGAAACCAAACTGAAGTAATCAGACAGGCTTTGATTGCTTATGAAAGACTAATTGAAGAAGAAGAAAAAGAACTCGTTTCAAAGGCAATTAAAATAGAAATGGAAGAAGTAAAAGCAGGCAATATTAAAACAAAATCTTTTAATGCCATGAAGAAAAAGTTCAAGTGGTAAAATGGAAATAAAAATTCTTGAAACCGCTGAAAAAGAACTTGAAAAAATAGCAAATCCATTAAACAAGCGGTTTGGAAAACATATTAAAAAAATTGCTTTAAAAGAAACAAGCAGACACCTGAAACACGGTTTGCCATACTTAGCTGAAAATGTTACAAAGCAAGCAAGAATTATTTATTACATTAAAGAAAAAACCATTTATGTAATGCATTGCTTTAAATCACACAAAGAATATGAAAGATGGTACAAATCATATAAATAAAAAAAACTAATTTAATTTTAAATCTAAATTCTAAATAATTCAAAAAATCTAAATTCCAACTAAAAAAATAAACCTAATTCTAAATAAAAATAATTATTTTAATTCTAAAGACACTTAATTAATTGCAATCTGAAAGATAATTTCTAAAGATATATAATAAATTATAACCTAATAAAATAAATCGATAAAGACTTCTATCAATTATAATATTAAAAAATAACTCTAAAGAATTTTATCAATTATAATAAAAGAATGAATTAGGAGGAAAGAAAGAATTGTCTTTCCTCAATTCAAGAGAGTTGGTATTTGAATCTGGAAAAAAAAAATCGAGATAGGCTCACTATAACTTCCAAATCCAATTAACGTATTATATTGGAAGGCAAGTTATATTTAAACATAACTAATAGTTATGTATAAGCTTGTTTGGCTTATATCGTCAAATAACGAAGAAAAACAAATATAAAAACAAGCTTCAAACATATAAAACATGAAAAAGAAAATTAAAATATTTGAAATTTAAATAAATTAATTAATAGGGGAAAAAATATGAACAAAAATAATTCAAAGTATTCAATTAAGTTTGTTATAATTGTTTTTTTTGTTGGCTTATTTTTTGGAGTACTAATGGAATTTACTACTTTTTCACGTAATAACTATCCAATCACTATTTATGCAGCAACACAAGAAAAAAAATTTGAATGGAATCAAACAATTCAATGTAAATGGCTTGATGAACAACCGCAATATTGTTCTGCTCTTGACTGGAACGAATATTTTCCAATTTATTTTTTTGAAGGAGCTTTGGAATCAAAAGGTTGTAGTGGATTAAATTTTGCTAGTAACTTGAATAACAAATATGCTGGCCATACGTTTAAAATTTGCTGGGTTGAAAAATAAAGACTACTTGAAAATAAAATATAAATAAGAAAAATATTTTTAAAAAAATAATCAAGGCTTAAAACAAGCAATTATTCAACCAAAAAGTTGATTTTTGTTTAACTTAACTAATAAAAAGAAATAAAACACTAAATGCTTTATTTATTAAGGGGGGAAATTAATTGACTGGGAAAATAAATAAGTTAATGATAATTATTTTTGCTTTAATTATTTTTACTTCAATTAGTTCTGCTCAAGAAATAAATAACCTGAATATAGAATGGCAAACGCAATATAATGCTAAAATAAATTATATTGATGAAAACACTTATGAAATAACATGGAACAATAATCCTTCAAATTCATTTATATCTAACGCATTAAGTGCAGCAAATGCTGATTCAATCTGGGTAAGCACAGCTTTAGGTTGTGAAGCATATTATTACGATGATGGAAGCGGAACAACTTATTGTGGAAAAGTATGTGGCAAACCTGCTACATGGCGCTGTACTGCAACTGGCAAACCATATAATCCAATGGATTTGAAAACATTGTATTTGCAATGTGTGATTCTTGTTCATTTAAACAACAAGTAATAAACAATTATTACAGCAGATGTAATAACCCAACTTGTTAGGGGAGTTATACTTATTCAAATTTAGTTCTTCAAAATGAAAGCGGTTATTACGCAGCAGATGACTGCAAATACACAAACAGAAATTCCTGCGGAAGCAATTCTTATTGTTCAACTGGAAGCTGTGAATGTAATGCAGGATACAGCAACTGCAATGGAAACCAAAATGACGGATGTGAAACAAACTTAAATTCAGATAATTATAATTGCGGTTCATGCGGAAATTATTGCGGAGCAGGATATCAATGTGTTAGCGGAAGCTGTGTATTACAAGATCCTTGTGCAGGAGTAACCTGCAATAATTATTGTTCAGGAGAAACACGTTATTTTAGTGGTTATTGTTCTAGCGGAAGCTGTACAGGATACAATACAGAAAACTGCAATGCATATGACAATTATGCCTGCAATGGAAACACAAGAGAATACCGAGATTATTATTGTTCATCTAATGGCTGTAATTATTCTGTTTCAAGTTCAATTAACTGTGATTCATTAGACAGTTATGGGAACCTTGAATATTATTGTTCAGGCAATGACAGAAGACAACACAGAATATCATATGATTACAGTTGTTCTGGAGCTGACTGCTCTTTAATTTCCTCTAATTATGTTGACGACCAGTTAACTGAAACATGCACATATGAATGCTTAGGTTCCACTCCAAACGCTTACTGCAACAATGGTTGTTCAGGACAACTTAATATTTCAGTTGAAGACAAACAAGGAAGCCTTTTACAAAACGCGTTAGTTTATGTTAATAATTTACTTCAGGGAACAACTGATTTACAAGGAAAATTTAGTGTTCCTACTTTAAGTAATCAATGCAATGAAATTTTTTCAATTAAAGTTGTTTCAGCTAAAGGAACTGACTGCGGAACAAAAACAACAATAATAAACGAAGAATCAGACAAAGACTATATTTATTTTGCCTGCCAAGATCCCTTACCTCAAATAGAATTAGATACAGTTCCTGGAACCTATACTTATGTTTTAAATGAAATAATTAATTTTTCTGTTACAGCTTTTGATGAATTATCTGAAATGCTTTCAAATGTTGGAATAGGAGTAGAAGACCCGCAACAAAATATTTCTTTCTGGAGCATTATTGCTTCTTTTCCATGGAATTATTCAAGTACAGCAGTTTCAACCGGCTTAACTGAATTCCAGTTCTCTGCATTCAAACAAGGCTTTGAACCAGACTACAAAAAAGTTTCAATTCAAATAGAAGACTTACCTTCAATTAAAGTTCAAGTAAAAGATTCACAAAACAATCCAATAGAAAACGCAAAAGTTTTACTTGACAACGAATTAATAGGAACAACAAATTCTAATGGAACAAAAAACATTCCAGATTTATTAAAAGGACTTCATTCAATTGAAACACAATGCGCAAACAATAAAACCTGCGGAACAAAAACAGTTGTCGCAGTAAGCGGAGAAAATGAAACAAACTTTACATGCAACTGCCGAGGAGATTTGTTAGTTGGGGCATTCACAGCACAAAATAATCTTCCTTTAGCAAATGCTTATGTCTTCATTGATGACATCAACAAAGGATTAACAAATCCTTCAGGATACCTTTACATAAAAAACAACCCATACGGATACCGCAACATTACTATCGGAATGAAAACAAAAACAGATGAAAACTCTGACTATGAAATAAGAAGTTCTTCTGTGTTAATTAATTTCATTGAAAACAAACAAGAAATAATATTCAACGTAGATGTAAATGAAATAACTGTGTTACAAAATTCTAGTGAAGAACAACAGCAAGAAATTCCAACAATAAACAAAATAACAAGCCAAGACTTTAGTGAAATAATAGTTCCAGTATTAATATTATTTGGAATAGTTTATTTAAGTATTCAAGAAGCAAACTTCAAAGAAAACTGTGTTTACCCCTACAAAGAACACGGCAAATGGCCAGCACAACCATGCCAAGAAGAACTATTAACTTTAGAAACTGAATATACAATAGAAGCAGCAACCATAGGACTCCCAATAAACAAATATCTTGGAAAATTCGCTGCATATTTTGGAAAAGGAGCAGTACAAACAATAGAAGCATTACCAAAAGGCTCAAAAGCAATTAAATACCTTGGCAGAATTACCAAACTCATTGACAGCAAAAGAAACACATATTTACTAAAACTAAACAGAGGAATTGGCTTCAAAATAATAAACATTGGGGAAGAACTAATACAAACAGCAAACTCAATAAAAAATCCAATTATAAGACAAAAAATTGAAGAAACTGGAAACTTTATTTTTAAAATGGGGGCAAGAAATATTGGGAAAGAAGAATTCTTTTTGTATAGCAGTAAAGGAGGTAAAGATGCAGTACTAGGAGATTTAGGAGAAATATTTGGCAGACAATTAAACAATGATCTTGCAAACCAAGGAGTAGGAAGAGTTGTAAGCCAAGCAGATACTATAGACGGGCACACATTAGGAACTGTGATTTATAGAGATACAGAAGGAGTTATTAGAGAAGTTACTATCTCATTAAAAAGCAATCTTAGAAGTGTTCAATTTAAATCAGGTTTTGATAACATTGGGGAAATAGACGACCTTTTTTATTTTAGGGACGATTTAGGAACAGTTTGGCTCGACGCAAAAACAAAAAATAGTGCTTATAATATAGCTGAAGATATAGAAAAACAAGCACTAAGAAATAATCAGATACTAGAATCACTTACAGGCAAACCTAGTCAAGGAATAATTACTGTGCCAAAAGGGACTTTATCAGAACCATTTATTTGGGGAAATAAAGGAGTAACAGTCACTTTAAAAGACTTGGAACAAAAATATGGAGTAAGGTTTATTGAAATGGAGAATAACTATGTTGAATTAAATGAATGGTCAAACCAAATATTTAGGCTATTAGAAGGTGGAATATATGGATGACAAAGAAATATCAATTAAAATAGTCCTTAACAAAAAACACGATTCAATTGAAACAGTCTTTGAACTATTTGAAATTTTAGAAGACCTTAAGATATTCAGGTTATTTCCCATAGAAAAATATAAAACAGCAAAAAATATTCCTCAGAAAATAAAAAAAGAAAAACTAATTAAAGTTGATGAAGGCTGGCTTAATGAAACAAAAATTTCTGTAAATAATATTTCAATACATTTTGGTTTATGGACAAAAGAGTTTAATAGACAAAATGCAGAAGAAATCTATGAAAAAATAAAAAAAGACAAAATACTACAACAGTTTAGCATTCAAATTAATTCCCCTTCAACAGTAATCACAATTAGCAACAATGCAACAAAAATAAACAACAAAGTCAGTATTGAAAACATAAAATGCATTCTTTCAAAATACACGCCAAACCAAGAAGGATGCGCAATAAAAATTTTAACAGACCAACAGTTATCAATAAACTACTTTAAAGCAAAAAATAACATAATAAGTTTGAGATTTTATGAATTCTGCTCTTTTGATAAAAAAGAACGTAAATACAATAAATTAATAAAAAAACTTGTTGAATTTTCAAATAAAGTTAATCCAATAATAATATATGGAGGAATGTCTCCGCTGGTTACTGAATCTTCTTTAGAATACTACAGGGAAATCTATTACTTTTGTTTAGAACCGAAAACCCCTCAAAAAATGGGAATTCACACAGTAATAAAAAGTTTTGAGTATTTAACACAAAAAAACGAAAAAATAGAAGAAATAAAAAAAATATTAAAAAAAGAATAACTTATTGAACTGATTAAAAAACACTCTGCCAAATTAATTGAAACAAAATATGGAATATTAGTAATAAAAAATAATTTGAATTCAACGGATTTAAAAAAAATCTATATGAATCCAAGATATTTTATTAACAAAGAATTACGAAAAAGAGGCATGCAAATAGAAGAAGGCAAAGCAGAAAAATACGCAAAAAAGTTGGGATTAAAATGAAAAAAGTATTCCTTCTTCTGATTTTAATTTTTTTAATCTATTCAGTTTCAGCTCAATCAAACTTTGAACCAGACTACAAAAAAATTCCAATTGAAATAGTTCCTTATGGCGGAGGAGAATAAATGAAAATTAAAGAAAAAGAATTAATTGAAAGATTAAAAGGATCACTACAACTAAACTTAGTTCATTATGGAACAGAAATAGAAGATATAGAATTGCATATTAAAGGAACTTTAGAAAATGGATACGATGTTTCATCTGCAATTGAAACAAGAACACAAATAAGTATCTTGTTAAACTATCTAAAAGACAAACCAACAGACACAAAAACATTTAACATGAAAGAATACAAAGAATTATTGAAATTCTTAGATAAAAAATTTGAAAAAATTAAACAAAGAAAAGATTTTCATGAAAAAGCACTGAAAGACTTAAAAAGTTTAGTAAACACTTGGGAACATCATGTGCAATGGCCTGCGATAGAATCTAATTCATTTGATAACGATTTAGAATTCCGAGACGACTGCGAAGCACTATTAAGAGAATTACAAGAAAAAAAAGAGATAACTGAATTAAAAAAAAGAATTAAAAACGCAGATGTAACTTTTCAAGGACATTCTTTAGAATTACTCAAAAGATTTCAAGGAGTCTATGAACATGGCGAATGGAATTATTACCCTAAAAGTTATTGGTGGAGACACCTAAAAGAATTTGTGGAAAAACAAGAGGAAAAAAAATGACTCAAAAAGTTTTCTGGAAAAGCGCATTAAAAGCCAGTGCTTTAATGTATTTTATTATTGGAATACTTTCAACAGTTATTTTAATTCTGTTTTTCAGTGACAAACTAGACCAAATAATGAGCATTGCAATGACTGACAAAGAATGGCTTGAAGCAACAGCATTTCCAATGACAATAATGTATGTATTCTTGATTTTTGCATGGATTCCGTTTGGCTTTTTATACAAAAAAATCCCTTTCAAGAAAACAATTGTAAAAGTATTTTTGTTTAACTTAATTCTTGTAGGAATTGAATTATTGATTACAGCTGTATTTGAAATAAAAAATACAGATGTTCTTAATGAAATATTTTTTGGTTCAGATAACTGCTGTTATTCGTTTATTCCCTTGTTTCTTTTAACAACAATAATGTTTGCATATTTGTTTGATTTCTTTAAGAAAAGAGAAGAAAAAGAGATTTCAGGAAAAACAAAAAACAAGCTTGCTTCAATTCCAAGAAGATTGCTGGCTTATATAATTGACTTAATAATTCTGTCAATTATCTTTGGAATAATTTCATTTATTATATCCTCAGTAGCAAACATTATGGTATTTAATTCAAACATTGAACTAAGTTCTGTTGCAGTAATAACTTTAATGTCATTTTGTTTTGTTGTTGCCCAAACAATTTACTGGACAGTAGTAGAAGGAAAATTTGGTGCAAGCATTGGGAAAAAAATATTGAAAATAAAAGTAATAAAAGAAAATGGAAAAGAAATAAGCTACATTGATGCATTCTTTAGAAACATAACAAAATTTGCCGATAATCTTTTGCCTTTCTTACTAATAGATGCATTAACAATTTTTACAACAAAAAACAAGCAAAGATTTTTTGATAAAGTTGCAGGAACAATTGTAGTTAGAACTGATTTAAAAAAAGAAAAATTAATGTTAGATTCACCTAAAGCAGGTTTTATTCAAAGATTTAGTGCAAGAATTATTGATGGACTAATATTATTGGCATTACTATGTATTTCAGTATTTGTTTCAGCAATAATTATTATGGCAGCAGGAAACGATCCAACATTAATTTTTTTGCCTGCTCTTTTTCTTTATTTAATTCACTTGTTTATTTTTGAACCAGTATATTGGATTTATTTCACTGCAACAAAAGGCCAGACAATCGGAAAACAATTAAGAAAAATAAAAATTTATACAATAGAAGGAAACACTCCTGTTGGCTGGAAAAAATCAATACTAAGGTATTTTGCTTACTGGATTTCCCTTTATTCTTTTTTGCTGGGCCTTTTATGGATTATTTTTGACAAAAACAAACAAAGCTGGCATGACAAATTTGCAGATACTTTTACAGTAAGAGAAGAGAAAAAGGCTTTTGAAATAAAAAAATACACAATTTATTTGATTGCTATTTCAATAACATTAGGCGTGTTTTTTGGAGTTCTGTTCAGTTTAATTGGCATTGCAATGCAAGGAGGGATTGCATGAATATATCTAAAAAGTTTTTAATTTATTTTTTCTTGATTTTGTTTTTAGTTCAGTTTAGTTATCCTTTAATTTTAACTAAATCTTTTGTTGTTTCTGAACCAATAACTGAAGTTTCACAAAAAATTTCTCCTGAATTAGTTTCTTTAACTGAAAGTTTTCCTTTAAAAACAACTAAAGTTTTAATTCAAGCAGAAAACGAAAATGCATTAAATGAAATTGCTTTATTAACAGAAAGTTTAGGCGGAACAAAAGCAGAAAATGTTTTAATTGAAATATTTTTTGACGGAATAAAAATTCATGATGAAAACATTAATGTTAATTCAAATGAAACAAAATCAATTATAGCAGAAACAAACCAAAACACTGGAATTCATTTAATTGAAGTTAAAATAAATTCAAGTCAAACAGTTATTGAATCAGATTACACAAACAATAATTTAATTTATGAAGCATATTTATGCAGTAAATCAAATATTTTAATTATAAATGACAATGACGCAGAAAATTATGCAACAGACAATCCTGAAAGCATTAATGCATTTGAAGAAGCATTAAAAGCAAACCTTTATTGTTTTGAAGTATGGAATGAAAAAACACAAGGAGTTCCAACAATAGAATACTTAACTAAATTTAATTTATTGATTTGGAGTATACTGGAAATTACTGGAACACAGTAATAAACGAAGAAGACATGAATTTACTGCAAGAATACACTAAAGGAATTATATTTGAAGGAACAGACATTGCTTTTGACCATGCAAATGAATTGTTTTTAGAAGAAAAACTTTATTCAAATTTAGATAAAGATTTAATAATTGACGGACAAGAACCATTAATTCTATCAAACCATGAATTATTAAATGGAATAACTCAGATTACAATTGATGGAAACATTTCTCCTTACCCTGATTCAGTTACTCCAGTTAATTCAATCAGCATTGCTGACTGGAATAATGCTGAATCTGCAATAATTTTAGCTGACTCAAATAAAACAATTTATTTTGCTTTTTCAGTTAATTCAATTAATGAAATTAATTCAAGAAATAAATTAATTGCAAATTCAATTGAATTCATTATTCAGTCAACTTCAACACAAGAATGCGGAAACCTTGACAACAAAGACTCAGTTGACATATCTGATTTAATTTATTTAATTAATTACCTGTTTAAAGGAGGCCCTGAACTTCAATGCATGCCAGTAACCTGTAATGCTTCAAATGACTTAACTCAAAACTGGACAATAGAAGATATAAGCAATTACATTGAAAACGCACAGCAAACAAATATACAAATAAAGAATTAAACAACAACAATATATTTATATTATAATTCTCCCATTATAGGTTAATAGTGATATGATGAGTTTTAGTTTGCTTGTTAGAAAACTTTTGCTTGATAACAAAAGATATATTTCTAAAGAAACACTTAAAGAATACTGTAAAAAACTTGGAATTTCTTATATTAATGCAATAAAATATTTAAGCAAATACAAATATATTAAAAGAATTGTCAGAGGTTTTTTTTATGTTCCGTGAATTGAAGAAAGAAAACTTAAAACAGGCAGACCAAACCATTTAGAAGCCATTGCAGAAGCAATGAAATATAAGAACGTAAAAAAATGGTATGTTGGACTGGAAACAGCTATAAAATTAAATACAATAACACATGAATTTTTTACAGTAGATTATGTTGTTTCTGATAAAATATTCAGGGCAAAAGCATTTGAAATATTAGGAAGAAAAGTAAAATTTGTTAAACTAAATAAAAAATTGTTTGGTTTTGGAATAAAAAAAACTGGAAGAATACCTTTCTCTGATTTAGAAAAAACATTGCTGGATTTGATTCATTTAAAGGTTCATTCAGGTAAATCAGAAAACGCAATAAAAAACGAGTTAATTGAATGGATTAAAAAAGCAGACAAAAGTAAATTAAAGACATACAGCAAACACTACAACAATAAAGTAAAAAAAATTATAGAGGAATTAATTTGATTTCAAAAGGAATAATTGAATTGCTTTCACAAAAACTAGAAATAAAAAACAATTCATTAATAGAAAAAGACCTTTATTTGCAGGGGTTGTTAATTGAATTATCAAAATCAGATTACTTTGCTGAAAATTTTGCTTTTAAAGGAGGAACTTGTTTAACTAAAGTATATTTTGGTCATTATAGATTTTCTGAAGATTTGGATTTTACTTGGATTAATCAAAAAATATTTGAAAACAAATCAGAAAAACAAATAAGAAAAATGCTTTCAAAAGAAATAAATAAAATAACAAAATTAATTGAAATTATTGCTGAAAAACTTGAACTTGAATTTAAGGGAATAAAATCAGACAAACATTTTGTTGAACTTGGAGGAAGCAATAAGTTTACTACATTGAAATTATGGTATAAGTCAACAACAGAAAACAGGAAAACTTTTATTAAAATCCAAATTAATTTTATAGAAAAACTATTTTATAAACTAAAAAAACAAGAAATAAAAGCTATTGCTGAAAAACACAAAAAAGAACTTGAATTTTTATATCCTAAACACGCTAAAATGGCAACACAAAATACTAAATTAAAAGTCTATGACTTAAAGGAAATAGCCGCAGAAAAAGTCAGAGCATTGCTTACCAGAAGAGGATTTAAAGCAAGAGACATTATTGACTTGTATTTTCTTTCAAAAAAAGGAATTACAATAAAATCAGTGAAAAAAATAGCCATAAAAAAAACAATGTTTATGTTAAAATACCTTAAATACTGGGAAAACCTAAAAAATAAAAAATTTGAAGAAGAATTCAAAGCAGGAGAAGAAAAACAACTTATAATAAAAGAAATATCAAAAGACTTCAGCAAATTTGCAGAAACAAACCTGAAAGAATTAAATAAACTTGCTGAAGAAATAAGAAAAAAACACAAAAAATAATGCAGACTATATACAGAAATACTAAAAAAAATATTTTTTTAAAACAGAATTCAGAAATAAGCTTCAAATTTTTCTTTTAATTGTTTTGCAATTTCTGGATTTTTTGTTACAGTTAAGGGAATTCCTACTTTTCTTTCAAAAACTTTAGTAAATAACCCCTCCACATCTAAATCTTCAATTTTTTTTATTTTTTTGAATTCTTTATTTACTTCATCTATAATGTTTTTTGGGTAAAACACCTGAAAAATATAATCTTCATAAACTATAACTTCAGGCATATTAAAATCAGTTATGTTTGTCTTAAAATTTTTTTGATTAAATTTTCTTAAAATTTGACCACACCATTTATCTAAAGAAGTATCTCCTTTAATTAAGACATATAATAAAGTATTCTCTGCTAAAGTTTTCATTTTAGAATATCCTTCTTTAGAAAAAAACAAAGGAATCCATGAATGAAACCAATAAAAATACAAGGGCTTTTTTTCTTCCGTAGATATTGCTTCTCTTGTACTTAATAAAAATCTGTCAACTGCTGCCAAATCTTCAAAATAAAAATTTGAAATATCTTTATTTATTACTTCTAATACTGTCAAATTATTATCTTCTTTTGAAAGAAGTTGTTCAGTGAATTTCTTTAATGAGTTAATCCAGTTTAAATTTAATTCATATTCTTTTCCTTTTTTTTCTATTATTCCTTTTTCCATTAATTCATTTAATGTTTTATGCACTGCCTGATAAGAAATATTTAACGCATACTTTCGTTTAGTTCTTGCATGAATCTGCTTTGCACTTAACTTCTGTTCATAAGCAAGCAAAGAAATAATTACATCTTTAGAAGAAGCTTTTTCTCCATTCAAAACCGGCAAAACTAAATTCAAAGTCATTTCTTCAACCCATATAACTCTTATAATTACTAAAAGTTAAATTTAAATTTCCTTTTTATACATAAGATACTGAGAAGAGTTGTTAAACATGAAGATTTCAAATACTTCTGAACAAATAATTGAAATTTTAAGTAATGAATGGCCTTTAACTACAAAACAAATTCATCACAGACTAAAAAGAAGTTACGGAATAAATATCAGTTATCAAGCAGTTCATAAACATATAAAAGAAATGATAAAAGAAAAAATACTTTCAAAAAACGGCGCAGAATTATCTATAGCTTATTCTTGGATTAAAAATCTTTCAAATTACGCTAAAAAACTTGAATTATCACTTGAAAAAACAAACTCAAAAGATGGTTCAACAATGATTGTTTTTGATTCATTAGTTGATTGCGGAAAATTCTTAATAAATGAATTTATGGGGAATGAATCTGGCAAATATGGCAATCCAAAAAAAAAAGATTGTGTTTGTGTTTGGAATCATGCTTGGCCAATTATTGGCGCATCACAAGAAGAACACAAAAAAATGAAAAAAATGTTTAGTGGAACAGTTCACTGGAATATTTGTGCGCATAACACTTTTTTAGATAAAGTAACATCAAAATATGTTGCTAAACTAGGAAAAAAAGTTGCTTTAAACAAAAAATTTTCAATGAATACAGATACTTTTGTTGAAGGAGATTACATACTTCAAGCACACTTCCCAAAAGAACTTAAACAAGACATGAAAAAATTATACACCAAAGTTAAAAACGAAAAAGACTTTGACATGCAAAAAATGTTTGAATTTGGTTCAAAAAAATACGGAATAAAAATAGCAGTATTTAAAAACAAAGAATTAGCTGACTCTTTAAGAGAAGAAGCAAAAAAAATTTATGAAGAAAGCCAGAAAGAAAAAAATAAAAGGAAATAAAAATGACTAAAGAAGAAAATACTAAAAACAAAATTATAGAAATTTTAAGTGAAAACTGGCCATTAACAGCAAAACAAATTTATAATAGACTTCAAAGAAATTATGCTATTTCAGTTTCATATCAAGCAGTACATAAACAATTAAAGCAAATGATGGAAGAAAAAAATATTTCAAAAACTCAGTCAGAATATATTATAAATGAAGAATGGATAAAAAAAATTCAAAATAATGCTGAGTTAATAGCAGAAAAAATCAAAAACAAACAAAAAGGAACAAATTTAATTGAAATGAATGAAAGAGAATCCAGAAATTTTGTATTTAAGGGAATATTAGAAATTGGCTGGTTTTTGATTGATAAAATAATGAAAGCACCAAATCCTGAAAACAAACCTTGCCTTGCATTATGGAGATTTTGTTATTCATTAGTTGGATTAGATGAAAAACATTTAACTGGATTTAAAGAAGTATGCAAAATAAACAAGTGGTACATGAGAGTAGAAGAAGAAAATGAAGCAGATAAAATGTTTGGAATAACACTTAAAGAATATGGCATAAAAGAAATTAAATATGGAATAAAAGGTTGTGCAACAAAACTCAGTGATAAAATAATTATTGGAGATTACATAGCAGAAATAATTTATCCTAAAGGATTCAGAAAAATATGGGAAATACAAAACAGGCTTCCAAAACAACTTGCAAAATTTAATATAGGAAAACACATACAACTAATGAGATTACCCCAACCAAAAATAACAGTTATAATAACAAAAAACAAAGAACTAGCAGAAGAATACAGAAAAATGTATTTTTAGTTAAAAAAACTGAAAAGAATAAAAAAATTTCCAAAACGGTTAAAATACATTTTTTAAAGATAAGAAATAATAAACATGGAAAAAAAAGTTTAAAAAAATAAATTTTAAAATATTAAATAAATAATTTCAATATTTAAACTTAACTCATCCTTTTTAAAATTATGCTTCGCTATTAATTACGGTGCTAACTTGAAAGATTTAGAAAGACAATATAAAAAAACCATTAAACTAAATTTAAAAAAATTAAATTACATTGTAAAAAAAGAAATAAAAATCAAAAACCCTCAAGCAAATAAAATTATAGAAAATTCTTTGAATATTGCATATAAACATCTTGCTAAAAAATGGTTAAATGAGGAAAAATATTTAAGAACATATTTTGCAAAAAAAGCAATACCATTCTATCCTGAAAAAATCATAAATTTATCAATATCTTTAGATGCTACTATAAATATATTAGACGATTTATTTGATGAAAAATTAGAAACAGAAATCAAAGCACTTTATATATTAGAACTTTTAAGAAGTTTAACTGTTACTTATAACCATAAATATAATAAAAAAATCACTGAAATAATGGAAAATTATTTTAATAAGATAATATCAATAGCAGTTTTAGAAAGTTTTTACAAAGAACTTTTAGAAAAAGAAACAGACTTCGATAAAGTAGTTGAGTTATCTATGCAAATTTATGATTGTAGAAGTTTAGATATGGATATATACGTAGAATTACCCCTAATGAACAAGAAATTAAAAAATAAAAAAGAAATTATGGAGATTTCAAGAACATTTAGAGCAGTAAATTTAATAAAAAAAGATATAACTGATTTAAAACACGATGAAGAAAATCAAATATATAATGGAATCAGATCTGCAGATAAAAAAGGCTTTAGAAACCCCTTAATACTAACACTTATTAATTTTTATGAAAAAAGAGCAATTCAAATCAAAAGGAAAAATAATGGAAAAATAATAAGAAATTTTTTTGAAATGATTGAAGAAGAAAACATTAAAATAAAAAAATCGATTGAGAAATTACATCTTATTTAATTTATCTATAATATATGAGGATAATTCAGCTTCATTCTCTTCATTAAATTCAATAAAAATTTTATTTTGAAGTGGCAAAAGTTTATCCAATTTATATCTTTTATAAGCAACATCCCAAACTCCTCTGCTCTTTAATTCTTCTTCAGTCCCTGTAATAAAATCACAGACTGGATCTCCTTTTATCATACACGAAGTTTCCACATTTTGACACAATTTATTATGAACTAAACAACCACCACCAGCCATAGATCCTGCTACAAAAATATCTAAAGGTTCCATAATTTTTTCATCTTTAAAATATTTAGTAATAGGATTTGTTTTAACTACAAAATGAGTATATTTTCCAGGATAATAATCATGAGTTTTATATAATCCTAAACCCATAGCTTCTGCTAAATCCATTCCTAGAGAATATATTTGATCCTGCGTTTTAAGATTAAAACTATGCACTACAGATCTAACTAAAACAAACCCCCAATACCAAGAAAGCATATAAAATTTATAAAGATTATTTTCTTTCATATAATATTTTGTTAATTCTGCCACAAAAAAAGACGGTAAAAGCGTCAAATAAGTTCCTTTAAGTTCAATAACACCATTCTCAAATTTTAGTTGTTTGGTCATTAATAATTTAGCTAAAAGACCCATTACCATTTAAAACACCTTTAATATTCACTTTATTAGAGTTGTTTCTTCTCCAACTGTTAATCCTTTTTCATTTATAACTGTGGAAAACATTCCATGTTGATGAGAAGTATATCTCATCTTTCTTATTTGAATATTTCCAAAATTTTCCCCACCTATTGTCGTATGATAAAGTAAAATTACTCCATCGCAGATATATTCGCTTAATCCATCTGCACTTAACTGCCCACCCTGTTCAGGCAGTTCTGTTGTCAGTAATGCGGTTGCATCAAAGTTTTTCAACTCATTAATTAGTGCAGTTAAGATTTTTTTGCTCATTAGTTTTTCTGAAAAGAATTGTGGAATAACATTGTTTTGGATTGTTGTTATGCTCCATGATTGTTTTGAGTAATCTGTTACTGCCATGTAATCAGATAAAGTTGACATTGAATCAATGACTAAACGTTTTGGTTTAAAGTTTTTTATTGCTTCTCTTGTTTTTTCAATGAAATTTCCGCCTTTAATTATATCAATATAAATAACTTTTAGTAATCCTTTTTCTTCTAGTTCCCATAAATTCCAGCCATATTGTTCGCCTTGTTTTTTTAGTTCTCCGTCTGACTGTTCAGTGGAAATATATAATCCTCTTTCTTTGAACATTTTTGCGCCGTTAACTAAATACTGCATGCATAAAGTACTTTTTCCTGTTCCTGCTCCGCCTGAAACTAAAACTAAATTTCTTGCAGGAATTCCGCCATTTAAGGCTTTATCTAATCCTTCAATTCCAGTTTTAACTCTTTCAACCATCAAACCACACTCTCAAAAAAACCTCAAGTTTATTAGATTACAACGTCATGGTTTAAAAACTTTTACTAAAAAGAAAACAAAAAGAAAATGAATTAAACAAACAATAAAACAGACAAACATTAATAAAAAACAAAAGAAATTAAACAAACGAATAGAAATCAACTAAATAAACAAACAATAAAGAAAAACAAAAGAAATACATTTAAATAAAGAATTAAACATAATTTGTATTAAAGTTATTACTTTGGAGGGAATAAAAATGAAGAAAATTTTTGTTTTATTAACAATAATATTTTTAGCTAGTTTTTCAATGGCGTTAATTAAACCTTTACTTAATACAAATGAAATAACAGAAATAACACCTAAAGAAAGTGTTGAGGATACAAAAATATATTCTTATTCGCTTTGCAATGGAATAGACTTTCCAATATATGGAGATTCAGGAAATTTTGAAGGATACCGTTATGGAGGAGATGTATTAACAGAACAAGCAGGAATATGCAATGTAAGAAATAGACACACCGTTGGAACTTGGATGGTTCCTATAGATGCAAATTTAGCAATACTTGACATGCCTGAAGATGTAAGCAGATTTCCAGGATTAACTTATCCTGACGGAATGATTGGAAACATTACTTTACCAATCTGGAGAATTGGAAGATATGTTGAAGCAGACTTAAACTGGAATAAGCCGGAAGATTATTGTTTTACAGAAAAATATACTACAAGAAATATAACAGGACAATTACTGCCCTTAATAAATTATTGGGGGAATGTATTTGATAATTCAAAACTCTCTGTTTCCATATTTAAATATTTAAATGGAAGTTGGTCACAAGTTGATTTTGATTACATATATCTACAAGTAAAAAACATCAATAAACCTTTGCTTGGAGTAGGAACAGACAAACAAAATTATACTGTAATTGAAAACGGAACAGCAAAAATAAAATTAACAATAACAGATGATGACTTGTTATGTGGAGAACCTGACTGGAATGTAGCTTCAAGTTATAAAGTTAATTATAAAAGTGCAGAAACATTTGAAATCAGAATTAATGGAACACCAATAGATTCAACTGATGCAAATAGCGGTGCTTTTGGAGTTAAGTTAATTGGAAGCAATCAAGGAGAATTAACAATAACCTTAAACGCTGAAGACTTTAATTTAGGAGCACAAGATTTAAACATCACAGTAATAGACACAGACGGATACCACCAAGGCTCAGGATCAACTGTTGGAGAATTTGCAGTAGACCAATATTACAATCAAATAGAAAAAACAGTTCAACTTAATGTAATCCAAACAAGTACTTCTTGCACACCTCAATTTGATAAAACAACACTGAACTGGATTTTTTGTTCTCAAATATAAAAAGCCTTTTCAAAAAGGCTCTACTTTTTCTTTTTTTTATTAAAAGAAACAATTAAATTTTAGTCTGCTTTAATAATAAAAGCATGAAAAAAAAATTAATTCTCATTTTAGTATTTTTATTTTTTTTAGTTAATGTTAATGCATACGAAATAAACCTTGATGTAAACCAAATACAAGATGTAATTCCAAAACAAGAATTCTGGCATTGGATGATATTAAACTGGGATTACACAGGGCCTTCCTCAGGAGACCAAAACTGGCAAACCTGTGACTTTGAAAGTCCGGATAAAAATTATGGAATAACTTTAACTGAAAATAAAAATGAATATTCTATTCAAGAAAGTTTTGGGCCGACAACAGTTTTTGATGAGTGTTCGCCTGAAGGTTCAGATTTAAGATGCACTGCAAAAACAAGTTATTTTTTTAAAGTTAAAACAAACAGTACCAGCCAAAATTACACTATCCCAGTTAACATAAGAGGAATCTGCGGGGTAATTGAAACTCCAACTGAATTCCCAGTTGACATGAATTATGATTATAATTTTACTTTTGATTCAAGTTATGAAACTATATTACCTGATGTTAATGTAAAAAGCTGGTGGGGAAAACGTTCTTCTTTTGGTTCCCCAGAAATAAAAGATGCAGTTTTGAAAATGGTTTCCCATGACCCTCAAAATAAAAATATTATTGATGTTGAATGGATTGTTTCAAATGATTGTCCTGATAAGTCAAGTGTTGATACTGGAATTTATTCTTCTGATGTTAATTCAACTTTGAATTTAATGTGCAATAAGCCCGGAACACAAATTGTTGTTGTTAAAGCAACAAATCAAGATGGTTATTCTGGTTATAGTGCTGCTTTAACTTATTTTTCTGATAATAATGATGAAGTTGAATTTGATGGAGATTATGGTGTTTTAGTTACTTTACCTAATTCAGATAGACTAGAATTATTTTGGACACCTGAAGAAAATTTTGATTATCGTTTAGCTGAAATTAGTAAATTAAAGAAAACAGTTATAATAAAAAATACAGGGAATGGTTTTCCAACAGAACCAAACAACAATATAACTCGGATTAATTCAACTGCTTTTACTTCAGTTTTAAATCCTGATTGCCCTTTAATACAATACAAAGGAGGCGGATCTGCTTTTAATGGAGAAGATTTTAATATTATAGAAAGAGATTATGCCTTTTTTTGTCAGCCTGGAAACCATAACTTAAAAATTTCTTCAACTGGAAATTATTCTAATGGAAGTCCTTATTCTTTAATTGATGACTTTAATTTTGTTGTTCCAGATATTAATGTACATGTAATAAACATGAAAACAACTTCTGAAACTTTGCCTACTTATGGAATTATTTACGGAGAAGACGGAAGACTTGACTTAAATATTGTAATAAATAATTATTCTCCTGAGTTTGTAGGAATAACTGATGTAAATTTATATTATACTGAAAACACAAGCAATGCAACATATTATAATTCAAATATTACCTGCACTTCAGCTGACATAAATAGTTTTTCTGAAACTGACACTAAATGGAAAATTAATTCTTATTTAGAATGCACTGATTTTCATTTATTTAATTCAATAATTAAATTAAGTGACGGAAGCGAATATATTCCTGGAGGAATAACTGTTTTTTGGATAAACACGCCAACAGATAAACTTAAAAATGATTCAACTATAATGGAAAATTTATATGATGACATATGGGATCCTAATACAGGTTATGTGTGCAACTGGAAACTAGAAGACTGCAAAGCACCAGGAGCGGGGAGTTCAGGAAATCAAGCAGAAGGCGCAATTATTTTGCCTGAATCACAATTAATTGTAACTACAGGAGACTTAATTAGATTTTATTCAACTGTAACAAATGTAAGTAATAAAAAGTTAGGTGCAAAAATAGAACTTGTAATAATTGATTCACAAGGGAATACTGCAGCAACTCTTTCACAAGAAATAGTTGAGGGTCTAAGTCAAGGAATTGATCCTTTAACAAAATATGAATTTAATATATTGTTTTATGACACTGAATTCCTAAAAGAAAATGAATTATACACTGTTACTTCAACTATTTATTGGATGCCTGCACCGGGATTTTATGAATTAGATGAAAAACCATTAAATAACACTAAACTAACTTATTTTTATGTAATAGGAGAAAGTGCTGTAGAAAATTTACCTGAAACAAATTTAATTGGAATAATAATTATTTTGTTTTCAGTTTTCGTTATTTTAAAAAAATAAATTTAAATTATTAACAAAAACAAAACTTTAAATTAATAAACTATAAGAAATTTGTGAGAACATGGAATTCAAAGAATACTTAAAAAAAAATCAAAATTTAATTGATGCTGAAATGAAAGAATTTTTTCCAAGAAAACTGGAAAAAAAATGGCTGGAAAAAGCTTTAGGCAAAGCAGAATTTCAGTTAGATGAAAAAACTTTAACTAAAAGTTTAAGTGAACCAATATGGAATTTTTTGGAAAGAGGCGGAAAAAGATGGCGTCCAAGTTTAATGATTTTAAGTTTTGAAGCTTTAGGCGGAAAAAACAAAAAAAAAATTTTACCTTTAACTATGCTTCCTGAATTTTTGCATAACGGAAGCATTATGATTGATGATATTGAAGATTCATCTGAATTAAGAAGAGGAAAAAAATGCACTCATTTATTGTTTGGACAAGACATTGCGATTAATGCAGGAAATGCAATGTATTTTTTGCCGTTTATGTTATTGTATAGAAATGAACTGAAATTAAAAGACAAAACTATTCGAAAAATTTATGATTTATGTTCAATTGAAATGATGAGATTAAGTGCAGGGCAAGGAATGGATATTTTATGGCATAAAGAAAATCAAAACCATTTAACTGAAGAGCATTACTTGCAGATGTGTGCATATAAAACCGGAGCTTTATCCAGAATGAGTGCAAAATTAGGTGCAATTTTAACTGAAGCAACAGAAAAAGAAATACAAAAAATAGGAAAATATGCTGAAAGCATTGGAATAGCTTTCCAGATTCAAGACGATGTACTTAATTTAGTTGGAGAAGAATTCAGCAAAGGAAAAGGAATAGGCGAAGACATTCATGAAGGAAAAAAAACTTTGATTTTACTGCATACCTTAAAAAAAGCAAGCAAAGAAGACAAAAAAAGATTAGAAGAAATTATTGCAATGCATCCTGAAGAACAGGAAATAATAAACGAAGCAATAGGCATAATGGAAAAATATGATTCAATTGAATATGCAAAACAAAAAGCAAGAAATTTAATTAAAAAAAGCTGGAAAGAAGTTGAACCATACTTAAAAAAAGGAAAAGCAAAAGACTTATTAAAAAAATTCGGAGAATACTTAATTGAAAGGGAAATATAATAAATGAAATAATAGAATAATAAAGCAACATAAAAAGCTTTAAAAAAGGTTTTGAAGGCAAATATTAAAGTAAAAACTCTATTTTTTTAGAGAATTAAATCCTTATTTATAGCTGTATTAAAAGTGATAAAATGAAAATACCAAAAACAATCAAAATTTACTGTAAAAAATGCAATGAACACCAAGACCACAAAATTAAAGTAACTAAATCAAAAAAAGCAAGAGCAGACAGCAAAGGAACAAGAAGATTCCAGAAAAAACACAAAAAAGGTTATGGTGGAAAAGCAAAATTTACAATTAAACCAAAAAAACAAACAAAAAAACCAAATTTTACAGCAGAATGCAGTAAATGTAAAAGTAAAAAACCTTTTTCAATTCCAAAAAAAATGAAAAAAGTTGAAATAGTTTAATTCATATTTTTGGATTTAACTGTTGCTGAGTATTTTTTTTAGAAAAATCAAATTCTGTGTTTTTGTTTACAATAAATTCGCATTCAGATGAATTAATTGAAGCACATTTAGTTTCAACACAATCCAAATCCATATCTAAAGCAAAAGAAAAAACTCCTGCAATAATTCCTCTTAAAATATGATCAACTGGTTTCTTTGGTTTATTTTTTAAATTAACAGAAAAAGGCGAAGAAGAAACTAAAAGAATTGACCTTGAATTCTCTTTATCAAAATGAACTATTCTTATTTTTCCAAAACCTGAACTGGAAAAAAATTCATTGCAAAAATTAACCAAAGAAGTTCCTGAATATTTTGGTTTAGCCTGAAGTTTAGGAAGAAAACTTTTAACTGATTTTTTAACTGAAACATAAATTTGTTTTGCCTGATCATCAGAAACAGAAACTAATACTTCAGATAAAATTTCAACAGGAAACAAAAGAAAAGGAATATCAATAAGAAAAAAATTAGAATGATTAAATTTAATTTGTCCTGTAAAAATAAATTTATCGTAATAATTGTTTAGCATTTTTTTCCTCCAAAGGTTTATCAGAAATAATTGAATCAATAACCCTGTATTTTTCTACTTCAACAGGCCAGACAATTAAAGTGTTTCCTGACTTTTTTGAAAACAAAACTTTATTTGAAATTAATTTTTTTAAATAATAAGAATACTTTGAATAAGCTCTTTTCTTTGATTTTCTTGAATCAATTTTATCATTAAATAATTCAGCTAACTCAATTGAAGTAACAGGCCAGTTCTCTTTAATTAAATCCAGGAGTTTTAATTCAAAACCAATGCTAATTTCTGAATTGCCAGACATTTAAACCTAAAATTAAAAGAATTCAGCAAATAAAAACCTATTGTTTCTGTCATGCCAGAGAAAAGCTTGTTTTATTAAGATTTTTTGGCTTAATTTTTTTAATGAATTTAATTACAATTGATTTGCATACGCATTTAAATGAAAAAAATACTATTCCAAGCGAATACTGGAAAAGAGTAAAGTTAATTGGATTAAATGCTGTTGCAATAACAGAACACAATTACTGCAATCCAAGAGATGCATTTGAGAAATTAAATAAAATTAAACCTGAAGACGTTGTGTTAATTCCAGGAATAGAATTAGATACTGATGCAGGGCATGCATTAGTTTATGCAAAAGATGAATCACTTTATGATGAAATTGAATTATTTGAAACAAAAGTAGACATTGAAAGAGTAATGGAAATTATAAAAGAAAAAAACTTTTTTCTGAGTTTTTCGCACCCTTATGGATATGAAAATGATTCAGTTTGTTTTCTAAAAGGAACTGCTGCTGCAAAAAAATTAATTAGAAAAAACCAATGCGGAGTAGAAATATACAACGGAATGATTTCACATTTAAGTAATTTTTTGTATGACTCTCAATGGATTGCAAAACCAATTAATTTCTTTTCATTTCTTGAAAAAAACATGGTGTCAAAAAAAATCGGTTTAGGAAAAGTAGGAGTAAAAATAAAAGATTCACTTGATTCAAAAAGACAGGACATTTTAATGAGATGCATTAAATCAATTGAATTAGGAAAAGAAGCAGGATTTATAACTGCAGGAAGCGACGCCCATTCAGCTGAAAGAATAGGAACAGGAATAATGAAAATAAAATTTAAAAAAGAATTAACTGAAGAAAACATTCTTGAATCATTAAAACAAAAAGAAAACATTGAATGGTCAGGCCCATTAATAGTTGAAACAAGAAAAGGAGTCTATGAAAAAGTTGACGAACCATTAAAAGGAAAAGAAATAGTACAAGGAGTAAAATACATTACAACAAAAGCAGTGAAAAAAGGAAGCCAGAAAATCAAAACAAACAAAATAACAAACAAAATTACAGGAATAAAAGATTCAGGAATAGAAAAAATAAAGGAAATAAAAATAAAAGACAAAATAAAAGAAAGCCAAATAACAAAAAAAATAAAAAACATTAAAATACAAGATGAAATAAAAAACAGATTAAAAAAAGAATAAAAAAAATACATAAAAAATAAACAAAAAAAAACAATTAAAAAAATAAATAAACAAAAAAAATAAAATAAACAATTAAGAAAATAAAAAAAAGAAACAAAATTAAACTAAAAAAAATAACAAATATTAAAAAATAAAATTAATAAACCAAAGAAAAAGTGAAAAAATGAAATACTCTTTTTATCCTGAAACAAACATAAGAGACATTCCTGTTAATGCAGAAAAAATTCATTTTATCA
The DNA here is from genome assembly GCA_024277355.1 of archaeon. GTDB lineage: Archaea > Iainarchaeota > Iainarchaeia > Iainarchaeales > 1-14-0-10-31-34 > 1-14-0-10-31-34. Next base: position 387,300 of record JAJRVL010000004.1, read on the forward strand.
GACCAATAAAAGAAGCAAAAATAAAAGAACTATTAAAAAAAAGAAAAATAAAAGAAATAAGTTTAAGTGAATCCACATTAAAAAGAATGAAACCTGATGCAGTAAAATTAATTGAAAAAAAAGAAATCACAATAAAAAAAGAATCAAAAAGAGGAAGAGCCATAAAAGCAGGATTTGATTCAATACTGAAAATAATTGAATTAAAAAAAGATTATTTTAGTGCAAGAAAAATAGGAAAACAGACAGGAATCCCAAAAAGCACTGTTCATTATCTATTAAAGTATGCAAACAGAGACAAAATTAAAAAGAAAAAGCAGACAATATATTTAGAGTGAAAAAAAATGACTTTATATGAAACCACTTTAACTGAATTCAAAAGAAAAGGAGACGAAGAAAAAGTAAGGTGGCTTGAAGGATTAAACAAAAGAATAACTTTAAGCCAGAAAAAAAGAATCCAAGAAAATGACACAAAAATAATGCAGGAATTATTTACTCCAAAATGGGTTTCATGGGAATTAATGTATTCCTGGGCAACAAAAGGACTGCAGACAAAAAATTGTATTTTATGCAATAAAAAAGATTCACTAGGAATGGACTTTAAAGGAAAATTCTTATGTGCTAATTGCTTTATTGAAATAAAACACAAGTAAAGTATACATAACTAATAGCAAGACTTATTAATGGGAAAAACTATTGTTTAAAGTGATAATAATGTTTGAAATAGACGAAAAACTACGAAAAAAGCTTTTAGCTGAAGAATTTAAATTAAGAAAAAAACAACCTCCTTCTTGGGCAAAATTCAAATACAGGAAATTTGTAAGACTTCCAAAAGAAGAAAGAGAAAAAGAAAAAGCCAAGAAAAAAGCCGAAGAAGAACAAAAACAAAAAGAATTAGAAATAAAAGAACAAGCAAAAGCAAAAAAGAAAGCAGCAGCTGAAAAAATAAGAGAAAAAGCCAAAGCCAAAAAAGCAAGAGAAAAAGCCAGAGAAAAAAAAGCAAGAGAACAGGCTAAAGCCAAAGAAAAAAAAGAAAAAGCCAAAGCCAAAAAAGAAGCTGCAAAGAAAAAATCAGTTAAAAAAACAAAAAAGAAAAAAAAATAATTAATTAAATTTTTTTATTTTGAGGTTTCTTTTTTGTTTTAATTACATCTTTTAATTCTTTTAGTGCCTTTTTTTTCATTGCATTGTATTTTTCGTCTTCCATAAAAGCATCAGAAAAAGGATCTAAACCATCTTTTTCTACTGGTTTTTCTAAATCTTCTCCAAAATCAAATTCTTTAGTTAAATCTTTTGGAGAACTTTTGAGAAAATCATCTAATTTCATTTTGCTTTCTTTAGGAGAATCTTTAATTAAATCAGTTACTTTAGCTGAAGGCTTATATTCAATTTCAGTTTTATTTTCTTGTGTTGAAGAATAATCATAATAAATTCTCCAAGCCATAACCCCTGCAATAACAAAAACAATTAATGCAATAATATAATTAAACGGTTGAATTTCAATTAAAAAAAACACTGAAATTAACGCCAAAATAAACAATATTGCCGGAAAAGAATAACTTACTTTAAATTTCATAGAATCATTAATTAGTAAACATTTCATTTATTTAAATATTCCGCTAAAAAAACAACAACAAGATTATCTAAAAAAAGCATATATTTTAATAGAAAAACAAACAAATATTAATACAATTAATTAAACATAATTTTTTGTTGTTGAGAGGGAATAAAGTGAAAGTAAAAGGACAAAATGAATTAATTATCGCAGTCGCAATAGTTTTAATTGCTGCAGCAGTAGTAACAACACAAGTATTAACCTCAACTGATTCAGGTAAAGCTACAATTTATTTTGCACCAGACTGCCAGGCAGCTGACTGCGATGGAAGCCCTCCTGACTGCGCTGGAACCTGCACTGCAACAACACCTACACTTACTACAGTGTTTAATGGAAATAAAATTGATATAACAATCACAGGAGATATAGGAAACTTACAAAAAAGAATTGAAGGAGCCACAACTTGGACAAATTTAAACAACACAGGAACTTTTTATGAAGATTTTGATATAATTTCTGGAACAACTTATGAATACAGAACAAACAATGCAGGAACAGAACAAACATCTGCATACTGCATGAATGATCCTTCCCCTCCAAATTGTTCTTGGGCTTGCTCAACACAAAGCTGTTATGCTTATTCAACAATTTCTTCTGTTACAGTTCCAAATATTCCTGCAATTCCAACAGGATTAACTGCTATTCCAGGAACAAACCCTGGAGAAATCAATTTAAACTGGGATGCAACTTTAGGCGCAGACTATTACAAAATTTATTATTTAACTAACCCAAAAGATTCTTCTTGTCTTACATGCACTTATCCAACCACTCTTACTAATACATATACTTATGTGTTTTCAGTCGAACCTGCAAGCGGATTATATTTTTCAGTAAATGCATGTAATTCAAATGGATGCAGTGAATATTCTTCTCCAATGGTTTTTTCTTACCCTAAATTAGGAGCAGAAGCAAACGGACCTTACTCAGGAACAATTGGAACAAACATTACATTAACCGGAGCTGCTTTATTTGAAGTAGGAGGCATAACAACTTATTTATGGAGCATTACAGGTGCAGGATGCACTTTAACTAATGAAACAACACTTACTCCAACAGCAAATTGTTCAAGTGAAGGAACTGCAACAGCAAATATAGTTATTAATGCAGATAATGGACAAGCAACAGATACAACCGCAATAACTATAACTGCAACAACAGACACTACGCCTCCAATAGTAAATATTACTTCTCCTTTAGATGGACAAACTGTTTCAGGAACAATTAATTTAACTGCTGATGCATCAGATACAAGCGGAATAACAAAAGTAGAATTTTATATTGACACAACATTAATTTCAACTGACACAACTTCTCCTTACGAATATTCCTGGAATTCAACAACTGTTTCAAATGCAAGCCACATAATCAAAGCAATAGCAATAGATCCAGCAGGAAACACAGCAGAAAACACAATTACAATTCAAGTTGACAATTTAGCAGTTCCTGATACTCCAACAGGATTAACTTCATTACCAGGACCTAATATAGGAGAATTAACAATAAATTGGAATGCTGTTTTAGAAGCAACATATTATTCTGTATTAATTTCTCCTGATTTAGAAGTAAATTACTATCTAGCAACCGATCCCACTTATTCTCAAAATAATTATCTTTTATCAGTTTCACAGGAAAATCCAGAAAGTTTTCTAATTTATTTTAAAGTTATGGCCTGTAATTTAACAGGATGCAGTTTAGAAACTACCTCACAATATGACTACCTTAAATTAGGAGCAAAAACAAACGGACCTTATACTGGATTAATAAACGAACCAATTACATTAACTGCTTCTCCTTTATTTGCAGCTGGAACTCCAAGTTATTCTTGGATTATAGCAGGAACATCAAACTGCACTCCAATAACTTCAACTGAACAAAACCCCATAATAACCTGCTTAAATGAAGGAACTTCAATTGCAAATTTAACTATTACAGCAGACAACGGAACTGCAACAAACACAGCAGATATTACTATTACTTCCACAGCAGACACTACTAATCCAACAATAAATATTACAAACCCATCTAATGGACAGACTGTTTTAGGAACAGTAAATATAACTGCTAATGCTTCAGACACAAGCGGAATAAAACACATAGAATTTATTATTGATGATTCATCAAAAGCAATAGATAGTTCTTCTCCTTATGAATATTCATGGGACACAAGAACAGAAGCAAACGGAAGCCATACAATTAAAACAAGAACAGAAGACGCAGCAGGAAATACTGCTGAAACAAGTATTACTATAAATATAAATAACGCTTCTTCTGGAATTGAATGCGGAAACGGAATAATTGAATCAGGAGAAGAATGTGAATTTGATTCAGAATGCAACTACTCCAAAACAAACTGCAATACTTCAAATCAAACTTATGGAACAAGAAGCATTACCTGCAGTTCTTGCAGTTGTTCAACAGGAAACTGGAATTATGATTCACCAAACTCAACTTCATACTGCAATAACTGTAATGCATGCGGAGACGGAATACAAAACTGCAATGAAACAGCAGAATCATGTCCGGCAGACTTTGGAGGAGAAACAGATAATACGCCTCCTTCAATTCCAACTGGATTAAATGTAATAAAAACAACAGAAAACACAATTACATTAGAATGGAATCCAAACACTGAACAGGATTTAAGAAGATACCAAATACTTTATTCAACAACAGCCAATAATTACTCTAAAACTGAAATTGCATTAAAAACAGAAACAAGTTTGATTTTAACAGGATTAAAACCAGACACAAAATATTATTTTGCAATAACTGCAGTTGACTTAAGTGGAAATGAAAGTCTTTATTCAAATGAAGTTTCAGCAACAACAAAAAAAGAAACAATAACAACAGTTAAAACTCCTGCAAATTTAACAGCAGAATTAAAAGACGGAAACATCACATTAAAATGGACTCACACTAACCCAAAACCTTCTCATTATATTATTCAAAGAAAAGGAGAATTCTTTGAAGAAATAACTACAACATCAGATAATTCATTTACAGACAAAGAAATCACAAAAGGAAAAACATATGCATATAGAATAGCTGGATTTAAAGACGGAAAAACAAGTTCTTATTCAGAAGAAGTAGAAGTTAAAGTTCCTGAATGTTCAGAAGAAAAAGACGATTACTGTGATAAAACATGCGAAAATGATCCAGACTGCAATAATGACAATTTACTGCAATGGGGAATTGGAGCAACAATAGTAGTAATTTCAGCTGCATTAGCATATGTGTTTTTTACATTTAACATTTAGAAGTGAAAAAAATGGTATGGAATAACTTTAATAAAAACAAAATTCCAATAAGATTTACTTTAATGGCATTGACTATTGGGTTTATTGCAGGTTTTTTTTCTTTAATTTATTTAAGCAGTACAGGAAACTTATTGCTTGAATTAAATCAAAAACCCTGTTTTAAGTATTCAGGCGAAGAACCTGATGCGTTTTGTGATGAAAAAGGAAGTTTACATGTTTATTTCAAAGGAAACAGTGAATTAGATTCAGGATGGTATACAACTAAATCAAATAAATGCATTCCATGCAGTGAAATAAAAGGAGGGAGTTAAAATGATGGATATAAAACAAAAAAATCTTGCATTAATTTTTGGAATGGTTTTAATTGCTTCACTAAGTGTTATGTTTTTGTTTAATGATGGTGTTGAAGGAAAAGCAATTCAGGAATTTAATTCAGCAAAAGAAAAAAATACTTATTGCGAAGAATTATGCGATGAAGAAATGCAGAAAGATAATCCTGAATATTCTGACTGGATTTCATGTCATGAAAAATGTTTCAAGTAATAAAAAAAAAAAATAAAAAGAGAAATTAATTATTTTTTCTCTTCTTTTTCTTTTGGTTCTAATTTGCTTTTTAGTTTATTCATTTTGTCTATTGAAAGGTCTTCTTGTTTCTGAACAGTTTTGAGTCTTAAATCTATTGCTTCAATCTGTGTTTCTAAATCTTTTTTTACGTCTTTAACAGGAGAAAGAACAAGAATGTTTCCTACTGCCTTATAGACTTTTTCTTCTTTTGTTTTTGAAACTTCTTCTAAAGCTTCTTTTAACAGTTTATCCTGAAACTGCAACTGTTGTTTTTGTGAATACAACTGCATTAACTGATTTCTTTGTCTTTCAAAATCAATTCTGTCCTGATTAATTTGTTCTGCCATGGGATTTACCTCCTAAATCATTAAATAAAATTAAAGGTTTTAAAACTGAATTAAAAGAAGCTCTTAATGCAGTTTTATCTTTTGCTTTAATATTAATTAAAAAAAAATTATTTTTAATTGTAATGCTTGTAATACTTCTTGCTTTTGAATTCATTACATCTGAAGCAATTGCTTGCAATGCAAGTTCTGCTTTTTCTTTTGATTCAAACTTAATGCTTGCATCAAAAAAATAATCATATTCTTCCATTTAAAACTCCAATTACACTGCATTAAGTTTCCTTGAAACCGGTTGAGGTAATTTGCTTATTATTTTATATGCACAAGAAGGACATCTGAAAACTCCTTTTGGAATTTCATCGAATTTTTCTCCGCATTTCTGGCATTGATATTTTCCTTCTTTTTTTGCTTCAATTCCTTCTTTTTTCATTTCTTTTCCTCCTTAGAATTTTGCTCTTCCTTGTTTTTCTTATCAATTCCTAAAACACTTTTGGCTTTTTTAATTAAATTTTTTTTTTCTGTTTTTTTTTCTTCTTTTTTTGCTGGTTTTGCTTTTATTTTAATTTCAGTTTCTTCCTGTTCTTCTTCTTTTATTTCAGAAGAAAACTTTTTCTGTGAAACCATTTTTTTAATTAAAGAACCAGTCATTGTTTCAGGAACATATGCTCCTCCTGCAAATTCTTTTTTGCATTTAGAACAAAAATAAATTCCTGCTGCTCTTCTTTTTAAGGTTCCTAAATTACATTCAGGGCATTTCTTTTTCTTTTTCTGCTGTGCTTCAACTTTAATTACCCTTTTTCTTATTCCTACTCCGTATCTTGAGCCAAATCTTCCTGTTGAATAAACTTTTTTTGTAGTCATTTTTTACACCTTTAAATGTTTTTTCTTATTTCTTTTGATGTTTTAAATGCAGTGTCTATTGCGTTATCAACATCTTCTTTTTTTATTGCTCCGGATAATCCTTTCTGGAAAGCTGAAACAAAATTATCTTCAGTTGTTGCAACAGAAAATCTTGCCTGCATTGCTGTTTCTTCCATTAAATCAGGATCTACTACAAGTACATTTCCTATTTTTGCAAAAGTACTTAGTAAAGGTTTTCTTTTTAATTTAAGTTTTCCTGAATATTCTTTTTCAACTATTTTATCGTTTTCAATTTTTGGAAGTTTTGCTTCATTTAATGCAGAAATTGCAGCAATAGCTGAAGCATCAAATAAATTTCCATCAAAATTTATTGCATACATGTCAATAAAACCTATTAAGACTTGTTCTCCTTCAGTAATGCATAATTTTTCAAAATCAACTGCTTTTGATTCTCTTATGCCTCTGTCAACAACTCTTGCTAATTCAATTGATTCCATTGAAGGAGGTCCAGTTTCAAAAAAAGGCGAAGCTAAAGGAATTAATTCTGCTCCAACTGAAATTGTTCCTTGTTTTGGAGAATCAGGATAAGGAGTTCCTAAAGAAAATTTTACTCCTGCAATTACTTCTGTGTCGCCTAATTTTACTTTAGCGCACCCTTCAGCATTTTTGTAAAGGTCTTTTTCTATTGTTATTTTTCTGTATTCGTCTACTTTTCTTCCATTGTTTCTTTTTCCTTCTTTTAAGTTGTTTAAAACTTTTTCTGCGTTTAATTCAAGTAATACATCTTTCTGCATTTTATTGCACCTCTGCTTCTGCTTTAGATAATTCTTTATTATCTTTCAATTCTTTTTTATCTTCTTTTTTTTCTGTTTTAGTTTCTTTTGCTGATTCAACTGATTTTTCTTTTGTTTCTGTTTTTGTTTTCTTTTCTTCTTTTTCTTCAAGCTTAAATTGTTCTTTTAAGGCATTGATTTGTAATTGTTTTATTTTTTCTATTCCTTTAACTGCAACTTCATATGCTTCTTCCCATTCTTTTTTTGAGAATAAACCATCCATTTGCAGTAAAACAATTTCTTTTGAATTTGACATCATTGCAATAGGCATATCAACTGCATCTGGTGCATCTTCTTCTTCTTTATTTAAATCTAAAACAATTTTTCCGTCAATTCTTCCAACTGCAACTGAAGTAACTAAATCTTTCATTGGAATTCCTGCATCAGCTAAAGCAACTGAAGCAGCCGTTAAAGCTGCAGCTCTTGAACCTGCATTGCTGTCTAAAATCTGCGCCCAAATTTCTATTTGAGTGTTAGGGTATTTTTCCAAGAAAATTGATTTTTCAAGTGCTTCCCCGCAAACTTTTGATATTTCAATATCTCTTCTTCCAGGACGAGGATTTTTTCTGTCTGGAACAGAAAAAGCAGCCATTCTGTAAGTGAACTTAACTATTGCTTTAAATGGATTAGCAATATGTTTTGGTAAAGCTTCTCTTGGACCCTGAACTGAAACTAAAACTTTATTTTGTCCCCATTCAAGATAACAGGAACCTTTAGCATTTTTTAGTACTCCTGCTTTAATTGTTATTGGTCTTGATTCATCAACTGCTCTTCCATCTAAACGCAGTCCTTTTTTATTTACATAAATTTTTTTTTCTTCTTTAGTCATTTTTCATTTCACCTTTTCATTAAATAATATTTCTTTGTTTTGACAAAAATTCTGCCATTTTATTTGTTAAATTTGAAGTATGAGCTTCTGCTTCAATTTTTTTTATTGCTTTAATTAATAAAGGAACATTTCCGCCTTTAGCCCAAATTCTTCCGTTTCTTCCGACAATAAAATTACAATTAGTTCCTTTTCTTAAAATATCAAGCATTGAACCGTTTTTTCCGATTATTCTTGGAACTTTAACTGGAGAAACCGCAAAAACTTCTCCTCCATAAAAAACTCTTGCATCTGAAACATCTGCTTCATTTAATTCATTTGTTTTTGAAACTCTAACTGAAACAATTGAACCTCTTTTTAATGGTTCTCTGATTCTGTCTTTTGACATATAAGATAAACTAAATGAATTAACATCAACTAAAAATCCTGAAAATAATTCATTTACAACTAATCCAATTAAAATATCTCCTTGTTTTGGAATATAAATTCCTTTTAATGGAACAACTGAAGCAGTTGTTGATTCATTATTGGTTATTCCAACTGTATCAGAATAAATTTGTCCATTATGAACAAAAACATGGTCTCCTGTTCTTTTTCTTTGTTCTGTTACTAATTCGCCTGGTACTACAATTTTTTTCATTTTTTATTACCCCTAAAATTTAATAAAAATTAATTATAAAATTTTTGATTCAATATCTCCTTTGGTTAAATGAGATAAGTCATTTAATAAATCTTCTTTTGCTCCTGAAGGCAGTTCTAATACAGCTACTAAAGAACCATCTGTCTGCCATTCTTCTTGTTTTAATCCATATTTATGCAAAATAGAATTTGCTTTTCCTGCGTGTTCTGCTGGAATCTTAAATGCAATTTTTATTTTTTCCATTGAAATTGGAATTAAAGTTTTAATTTTTTTTATTATTTCAGGCAGTTGTTCCTGAACTGTTTTCATTGGGTCAGCATGAATTTTTGCTTCGTCTAATACATTTTCAATTCTTAAAGGAGGATGAGGAGTCTTTGTTTGAGGATTAATTGCATTTCTTGAAATAAAATCAATTAATTCTCTTTTTCTTTGTTCAACCATTTTTTTTCTTTGTTCTGTTGTTAACTGAACTTTTCCTTCTTTAATTATTTTTTCTGTAATTTTTTCTGTTTCTGTTGTTCCAAAAACTTTAGTTAAAGTTTCATGTGATGCTTCAGTTCCTTTATTTGAATCCTTAAATATTGTGTCAACAGCCAATAAATCATTGAAGTTAACCTGATTTCCTTTTTTTAATTCATCTGAAAGTTCAGGGTCTACTAAAACCTCAAATTTTTCTCCGTCTTTTTCATATCTTGCAATTACTGCTTCACTTACTTTTACCATAAGAATCCTTCTTTAAAAAAGTGAATTATTAATTAAAAAAAATTATTTTTTGTTTGAAATTAAATTTGTTAATTCTTCTTTTGTAAATCTTTTAAGATTATTTCCTTTTTCAACAAACGCAAAATCAAGTTTACTTAAATCAAATTTTTCTGTTTCACTTGAACTTGCTTTTATTGCTTTAATCATTAAATTCACTGCATCTTTTTTTGTCATATTTTCCTTGTATTCTGTTTCAAGTATTTTCATTGCTTCTTTTTTGTTTTTTCCTATTGCAATTGCTTTGTATTCAGCTAAAGCACCTGAAGGTTCAGTTTCAAACAATCTTTTTTCGCCTTCAGGGTCAATTCCGCCAAAAATAAAACTTACTCCAAAAGGCCTCATGCCTCCATACTGAGTAAAAACCTGCATTAATGCAGCAATCTTTTTCACTAAAGTTTCAACATGAATTGGTTCTCCATAATATGCTAAATTTTCCTGGCTTTCCTGTCTTGCAATCTGAACTAATCTTCTTGCATCTCCAACTAAACCAGAAGAAATAGCTGAAATATGACTGTCAATAATAAATAATTTTTCAACTGATTCAGGAAGAATCAAAGGACTTGAAACTTTTTTATCTGCTCCAAATAAAACTCCTTTATCATAAATAAATCCAATACCTAAAGTTCCCTGTTCTACAATTTTTGAAGCATATTCAACTTGATATAATCTCCCGTCAGGAGAAAACATTGTTGCTGCTCTGTCATATGCAGCGCTTGAAACTTTAGAACCAGGATACAAATAAACCACCGTTTTCTTTTTTTTTCTTCTTTATTTATTTAAAAAGGAATAGTTTTTTAAAAGGAACTTTAAATAAAAAAATTACTCTTTTAGCGCCAAAACAAAGTAAACATGATGACTGTGTTTTTTGTTTCTAATATAATTACTCCCATGGCCTTCTTCAACATAAGAAGCCGGAACAAACTCTAGAATTTTGAATTTCCTCAAAAAAATTTTTATTTGTTCTTTTGAATAAAAACTTGTAATAATTCCTTTACACAAAAACTGGTTATCATTTAATTTTTCTCCGTTTCCATAATGAGAGTCTTTGATTGAATGAAACTTTATTACAATAAACCCTTTTTTATTCAAAATATTATAAAAGTTATCCAAAACTTTTTGCGGATTCTTAACATGAGTTATTGCATCATCACATAAAACTGCATCAAATTTCTTATCTAAATTCAGTTCTTCAAGCAAACCTTGTTCAAACTCTAATTTATATTCTTTCAAATAATTCTTGCATTTATTTAACGCTGAATCAGAGACATCAAATCCCGTGCAATCAAAACCTGCTTTAACAAATCCAATTAAATTTCTTCCATCCCCGCAAGGGGAATCCAAAACAGTTTTAACTTTGTGTTGCTTAAAAAAAGGAATTTTTTCAATAAAAAAAGAAGTTGGAGTTTCATGCCAAAGAGAAACTTGTTTTCCGTCATACTGATCATAAATCTGATTCCATTTATTTGCAATTTCTTCTTTCTGCATTTTAATTCACTAAATAAAAGTTTTAGCCTTTTTTACTGTTCCTGATAACTTTAAGGTTTTTGGAATAACTTTAATTCCATTAACTTCTTTTAATAATAAAATTCCTGCAATTAAGTCTTCTGTTGCAGTATGCCTGCATTTTAAGATTCCTTTATTTGTTTTTTCATTTAATCCAATAAACTGATAATTCATTTTACTTAAACCAAAACTTCCAAATAATTCAGTTAACTTTTTTTTTAATGCAAAACTTACATTTTTTTCAGACAAATTATTTTCTGAAATTAACTCAAAAACCAAATAACGTTTTTTGTCTCTTAAAGACAAAGGAATTGGTTTAACTGATTTTTTTGTTTTCATTCTTTTATCCTCTTATATTTTTTTTCCAAGAAGTTTTTAAATGACTCTAAATCTTTAACTGAACGCAATTCATTTAATGTTTTTCCAAAAGAAACAACTTTAACATTTAATTTAAATTTTTTCATTATTTTTAAACAAAAAACATAATTTCTAATCAAAGAAGTCTTTGAATTAAAAAACTGAGAAAAAGGAATAATTATTTCAGTTTTATTTTGTTTTGCAATTCTTGCAATTCCTGTATCAAATGAAAGCCTTCCTTCCATACAAGGCTTAAACAAAAAATCAATTCTTTTATTTGAAACCGCAAAACTATTCAGCAAAGGGTTTCCTCCTAAAACTCCAATAAAATCTGTTTTGTTTTTGAATTTATTTAATTCCTTTGAATCAGATTTAAGTAATAAATGACAGGTAAAAAATTTAACTGGAAATTTATTTGAATTAATTTTTTCTTTTAATTCAATTAAATCTTTATCTGAAAAATTCCTGCATAAAACTATTTCTTTATTGCCTAAACTTTTTTCTGTTTCTGCTAATTTAATTAAATCAAATTCATTTGAATAAAAAATAAAGTCCTGCATTAGCAAATATTAAGAGAAAAAGATTAAAAATTAAGATTTTCTGTTATTGCTTCTTCTGCTTGGCCTGTTTTTATCAGTTGTTTTTTTTCTGGATTTTAATCCACGTGATTTTTTGCCTTGAGAAGTTAAACCTCTTTCAGCTCTTCCAGCATGCTGTTTTTCTGTCATCCATTTCAAGTTTTTATCTGACTTGATTTCAGATGCATTAACATCAACTAAAATTACTTCATAATATTTATTTTTTCCGTCTTCGCCAATCCAATAAGAATTCAATACTTCACAATTAGAATACTTTTTTGACGCCCTGTTTTCTGCAATAACCTGAATGCTTTTTCTTCTGGTTAATTTATTTAAACCCATTCTTTTAGGTTTTCTTCCTTTAACAGGTCTTTTTTTTGTTCCAGAACCTTTTCTTACTCTGGCTCTTACAACAATAATTCCTTTTTTTGCTTTATAACCTAAAGTTCTGGCTCTAGGAATATTTGTAGGTTTATTTAATTTTACTACTGAATCTTTTTCTTTCCTGAAAGAAATTAACCTCTCTTTATTCAGCTTATTGTAATCATAAGCTCCTTTTTCTCCGGCAAACTCTTTCTGAAATGTTTCTTTTACTAACTTAGTATAAGACATTAAAATCACTCAAATAAAAAGAATGGTAAAAAAATAGTTTTTATACCTTAATTAATTCTTAACACAAGAGATTTTAAAGCTTTTGTTAAGACAACAAAAACATAAAAAAACAACACAACAAAAGATTTTAATGGCTAAATGCGATAAATGCAGTAATCAATCAAAATTCTTTCTGCCTTACGGCCCGCATAAATACTGCAATAAACATTTTAATTCTTTTTTTGAAAAAAGATTTAAAAAAACAATAAGAAAATACAAAATGCTTTCAAAAAACGAAGTAATTGTTGTTGGAGTTTCAGGAGGAAAAGATTCAATGGTGTTGCTTCATTTACTTGAAAAATTTTATTCAAAAGAACAAACAATTAAAGCTTTATCAATTGATGAAGGAATACCAAATTACAGAAATAAAGCAATCAAAGTTGCATTAAAAGAAATAAAAAAAAGAAACATTGAATTCAAATTAGTTTCATTCAAAAAAAAATTAGGCAAAACAATGGTTGACGTAATGAAAAAAACAGGAAGAAACAAAACAATTGGTTCAACTTGTTCTTACTGCGGACCATTTAGAAGAAAATTATTAAATGAAACAGCAGTAGAAATGAATGCAACAAAAATAGCAACAGGACATAATTTAGATGATGAAGTTCAAAGCATTGCAATGAATTTTTTTGACAATGACTTAAAAAGAATGGCCAGATTAGGAGCAATAACTAAAGGAAGCAAAGGATTTATTCCAAGAATTAAACCATTATATTTAGCTCCAGAAAAAGAAATTATAGCTTATGCTTCATTAAATAAAATAAATCATTTCAGTGAAGAATGCTGTCCTTTTTCCTGGCAGGCAAAAAGAAATGCTTTCAGAACAATGCTAAATGAAATGGAAACAAAATTTCCCGGAACATTTTATTCAATTCTTTCATTTTTTGAAAACTTAAAGCCATCAATACAAAAAAAAGAAAAAACTACATTCTGTAAAAAATGCAACACTCTTTCATCAGGAACATTATGTTCTGCCTGCCTTAAACTTGAAAAAATCAATTAATACTCAATAATAAAAAATTAACTTAACAGAAGTTTAATAGAAAATTAGTATTATTAGTTTTTGCAAGACAAAAACCGTTTTTGATACAACATTTGCTAAAAAAGGTTTTTTGATCAAACTTTTTTTGAAAAAAGTTTGTGGACCTGTGGTCTAGTGGTATGACATCTGCTTGACGTGCAGAAGACTGGCGGTCCGATTCCGCCCAGGTCCATACTCGCTTCCGTGCGAGTGGAACGGTGCAAGACATTCGCTTCGCTCAGTCTAGCTGTAATAAAAAAACAGCAGCACTGAAAGTGGTGCACCGTACTAAACTGACGGAACAGTTTATCTGATGCCTCTTACTGCGGCATTTTTTGATTTAAATGAAACTTTTCTTCCTTTAATTGGTTTTTCTTTTTTTGAAGTAGCTTTCATTTGTTTTTTTGCTGTTTTTATTGCAGCTTGTTTTTCTTTTGCCTGCTTTAATTGATTTACTTCCTGCTTTAATGATTTTGCTTTCATTAAAGCTTCAATTTTTACTCCCATTTCTTTTGCAAAAGCTTTTTCAAAGTCATCTAATTCCTTCATTTTTGAATCAATTTCTTTAACTCTTTTATTTAATTCTTTTTCTTTTTCTTCAACCATTAAACTTAATTCTACTTTTTCTTCTTTTATTTCTTCAAGATTTTTTCTTATTGTTTTAATAAAATGCTCTTTAAATACATCTAATTCCTCTACTTTTTGAGTTAATTCTTTTAGATTAGTATTTTTTATTACTTGTTTCTGGAAAACTTCAAGTTCTTTTTTTCTTTGTGCTGCTATTTCTTCTAATTGTTCTTCTGAGTTAGCTGCAGATTCAGCTAACTGGCTTGCAATAAATTTTTTTAATTCAACTTTAGTGTTTTCTAATTCCTGTATTGTTTCATCAACTTCTTTCTGCAAGCTTATTCTAAATGCCTGCATCTGCATATTCATTTTTTCTGCAAGTTTTTGTGCACTTGAATCAGCTTCAGCTTTTCTTTTTATTTCTTCAATTTCCTTTATTTTTAGTTTAATTACTTCATCAATTTCATTTTCTTTTTCTCGTATAATATTTGAAATTTTTACTTCAAAATCAGCTGAAAGTTTTTTTATGTTTTCTTCAGTTTTTTTTGGATTAATTGTTTTAGTTAATTCTTCAAAAGAATTAAGTTTTTTTGTTAAAGTGTTTGAAATCTGTTCAGTTTGTTTTTTTGTTATTTCCTGAACTTTTTTTTCTGCGTTATTTATTAATCCTTCAGTTATTTTTGATTCTAATTCCAAAGCTTTATTTACTCTGCCGTCTAATTCTTCAATTTGTTTTGCTGAATCAAACATAAATTGTTTTGATTCATTCTTTAATTCTTCCATTTCATTTTTTAATGCTTTAACTAAATTCATTTTAGATGATTCTACTTCACTTAATTTAGTTTTTATTTCTGCTAAAACTCTTTCGTCTTCTTTTTCTTTTTCTTCGGTTTTTTTGCTTGCTTCAGAAACAGAAATTTTTAAGTCTTTTAAAGCAGTAATTTTTGCGTTAAGCTGGGAAAATAATTCTTTTGATTTTTCATTTAAAGAAGAATCAATTTTTTCAGTTAATAATTCTCTTTGAGATTCCATTAAAATCTGAATTTTTTTTGATTCTTTTCCTAATTCTTCCTGAACTTTTGAGTTAATTATCTCATTTATATTATCTCTTATTCTTTCAACTTCATCTAATCTTTCATTAACAACCGTTAAAACTCCTTTTTCCCAGACTTCTTTTTCTCCTGCATGAAGTTTTACTTTTGTTTTTTGCTCAAGCTTTTGTTTTGATAAATCTTTTTCTAAAAGATTTAAAGGTTGTTTTGCTTATTCTTTAACTTCTTTTTTAATTTCTTTAATTTCTTCTTTAATTTCTTGTTTTGCTTTTTCTTCTTCAAGTTTTATTTCTTTTTTTGGTTCAGTTTTTGTTTCCGCTGTTTTTTGTTCGGACTTTTTTTCCAAAAAAGGTTGTTTTGCTTCTCTTAACAGAATTTTTGCTTCTGTTTTGTCTATTCCAACTTCACTTAAATTAGATAATATTTCATCGTCTGAAACACTTAATGAAAGTAATTTTTTAATGCTTGAAATTAAAGTTTCTTTATCTGCCATAATTCTCACTTGAACTAAAAAATATAACGGTTATAAAATAAAAAGATAACTGAAAGAATATATTGAGTTTATTGCAGTACTATCGCAAGATAGTACATCGTCATTAAGGGGCGAAACCATTAATGGACTCTGCGGGACTTGAACCCGCGGCCTCCCGATTGCCAACCGAGCGATCTACCAACTGATCTAAGAGCCCGATAAATAATTAAATTAAATAAAAAGATTAAAAATAGATTTTTTATTGAATAAAGTCTTTTAAAAAAAAATTTAAGGCGCAATGTAAATTACTGTGTCGCCTCTAATGATTATTTTGCTGTATTTTTTTTTGGTTTCGCCTTCTAATAATTCTTCTGCGTTTTCTAATACAACATTCATATGAACATCAAATGCTTTTAGTGTTCCTCTAAAACTTAAGCTTCCTTTAGTTACAACTAAAACTTCTTTTCCTACTGACTCGTTTAATAAATCAAATGGTCTGCTTGTCATAAAATCACTCTTCTATTTCAATACTGTCCTCACTTATTTCAGGCACTTCATCAAAAGTTTCTTTTGCTTCTGTTTTTTTTGTTTTGGTTTCTTTTTTCTTTGAAGAAGGCTTCCTTTTAAAGATAGCAAACAATTTATTTAAAAAACTTATTATGGGATTTTGTTTTTTGATTTTAATTGTTGTTGCAACTCCAGTTAATTTTTCTGCAATCTGATTAATTGATTCAACTGCTTTTGAATTAGGTTTAAATAAAATTGTAGGCATAATTTTTTCTCTCATAAAAGATTTTCTTATATCTTCATCATAAGGAACTAAACCATAAATTGGCAGTTCAAGCATTTTCATTATATCATCAGGAAAAACTTCTCCTTTTTCGTTTCTAACAAAATTAACTATTAAACCAATTGGCTTTGCGCCTAATCTTTCAGCTACAATTTTTGTTTTTAATACATCAGCAATTGAAGGAGAAACAGGCATTGTAACTAATAATACGTTATCTGAAGCACTTAAAGCAGACATTACATTGGTTTCAATTCCAGCAGGAGCATCTAATAAAACATAATCAAAATCTTCTTTGACTGAAGCAATTACTCCTGCTAATCTTGCTGAATCCACTCTACGATAACTTTCAAAACTTAAACCTGAAGGAACAAAAGAAATCCCTCCTGGACCGTCATAAATTGCATCTTGTAAAGAGCTCTCCCCTAATAAAACATCATGCAGTGTTATTGGAGAAGACTGCATTCCTAATAATAAACTTAAATTAGCCATTGCTATATCTGCATCAACTAATAAAACTTTTTTTCCTCTTTGAGCTAAAGCTATGCCTAAATTTGCTGTAATTGTTGTTTTTCCTACTCCACCTTTTCCTGACGCCAAAGCATAAACTGTTCCCATAAATTATTCACTTTTTAATATAACTAAAAGAAATTGTTTGTTATTAAAAGCTTTTTCCTTTAGATAACCTGTCTTCTACTTCTTTTGCTAAAGCATTAAATTCAATTGTTGAAAGTGAAGCAGGCGCCCTTACAATAAAAACTTTATTTTTATAAGGCATAATCATATACCATTCATTTGATTTAATTAAAATTGTTTCAGATCTAGGTATTTCAGATTTAATGTAATTAAACATTGCTGTTCCTGTTATAGCTTCTTTTAAGCTGTTGCCGTTTGCAGTTGAAGCAATAACTGAACCATTTTTGCTTGCAACACAAATATTGTCAACTAAATGCTTTTTCTTTAATAAACCTAATAATTTTTTTAAGTCAGTAGTATTAATATTAAAATTATGTTTTGAAAGAATCTCTGAAATTTCAGTTAACTGTGTCTGAGGAATTCTAGTATTATCTAATCCAAGTAATTTTTGAGCAAAATTTTTAATTGTGTTTGTCATAAAAAAAACCTAATATCAAAGAAGTGACTAACAATGTTTTTATTGCTTTTTGTTAACCCATCTCTCCTAAACCTAATTTCTTCATTATTTCATCTCTTTTGCTTGAAGACTTTAACACCATAGACAAAACTTTTCTTGCATAACTTGGATTAAAAGTTTTGTGAGTTAATTTTTTTATGTCACTTGGAGAAACATCAACATTTAATCTTATTTTTGGGTTAACTGCAATAGTTAATTCTGCGTCAGTTGAACGGAAAGAAATTACATCAAAAACTCCTTGTTCTGCTGAACCAGCATTAAATACCTGTGCAATAGCAGAATTACCATTAACTACAACTCCATATTTTAAGTAGTCATAAGAACAGGCAATTATTTTTCCTTCTCTGAAAATTAAAGTTCCTTCCTCTAAACCATCAAATCCTTCAATTGTAAGATTAACATAACCATTAAACTTTTTTTTAATTAAAGAAACAATTTTTTCACTAAAAGCCGACTGTTTTAAGCTTATTGTTTGTTCAACTACTCTTCCTTCAACTAACTGCATTTTTTATCCCTTTTTTTTTCCTAAAACAATTACATGATCTGCTGTGTTTTTTAATGCTGCAGCAGAAGCTTCTTCAGCTAAAACAACTATTGTATCTTTGCCGTATCTTTTTGCTTTTACAAGAACAGGCAAAAAATCAGAATCCCTTGTAACAAAAGCAATTGAATCAATTGAATTATTAAAAATTGTTTCTGTTGCATCAACCGCCATAAAAACATCAACATCCCCGACAGTAATAATTGGTTCAAATCCCTGATTAACTACTGCTTCAATTAATTTATCTGATGCATATTGATTCAAAAAAACTTTTCCTATTTTAATAATTCCAAAAGCACTTAAAGATTTTTTTATTTCGTCTAAATCAACATTTAATTCTTTTCTTAAAATATTAGGGCCGTCAACAAAAACAGCAATACTTTTTTCAGTTTTTGCTGAACTCTTTTTTCCAAACAAATTATCCAAAAACATTGTCAACCCCAAAAACAATATATATCTTTATACACTTAATTAAAATGACAGGATAAAATTAATAAGATATCATTACTATTGATTTTAAACAAAAAAAGGTGATTTTTTGGAAAAAAAATTTGTTAAAATAAGCCAATTAAAAGAAAACAGTTATGTATTGATTGATGATGTTGTATGCAGAATAAACACAATAGATAAGTCAAAACCAGGAAAACATGGTTCTACTAAAGCAAGAATTACTGCAACTGGAGTTTTTCAAAACACAAAAAAAGGATTACTACAGCCTACTTCAGCTGACGCACAAGTTCCAATAATAGAAAAAGGAACAGCACAAGTTGTAGCAGTAATGGGAAATTTACTTCAATTAATGGATACAACAACTTATGTTAGTTTTACTTCAGACATTCCGGAAGGATTAAAAGGATTAAAATCAGGAGATGAAGTAGAATACATGAAATACGGGGAAAGCGCAAAAGTTTTAAGGAAAAAAGTAACAGAATAATTACTTTTCCTTGGCTTGATTCCATAACAGATTAAATTGTTTTCTGTAAGAGTCAGCTACTTTTTTATTTTCAATTAAAATATAATAATTAGGGTTGCCCCATAAAAAAATTCCTACTTTATCTGCATAAACTTCAAAAGCAACATTGCCAAAAACTTCTTTTGGCAAAAACCTTACTTTTGTTACAGTTTTAGGATAAAATGGCAAAAAAGCTTGTTTATGCATTATCATTCTTTCTTTTATTTTAAGCCGTTTAGCTCTTGCAAAATACTGATCAAGATAAGTCATAAAATGAGGATCGGCTTTAGATAAAAAAGCATCATCAAAACCAAAAATTAATACTTCTTCATTTTTTTTTAATGAAGCAGTTACATCTAACAGCAAAGTTTTGTAAACAAATCTTCCTTTGTATAATTCAACTTTAATTTCTTCTTCTGAAATTTTCTGGAACGCCTCAAGTTTTGGAACAAGCTCCTGAATTCTTTCAAGCCTTGATTCAGCCATTTCAATAAGCCTTTTAGGAGAAGCAGCAGTAAAATTTTTTTTTCCTTCAATTAAAACAGAGGAAACAATTTCCTTCTCCATTAATCTTTCTAAAGCATCATAAATATAAGAACGGGAAAAACCAGTTTTTTTAACGATTAAATGAGGCGAAGAAGTTCCAAGTTTAAGTAAAACCAAATAGATCTTTATTTCATTTTCAGTTAAGCCAAATTCTTTTAATTCCTGATCCATAAAAACAATACAGCAAACACATATTTAATTGTCGTAGTTTGAACTACAACAGTTAAATAATACTCTTAAAAGCACTAATTTATACATAAAAGGTTTTGTTATGTTGTCTTTAGAATGGATTCCGAAATTGTTTAGTTTGGATTTGCAGTGGTTTATTGAATTAGCAATGAATAATTTAGTGTGGGTTTTTATGTTTCTTGCAATAACTTTTGTTTTTAATGAAATGAAGTTTTCTCCTAAAATTTTTATTGTATTAATTTTAGGGTTAATTGGCTTTGAAGAATTTTTAGCTGAAATGGAAATATATTATTTAGTTGCAGGGTTTTTGTTTGTGTTTTATGTACTTGAACTGATTGTATTAGTTTTTGCATAAACAATTCCTTCATTAAAAAACAAAATTCCTTTAGTTGAAACAATTTATTTTCTGACAATATTAGGAGTTTATTTTACTTTTTTAAGTGGTTAAATGATAAAAAAATCTTTAATTCAGGGATTAGTTGTTTGTGCATTAATTTACTTTATCCTGATTTTTTTAAATATTCTTGGAATTAAATTAGCAAATGAATTTATTTTTTCATTTAACGGAATGCTTTCTTTTTACATTGCAGTGGCAGTAGGAATATTTATGTTTATGAGAATTTAAAGAAAAAATTTATTTTATTCAATTTTTTTAAATAAAATTTCTGGTTGACCTGTTTTTGTTCCTTCTTTTATTTGATTCCATTTTAAGGTTTCTTCAAATTTCATTGAATTAATTCCTAATTGTTTCTGAATTTTTATTGCTGTTTCAGGCATAAAAGGATACAATAAAATACTTGAAACTCTTAAGGATTCAGATAAAGTATAAAGTACATTAGCTAATTTTTCTTTTTCTTCTTTTTTAGCTAATTCCCATGGCTTTGAATCATTAATATATTTATTTGATGCATTAATTATTTCCCAGATTAAAGCTAAAGCTTTATTTAATTGCAGTTCATCAATTAATTTTCCTGTTTCTTCTGCGTTTTTTAAAGTTAAATCCCTTAATTCTTTATCCTGCTTAGAAATATTTACTGCTTTAGGAATTTTTCCATCAAAATATTTTTCTATCATCACAATAGATCTATTTAATAAATTCCCTAAACTGTCAGCTAACTCAGAATTAATTCTTTGAACTAAAGCCTTCTCTGAGTAATCTCCATCTGAACCAAAAGGAATTTCTCTCATTAAAAAATAACGTAAAGCATCAACTGAATATTTTTCGCTTACTTCTACTGGATCAATTACATTTCCTTTTGACTTAGACATTTTTTGTCCTTCAACTGTAAGCCAGCCGTGACCAAAAACTTTTTTCGGCAAAGGCATTCCGGCAGACAATAACATTGCAGGCCAGATTACTGCATGAAATCTTACAATTTCTTTTCCCATTAAATGAACATCAGCAGGCCAAATAGATTTGAATTGCTTTGAATTACTTCCATAACCAATTGCAGTAATATAATTCAGCAAAGCATCAAACCAGACATAAATTACGTGATTTTTGTTTAAAGGAACAGGAATACCCCATTTAATTGAAGTCCTTGAAATAGATAAATCAGTTAACCCTTGTTTAATAAAATTTAATATTTCATTTTTTCTTGTTTCAGGCATTACAACATCAGCACTTTCAATATAACCAATTAAAGCCTGTTCATATTTACTTAATTTAAAAAAATAAGATTCTTCTCTCATTATTTGAGTTTCTTTTCCGCATTCAAAACAAAATTTTTCTTCTTTTAATTGTGCTTTAGTATAATAAGTTTCACAAGGAACACAATAATGTCCTTCATATTCTCCTAAATAAATGTCTCCATTTTCATAAATTTTTTTAAAGAATTTTATAACTGCTTTTTCATGCATTAAATCAGTTGTACGAATAAAATAATCATAAGAAATATTTAGTTTTTTCCATGCTTCAGTAAAAAAAGGAATTAATTCATCCAAGAATTCTTTTGGGTTTTTTCCTTTTTCTTCTGCGGCTTTAAATATTTTTTCTCCATGTTCATCTGTTCCAGTAAGAAAAAAAACTTTTTCTCCTTTAATTCGATGAAATCTGGCTAAAATATCTGCAGATATATTAGTGTAAGCAGAACCAATATGAGGTTTATCGTTTACGTAATATAACGGAGTTGTAACATAAAATGTATTTTTTATTTTATTCACCTTAAAAAAAAATTACAATACAAAGAGAAAAAAGCTATATATTATTTTGAAAGTTAAACAATTAAAAAAGGATACTAAAGGTTTCTTATCCCTACTTCATCAAAAAAAGGCTCTAAGATTTTCTTTAATTCCATTAATTTTTCTTTTGCATAAGGTTCTTTATTTTTAAATTCAGGATCTAATAAAGGAACTTCATTTCTAAACTGCTGTAAAAAAAAAGCTTTGCTTCCTTTTAACCATTCCCCAATTTTTTTTGCATCTTCCCCAGAAAAAAATTCAGGAATTATTGTAGTACGGAATTCATAATTTAAACCTGAATTTTTAATTAATTCAATACTTTCTTTTATTTTATTTAAATCAACTTTTACTTCACATATTTCAGAATATTTTTCTAATGAAGTTTTTATATCCATTGCAATAAAATCAACTAATTTTTTTTCAATTAATTCTTTCAGCATTTCAGGATTAGTTCCATTTGAATCTAATTTAACTAAAAAACCTTTTTCTTTAATTTTTTTACAAAACTCCGGTAAATCTTTATGCAAAGTAGGTTCTCCGCCTGTAATGCAGACTCCTTCCAGCCATTTTTTCTTTGAATCCAAAAAATAAAAAAAATCTTTTTCAGGAAGTTCAGGAGCATCAGAAACAGAAACTAAAGCAGGATTCTGACAAAAACCGCAGCGGAAATTACAGCCTTCAGTAAAAACCGTACACGCAACTTTTTCTGGAAAATCAATTAAAGTTGTTTTTTGCAGTCCTTTAATAATCATAAAAATCACATAAAAAAAATTAATTAAAAAAAAATAAAAAAAAGAAAAAAGAATTAACAGATATTTGTTTCTGTTTTAAATGAATTACACATAGTTTTTTCTTCATTGTAAGCTAATCTGTCTTTAAATTCTTCTTTTTTTCCTATATTCCAATTCTGTACTGGCCTGTAATAACCAACAATTCTGGAATAAGTTTCGCATTGCGAATCACATTTAGTCATTTTTTATGCCTCCTTTATTTCTATTTTAATTTTTTCTTTATTTGAATTTACTTTAGATTTATCTTCTGCATTATTACTAACAGCTGAAACAGTCATAGGACACTGGAAGTGTTCTCCTTTAACATAACCATGAACCGGACAAACACTAAAAGTCGGAGTAATTGAATAATATGGAAGCCTTGTATTTTCTGCGATTTTTTT
Organism: archaeon; assembly: GCA_024277355.1. Classification (GTDB taxonomy): domain Archaea; phylum Iainarchaeota; class Iainarchaeia; order Iainarchaeales; family 1-14-0-10-31-34; genus 1-14-0-10-31-34. The sequence continues at coordinate 410,723 of JAJRVL010000004.1, forward strand.
TACTAAAGCTTTGCATGTTTTTCCATCACTTATTTTTTCTCCTAAAAAAGTATGGAAAATTGTTCCGCCGGTATACAAGTGTTGTATTTCATTCTGGTGTTATAATGCTTCAATTGCATCTTCTGTATGGCTTACAGGTAATTGAGTTGAATTTGTAAGATAAGGGGTTTCTTCTCCTGCAGTATAAATTTCAGGATGAGCTTTTTTATCCAACATTGCCAGCCTATATGAAGCTGATTCAGCAGGAGTTGCCTCCAAGTTATATAAATTCTGTGTTTCTTTCTGGAATTCAAAACATTTATTTCTCATAAAAGTTAATGTTTCAATTGCAAATTGTTTTCCTTCTTCTGAAGAAATATCTTTTCCTAAAAAATTAACACAAGCTTCATTCATTCCGCACAAACCAATAGTTGAAAAATGATTGTTAAAAGTTCCAAGATAAGCTTTAGTATAAGGCATTAAACCATTTTCCAAATTTTTGTTTATGATTTTTCTTTTAATTTCTAATGAAGTTTTAGCAAAATTCATGTAAGTTTCTATTGCATTAAAGAATTCTTCTTTTGTTTTAGATTCAAAAGCAATACGATTTACATTAATTGTTACTACTCCAATTGAACCAGTTGCATCCCCAGGACCCCACATTCCTCCAGGCCTGTTAATCAACTGACTGGTATCCATGTTTAACCTGCAGCACATTGCCCGAATACTTTTAGGATCTAAATCTGAACCAACATAATTCTGGAAATAAGGAATCCCATATTTTGCAGTAACAGTAAATAATAAATCTGCATTATCTGAATTCCAATTAAAAGTTTTAGTTAAATTGTATGTAGGAATAGGAAAAGTAAAAACTCTTCCGTTTGCATCTCCTTCCTGCATTACTTCAAGAAAAGCTTTGTTAATCATGTCCATTTCTTTTTGCAAATCCCCGTAAGTAAATTCCTGTTCTTTTCCGCCAACAATTCCTTTATCTTTTTCTAAATCTTCAGGAACAGTCCAGTCAAAAGTTAAATTAGAAAATGGATACTGTGACCCCCAACGACTTGGAATATTTAAAGAATAAACTAATTCCTGCATGCATTGTTTTACCTGCCTGTAAGTCATATTATCTGCTCTGACAAAAGGAGCTAATAAAGTGTCAACAGAAGAAAATGCTTGTGCGCCTGCAAACTCCATTTGCAAGCAACCAATAAAATTCACCATTTGATGAACAACAACATCCATGTGTTTTGCTGGTTTTGCATCAACTTTGTTTGCTACTCCTCCAAAACCTTTAACCAATAAGTCTTTCAAAGACCATCCTGCACAATAACCAATAAATCCATGGCTTAAGTCATGAATATGCATATAACCTTTTTTGTAGGCTTCACTTACTTCTTTTGGATAAATTTGTGTTAAAGCATAACTTGCAATAACTTTTCCTGCTGTGTGAAGAAGTAATCCTGAAAAAGAATAAGCTTCATTTGAATTTTCTTTTACTCTCCAGTCATCCTGTTTAAGGTATTCATTTATTGTTTCTTCTACATCAATAAAAGTATCTTTCATTTCTCTTATTTTTGCATGCTGTTCTCTGTACAAAATATATGCTTTAGCTGTTTTTGCATGACCTTCTTCAACTAAAACTTTTTCAATTATATCCTGCATTTGTTCAACTGAAGGAATATCAGTTCCGGAATCAAATTTAATTCTTAAAACAAATTCAACTTTGTCTGCAAGTTTTTTTGCTGCTTCAAGGTTTGAGCCTCCAACACTTTTTGCAGCATTAAAAATAGCCTGAACTATTTTTTCTTTGTCAAAAGACACTATTTTATTGTTTCTTTTTCTTATGTTCTTTAAATATTCAGCCATTTTTCCCCTCTTTATTTTCCACAAGAAAAAAACGCAAAAGAAATATATAAAGGTTCTCTGATAAAACCAATTGGTTAATTTTTCTTAGTTTTTTTCATAAAAAGTTTGTTTTACTAAGAACATTTTTTTCATTTTTTCATTTAACTTAGTTTTTTTAACTGTCTGTTTTGAATTACAATAAAATGTCTGGTATATACTGTTTAAAGCAGTGTCAACACCCACTTTACGCAGTGCATTTCCTGCTGGAAATCCTGTAGTTTGGTTTTCGAACTATAAAGGATTATATTTTTCTAAGACATAATAAATATGACAAAAAAATTCGTGTTTTAACCCAATACCTTGTTAAAAAACTTGTTTTTCAGAGGCAATTACCTCTATAAAACAATTAAAACTAAAAAAAACATATTTATTTGAGGGGTATTGAATGCAAGAAGAAAAAACTGAATCTGTTTTTGAAACAGAAGAAAATCCTTTTGTTTTAAAGTTTGAGCAATTCTTTTCTCAGCAATGCAAAAAGAAAATTGAAAAGCTTGCTTCAGAATACCCTGAAAAAAAATCTCTTGAAATTAATTTCAAAGAGTTAGAAGAATTTGATTTTGAATTAGCTGATTCTTTACTTGAAAACCCTGATTATTTAATTGAAGCAGCTGAATTAGCAGTAAAAAAAATTGATGTACCAATGCTTGAATCAGAAGACTTTAATCCTTTTATTCGTTTTTTTAATTTACCAAAAGAAAGCCAGCCTTTGTTAAGAGATATTGGATCAATGCATTTAGGAAAATTAATTTCAGTTGAAGGAGTAATAAGACAAATAACTGATGTTCTGCCAAGATTAAAATCAGCTAAATGGGAATGTAAAAGCTGCGGCAATACTTACAAATTACATCAGTCAGGAACAACCCCTAAACCTCCAAGCATTTGTGAATGCAAACACAGAGATTTCAGATTAATTCCAAATGAAAGTGAATTTATTGACAGCCAAAAAATTGAAATCCAGGAACCATTAGAAAAATTACGGGGATCAGAACAGGCAGTTAATCTTGAAATTCATGCAACAAATGATTTAGTAAATAAAGTTTCTGCAGGAGACAGAACAAAAATTACAGGCATTTTAAGGTTAAGAGCGCCAAAAGACAAAAAACTTGTTTTTATGAGGTATTTAGAAACAGTTCATTTAGAAGAAACTGCAAGAGAATTTGAAGAAGTTGAAATAACTAAAGAAGAAGAACATGAAATAAAATCTCTTGCTTTAAATCCAAAAGTTTATGACATGTTAATTCAAAGCATTGCCCCTGCAATTTATGGACACGAAAAATTAAAGGAATCAATTGTATTGCAGTTGTTTGGCGGAGTTAAAAAAAACCTTCCTGGAAAAGCAACAATTAGAGGAAATATTCATGTATTATTAGTTGGAGATCCAGGTGTTGCAAAATCACAAATTTTAATGGCAGTAAATCAGATTGCTCCTAAATCAATTTATGTTGCAGGAAAAACTTCTTCCGGAGTTGGATTAACAGCTTCAGCAGTAAAAGATGACTTTGGAGAAGGAGGCTGGACATTAAAAGCAGGAGCATTAGTTTTAGCTTCAGGCGGTTTAGCTAATATTGATGAATTTGACAAAATGGATAAAGACGACAGAAGTGCAATGCATGAAGCAATGGAACAACAAATGGTTTCAATTGCAAAAGCAGGAATTGTAACCAGATTTAAAACTGACACTTCAATTCTTGCAGCAGCAAACCCAAAATTTTCAAGATTTGATCCTTATGAACCTTTTATTAAACAAATTGATTTGCCTCCAACTTTAATTTCAAGATTTGATTTATTTTTCATGATAAGAGATGTATTAGACAGAGTAAGAGATGAAGAAATAACTTCAAATATTTTAAAAGCCCACAAAGTAGGAGAATTAATGCTTCAAAGCAAAAAAACAGGAAAAAAAGAAACACAAGAAACAAAAGAACTAAAGGAAAGCATTACTCCTGTAATTGACCATGACTTATTAAGAAAATATATTTCTTATGCAAGACAAAAAATTTCTCCTGTTTTAACTAACGAAGCAATCAAAAATTTAAGTGAATTTTATTTAGGTTTAAGAGAAATGGGAAAAAAAGAAGGAAGTTATGCAGCCACCCACAGACAATTAGAAGGATTAGTCAGATTAAGCGAAGCAAGTGCAAGAGTAAGATTAAGTGAAAAAGTAGAAAAAACTGATGCAGACAGAGCAATAAAATTACTGAAAAATTCATTGCAAGATGTAGTAACTGATCCTGAAACAGGAAGAATTGACATGGATATAATTAATATTGGAACCACTCATTCAAAATTAACTGCAATAAGAAATGTATTAAATATTATAAGACAAAAATCAAAAGAACAGGATTTAGTTCCAATAATCGAAGTAGTAGAAGAAGCAAAAACAATTGGATTAGAAAAAGACAAAGTAAATGAAATTATTTCTGAACTAAAAAGAAAAGGAGAAATATACGAAAAAAAACACGGATTTATTTCTCCAGTAGACAAATAAATTAAACTGATTTAAATTCTTTTTCTTTTTTATTAAATCAGATGAACAAAAAATTATTCAGCCAATTAGCAGTAATTTTTCTTGTAACGCAAATTCTTGGATTATATGTTGGAATGAATTTAATTTCATCTGAAATCAAAAGAGAAGGAATAATAAATGATAATCCAGACGACCCAATTAATTCAATTGGATTATTTGTTTATATTCTAGTTTTTACTGGAATACTTTTAATTATAATTAAATTCTATAAAGGAGACTTGCTTTTCATAATACTTGAATCAATTCTAGTTTTTTTAACTTCATTAATTGTTTTTGGTTTTTTAATTCCAGAAGAATTTGCATTAATTGCATTAATTCTTCCAGTATTATTAGTTGCTTCAAGATTAATTTTCAGAAAAAATTTATGGTTAAGAAATACTGCTTCAGTTTTAGCAGCAGCAGGAGCAGGACCATTAATTGGATATAATTTTGGAATAATCCCAGTAATGCTTTTTTTAGTTATTTTAGCAGGCTATGATATTATTGCAGTTTTTTACACTAAACACATGGTAACTTTAGCTAAAGGAATAACAAAAAAAAATTTAGCTTTTACTTTTGCTTTGCCTACAAAAAAACACCAATATGAATTAGGTTCAGGAGACATGGTTATTCCATTAGTTTTTGCAGTAAGCATTTTAACTGAAACAACAAAACAATTTATTTTTCCTTTCAACTTAATTGCGCCGGCAGTAATTTTATGGGGTTCATTAGTTGGATTAGGACTAACAATTCATTACAGTTCAAATAACATAGGCAAAGCATTGCCTGCACTGCCTTTACAGACAGTAATAATGTTTTTAATGTTAGGATTATGTGTTGCTTTAGGAATTTTTATTTTTTAAATTAAACCTGAAAAAAATTCTACTACAGTCATTCCTGCAAAAGCTAAAATTGAATAACGAATAAATCTTCCAATAAAAACTGCAGGATAAAATTTCTTTAAGTCATATTCAACCATTCCTGCAATAATTGAAATTAAATCAAAACCAAAAGGCAAAAAAGACATAAAAGCAATAAAAAAGAAACCTGAATTAGAAACTTTTTTTGTTATTTCTTCTATTTTATCTAACTGGTTATGAAATTTTTTTTCAACTACACTTCTTCCGCCTTTACCAATAAAATAACCAGTTGATTCACCTATTGCAGCTCCAACAGCAGCAAACAAAGCTAATAAAAAAGGATTAAATATTCCGGTTGAAGAAACCAATAAAATTACTGCATCAATTGGAACAACAAGAAACAAAGTTGCATTAGCAATCAATGAAGCCAAAAAAACCCCAATTAATCCATAAGAATTAATAAGTGAATGAAGTAAAGCCATTATATCCATAAAAAAACCTTTTAATGTATTTTATTTACAAAGTATTAATATACTTTTTTTATTTAAATAAGTAAGTGATTAAATGCAATATGAAAAAATGCTTGATAGACTTTATATGAGTTTGCCTGAACAAACTAAAACAAAAGAAAGATTTGAAATGCCTAAAATACACAGCCTTATTCAGGGCCCAAAAACTTTCATTAAAAATGCTTCAGCAATACTAAAAGCATTAAACAGAGAAGAAAACCATTTAGTTAAATTTATTACAAAAGAATTAGGAACTCCTACTTCTGCTTCTGAAGGAAGAATTGTAATTACAGGAAAGTTTTCTGAACAACAAATGCAAAACACCATAGATAAATATGTTAAAACTTTTGTTTTATGCAAAGAATGCGGAAAACCAGACACTAAATTTACAGAAATGAAAGGAATTAAAATGCTTAAATGCGAGGCATGCGGAGCATTAACTCCAACAAAGCACTTATAGAGGGATAAACTATTTTTTATAAAATTCATTTAATGCAGTACCAAAAAATTCTTGCAGTCTGCGATAAAGAATTATCTGGAAAAATTCTTGACAAAGAAATAAATTTTGAAGTTAAACCTGAATTTTACGGTACAACAGAAATAAACGAAGAAAAATTAAGTGAATTATTTCAGGAAGTTAATTCAGCTAATTTAATTGGAAACAAAAGTGTTTCAGTTGCATTAAAAAAAAAAATAATTGAAGAAAAAAATATAATTAAAATAAATAATATACCTCATGCTCAGGTTTATTTTATTAAAGGAGAATAAAACATGAAACCACAAAACACAAGAATGACAGAAGAAGAAGCAATAAGCAGAATTAGAATGCCGAGAAGAAAAGAATTAGAAATGTTTGCTGTTGCAACACAATTATTAGGTTCAGATAAAATAAAAGCAATGTGCGAAGACGGCACAGAAAGAATTTGCAGGATTCCTGGAAAATTAAGAAAAAGAGTATGGATAAGAGAAGGAGATTTAATTATAGTTAAATTATGGGATTTCCAGCCAATTAAAGCAGACATTATCTGGAGATATATTAAATTCCAAACCAATCACCTGAAAAAAAAAGGTTTACTGGATAAGCTTCCATTAGAATACTGATTTAAATGAAGTCAATTGAATTAGAAGAAACAGAAAACGAAAAAACCAAAAGGTTTCCTAAAAAAAAAATTTTAAAAACCTTTGACAAAGTATTTGATGCAGAAACATTAAATACAATTCATAAAATTGCAATGGCAGGATTAATTGACGAATTAGAATTTGTTATTTCAACAGGAAAAGAAGCATATGTTTTCAGAGCAAAAGATAAAGCAGGAAATTTTCGTGCAGTAAAAATATACAAAACAATTACATCTGATTTCCATAACATGAACCAATACTTAGAAGGAGACAAAAGATTCAAAAACATTCCAAAAGAAAAAAAAGAAATAGTAAAAGAATGGACAAAAAAAGAATTCAAAAATTTAGAAAAACTTTCAAAAGCAAACTGTTGTGTTCCTTTTCCAATTGGCTTTAAAAATAATGTTTTAATAATGGAATTTATTGGAGAAACAGGAAACGCATCAAAAACACTAAAAGAAATTAGAGTAAAAGATTTAGATAATGCATACAGCCAAATAACTGAATTTATTGCAAAAAGCTTTTATGTTTCAGGATTAATTCATGCAGACTTAAGTGAATACAATATTCTTGTAAAAGAAGAAAAAAGAAAAGAAAAATTAATTGTAATTGATGTAGGACAGGCAGTATTAAAGTCTCATCCAAAAGCAGAAGAATTCTTAAAAAGAGACTTAAATAACATTTCTCATTATTTTACAAAAAAAGGATTAAAAAAAACAGAAGAAGAAATAAGAAAAGACATCAGGAAATTAAAAGAAAAACTTGTAAATTAAAATATAAAGCTTTTCTAACAATATAATATTATCAGCGCCAATAAAGTTCTATTTTTAATTGGCTTATATTTTATTATAGCAGTTGAAAACATGCAGGAATTTTTAAAAGCACCAAAAGACCGGATAGCCGTAATAATAGGCAAAAACGGAGAAACAAGAAAAGAAATAGAAAAATTAACTGAAACAAAAATTGAAATTGATTCAAAAACAGGAGAAATAGATATTCAAGGAGAAGATGCATTAAATTTTTATATTTCACTGAACATAATTAAAGCAATTGCAAGGGGATTTTCTCCTGAGCATGCTTTTTTACTTAAAAACGACAATTACTTTTTTGAAATAATTGACTTAAAAGAAGAACTGGGAAAAAACGAAAAATTAATCCAGCAAAAAAAAGGAAGAGTAATAGGAAAAAAAGGAAAAACAAGACAAGAAATAGAAGAAAAAACAAATTCTTTTATTTCAGTTTACGGCAAAACAATAAGCATTATAGGAGAAGCAGAAGCAATAGAAAAAGCAAAAACTGCAGTGAAAATGCTGTTAAAAGGAGCATCACATTCAAGTGCAGAATCATTTTTATACCAAAAAGAAAAAGAAATAGAAATTTAAGTGAAAAAAATGACTGAAATACAAAAAGTTCAAAAAGAAGTTTCAGCTGAAGCATTAGCAAAAGACTTTAAAGAGCACTCAGTAGCAGAATTCTTTAAAAAAAACAAGCAAATGTTAGGTTTAAGCGGAAAAATAAGAACTTTAACAACAATAATCCACGAATATGTTACAAACAGTTTAGATGCCTGTGAATCAGCAAACATTCTTCCTGAAATAGAAATTAAAATACAGGAATTAGGAACTGAATATTATGAAATTACAATAAAAGATAATGGACCTGGATTAACAAAAGATACAGTAGGAAAAGCTTTAGGACAATTACTAGCAGGAACAAAATTCCATAGAATGATTCAAAGCAGAGGACAGCAGGGAATTGGAGCAGCAGGAGCAACAATGTATTCCCAGACAACAACAGGAAAACCAGTTAAAGTAATTTCAGGAACAGGAAAAGGAAAAGCATTTTCATTAGAATTAACTATTGACCCAAAAAAAATCAGCCAAAAATAGAAAACTTTAAAGAAATAGAAAAACCATTTAAAGGATTAGCAATACAGGCAAAAGTAAAAGACGTTTTATTCAGGATTTCAGAACAAGGTGCATTAGAATACATCAGAAGAACAGCAATAGCTAATCCTCATGTACAAATAAGTTTTATTGACCCAACCGGACAAAAAACATTATTTGAAAGAAGCTCAAAAAAAATTCCAGCTAAAGCAAAAGAAATAAAACCTCATCCAAAAGGAGTAACAGTAGACGAATTAGTTACTTTAGCAAAATATTCTGATGCAAGAAAAGTAGGGTCATTCCTAAAAAATTCTTTTGACAGAATGGGAGACAAAGCAATACAAGAAATAACAAAAATGGTTTCATTTGACATGAATATGGATCCAAAAAGACTTGAATGGAATGACTCAGAAGAAATCATCAAGGCATTTAAGCATATTAATTTTATTGCACCAACAACAGACGGATTAAGTCCAATTGGAGACGACCAAATTGAAACTTCACTTAAATCAATTGTTCAGCCAGAATTCTTAAAAGTAATTACAAGAAAACCACAAGTTTACAGCGGAGGATTTCCATTCCAAGTAGAAGTAGCAGTAGCTTTTGGAGGAAACGCAGGAAGAAGCAACTCAAATGGAAACGGAGAAAATCAAAAAAGAATGGAAGTAATGCGTTTTGCAAACAAAGCTCCTTTATTATTTGACGGGGGAGGATGTGCAATAACTAAAGCAGTGCAAACAATTGAATGGAAAAGATACGGCATACAAAATATTGATGAAGCACCATTAACTGTTTTTGTAAATATTATTTCAGTTCATATTCCTTATACTTCAGCAGGAAAACAAGCTATTTCAGATGAAGCAGAAGTATTAGAAGAAATAAGATTAGCTTTAATGGATTCAGGAAGAAAAATTTCAAGATTTATTATAGGAAAAAAAAGAGAAAAAGAAAAACAAGCAAAAAGAAAAATGTATATGAAATATGCGATTGAAGTAGCTTATGCAATAGGCGAATTAACTAAAAAAAACAAAGAAGAAATAGAAAAAAAATTATTAAACATTGTATTAAAAAGACTTAAATTAGAAGAACAAGAAGACAAAAAAGAATTAAGCGATGAACAAATAGAAAAAGAAATGAAAAAAGAAACAAAAAAACAAGACAAAAAAGAAGAAAAAATTAAAGGAAAAATTAAAGGATTAAAAAAAGTTAAATGAAGGAAAAATAAATGTCTAGAGCTGTTTTAAATGACCCCGGAAAATGCAACACAATTATTAATTATCGGAGCTTGGATTCTGGACAAAGTTATAATGTTTTACATAGTAAAAAAAGCAGCGCATTAAATTAAATAAAAAAATAAAAGAGGAAACAAAAATAAATTAAAATAAAAAAATTAAATGAATTAAAAAAAATGGTGTGTTTATGTCAAAAAAAGATAAAGAAGTAATTCAAAAATTAAAAGACGCAGGAATAGATATTTATAATCAAATAAATAAAGGACAAGACCCAAGCTATCAGTTACCTGTAAGAAGTTTAAATAACGTATTTTTTGACCATAAAACAAAAACCATTAAATTAGGCGACAAAAAAAGTACAAGACAATTTTTAAATGTCGCCCACACAAGAAAATTCATGCAGACAATGTTAGTTGCATCAGAAATAAAAAAAGTAATTGAAGAAGAAGCAACAGTGTCAATCAGAGATTTATATTATGCATTAAAACATACAATTGAAGGAACAGAAGAAAACACTTTTGAAGACCAATCAGAATCAGATCCAATAATAGAAGATTTAGAGTCATCTTTAAGTTTATTAAGAGAAGAATTACATTTAGCTGCTTCAAGCAAAGGAGTAATCACAGGAAACATGAAAATCAAAGACGGAAAAGACACAATTGACTTAAGCAAAATGGGTTCAGGAGGATGGGGGGTTCCATCAAACGTTGAACCAGAAAAAATTGAAATAAAAGATTTAGATGCAGAATACGTATTATTTATAGAAAAAGACGCAGTATGGAAAAGATTTAATGAAGACAAATACTGGAAAAAACATAAATGTGTTATTATAACTGGAAGAGGCCAGCCTTCAAGAGCAGAAAGAAGATTTGTTCAAAGATTAAACAAAGAACATAATCTTCCAATTTATGCTTTAATGGATGCAGATCCATGGGGAATGTATATTTATTCAGTAATAAAACAAGGTTCAATTTCTTTAAGTTATTCAGAAGAAAAATTAGCTACACCAAAAACAAAATATATTGGATTAACAGTAAGCGATGTAGAAACATTCAAAATCCCAAAAGAAGTAACAATTAAACTAAATAAACTTGACGTAAAAAGATTAAATGAAATGAAAAAATACGAATGGTTTAAGAAAAAAGAATGGCAGGACGAATTTGATTTAATGAAAAGCAAAGAAATCAAATTAGAATTAGAAGCATTAAGCAAAAAAGGAATCAGATTTATTACAGAAAAATATTTGCCTGAAAAAATTAAAACAAAAGACTTTTTGCCTTAATTAAGTTAATTTTTATAATGCAGGCAATATTATTTTATAATGGCTAATTCAATAAAAGAAATAAGAAAAGAAATCAAAGCAAAAGAACATAAAGAAAAAGCAAAAATCCTTCAGGGCTTTTTTAAGACAGGAAAAGGGCAATATGGAGAAGGAGATATTTTTTTGGGGTTGTATGTTGGAGACACAAGAAAAATTGCAAAAAAATATTCAGAAACTTCATTTAATGAAGTTGAATTATTGCTTAAATCAAAAATTCACGAAGAAAGATTATGTGCTTTATTAATTTTAGTGCAGAAATTCCAAAAAGCAGATGAAAAAGAAAAAACACACATAACAAACTTTTTTCTTAAGAACACAAAAAAAGTTAATAACTGGGATTTAGTTGATTTAAGTGCTGATAAAATTTTAGGAGAATATTTGTTTGACAAAAACAAGGAAATTTTAGTTAAGTTAGCTGAATCAAATAATTTATGGGAAAAAAGAATTTCAATTATTTCAACTTTTGCTTTTATCAAAAAAAACAGGTTTAAAGAAACAATTGAAATATCAAAATTATTATTAGAAGATAAACATGATTTAATTCATAAAGCTGTTGGCTGGATGTTAAGAGAAATTGGAAAAAGGAATCTGGAAACAGAAGAAAAATTTTTGAAAAAACATTACAAAAAAATGCCAAGAACAATGTTAAGATATGCAATAGAAAAATTCCCTGAAACAAAAAGACAAGCTTATCTAAAAGGAAAAATTTAATGTTTATATTCGCCATGCAATTCTCTTGATTTTGTTTTGCCTAATTCAAGGCTGTCTGTTTTTATTAATCCTGATTCAGGAAAATCAGATTTAACTCTGTCATAAGCAAGAGTTACTCTTGTTATTTCATGCCATAATTCATGCATTAAACTCTTGAAGATTCCTTTATTCAAAACCTGCTTATGGTTTACAGCATTAACAGTTAATGCATTGCAAAGTGAATTCATTTTTTTAATGCCTTTATTTATTTCAATTATTTCTTTTTTTGTCGGGGGAATTTTTTCAGTTCTTAAATTTCTGTAAACGATTTTATTCAGTTTTCCTTCAAGCCTAATAGAAAATTTATTAACCACACGATAATCTGAAATTAATTTGTTTTTAATTTGTTTAGGAGAAAATTTCCTTACTGTTTTTTTAGGGGTTTTCTTTTTTATTGTTTTTTTAGGTATTATTCTCTTTTTTGAGGCAGGCATAATAGTGTTATTAACCATTAGTATTTTAAATTTCGTTTGCCTATTCTTAAACAGATAAAATGAAGCATTACGGAGTAAATTTTTTTGATTTAACCAGAATAAAAATAAGTTTATTTCTGGTTTTACTTGCAGGAATTTTAATTAACCAGTTTTATCCTGCTTTAATTGAAGATACAGTTATTGTTGCTCAGGCAAAACAATTAATTCCTTCACTGGTTTTTTTTGCGTTAATTTCTTATGTTTTAGCTGCATTTATTGAATTTATTTATTTAAAGGTTAGATAATGAGTGAAATTGTTTTAGGTTATATTCCCTGCAAAAACAAAAAAGAAGCAGAAAAAATAGCAAAAAATTTAGTTGAAAAAAGACTAATTGCCTGTTCAAATATTATTCCTTCAATTAGTTCCTGCTACAAAATAGAAGGAAAAATATGCAATGAAACAGAATCCTTACTTCTCATAAAAACTGCTAAAACAAAAAAGAAAATTGTTTCAAATGAAATCAAAAAAATGCATTCATATAAACTGCCCTGCATTGGATTCCTTAAATTTGATGACTTAAACAAAGAATATGAATTATGGGTTAAACAAAGGAGTTATTAAAATGAAAAATTTAAATTACTTTTTTTATCCTAAAAGTGTTGCAGTAATCGGTGCATCAGGAAAAAAACATAAAATAGGAAATGTAATGATGCAGAATATGATTAAAGCAGGATTTAAAGGAAAATTAATTCCAATTAATCCGCATGAAAAAATTATTTTAGGAAAAAAATGTTTTGCTTCAGTTACAGAAGCAGGAAAAATTGATTTAGCTTTAATTGCAGTTCCAGCCGGAATTGTCCCAAAAATAATTGAAGAATGCGGAGAAAAAGAAATTAAAGCAGTAATAATTGTTTCAGCAGGCTTTAATGAAGTAGGAAACATTAAAATAACAAAAGAATTATTTCAAGCAATGCAAAAATATCCTGACATGAGAGTTTTAGGACCAAACTGTTTAGGAGTACTGCATGTAAAACAAGGAATTGACACAATGTTTCTGCCAAGAGACAGATTAGGAAGAACTCCTGATGGAAGAATTTCTTTTGCTTCTCAGTCAGGAGCAGTTGGAAGCACTTTAATTGACTGGGCTTCAATGAAAGATTACGGAATAAACAAATTTATTTCTTTTGGAAATGCATTAGATGTAAATGTAACTGACTTGCTTGAATATTTAAATAAAGATAAAAAAACAAAAGTAATTTGTTTGTATATTGAAGGATTAGAACATGGAAGAAAATTTTTAGAAGTATCAAAAAAAGTTTCAAAACAAACTCCAATAGTAGTGTTAAAAGGAGGAGTAACAGAACAAGGAAAAAAAGCAGCAGTAAGCCATACAGGAAGCATTGCAGGAGAAGCAAGAGTAATTAAAGCTGCATTTAAACAAGCTAATATGATTGAAGCAACAAGTTTTGAACAATTATTTAATTATGCAAGAGTATTATCCAATGAACCTTTAACTAAAGGAAAAAAAGTACAAATAATAACTAACGGAGGAGGCTATGCAGTTTTAACTTCAGACTTCTTAATCAAAAACGGATTAGAATTAGGAAAAATGAATAAAAAAAGTTTTGATAAAATAAGAAAAGTCGTCCCTCCACACGCAGAACTAAAAGAAGTAATTGACTTAACAGGAGATGCAACAACAAAAATGTACAAAAAATCAATTGAAACTGCATTACAAGACAAAAACATTGACATGATTTTACTGATTGTATTGTTTCCTACTCCAAAATTAGAAAAAGAAGTAGTAAATGAAATAATTAAACAGCATAAAAAACAATTAAAACCGTTGATTGTTGTTTCTGCAAGCGGAAAATACACTGAAAAACAAAAAAGTTTAATGGAAAAAGAATTTGTTCCAACTTTTAGTTTTCCTAGAAGTGCAGCACAAGCATTAAAGGCATTATATGATTATTCTTTTTTTAAAGGAAAAGTTAAGAGGTGAATAAATGGAAAAAGATTTAGTTGTTTTATTAAAAGAAAAAAGAGTGTTTAAACCATCAAAAGAATTAATAGAAAATTCTAATGTAAAAAAATGGATGAATAAACAGGGAATAAAAACTTATAATGAATTATTAGAAAAAGCAAAAGATATTGAATGGTTTTGGGAAGAAGCAGCAAAAGAAACAATTGAATGGAAAAAACCTTTTGATAAAGTTTTGGAATGGGAAAACCATTATGCTAACTGGTTTACTAAAGCACAATATAATATTGTATTTGATGCATTAGACAAGCATAAAGATAAAGATAAAATTGCTTTTATCTGGGAAGGCGAACCAGAAGGAGAAATAGAAAAAATAAGCTATAAAAAATTATACAAAGAAGTAAATAAGTTAGCTAATGCAATGAAAACAATGGGAGTAAAAAAAGGAGACAGAGTAGGCATTTATTTACCAATGATTCCTGCTTTACCGATTTCAATGTTAGCTTGCGCTAAACTTGGAGCAATTCATTCAATTGTTTTTTCTGGTTTTAGTGCTAATGCATTCAGAGAAAGAGTTAATGATGAAACAGCTAAATGGGTTGTAACTTGTGATGGATTTTATCGAAGAGGAAAAATAATTCCATTAAAAAAAGCAGCAGATGAAGCATTATTAGAAACACCTTCAGTAGAAAAATGCATTGTATTCAAAAGAACAGGAGAACAAGTTGAATGGAATGAAAAAAGAGATTTATGGTGGCATGAAATAACAGAAAAAGAATCAGATGAATGTGAAACAGAAATATTAGATTCAAATGACACTTTATTTATTTTATATACTTCAGGCACAACAGGAAAACCAAAAGGAATAATTCACGATCACGGAGGATATGCAGTTGGAACAGCAATAACTTTGAAATGGGTTTTTGATTTAAAAGAAAATGATGTCTGGTGGTGTGCGGCTGATATTGGATGGATTACAGGACATAGTTACATTGTTTATGCTCCATTAATTTTAGGGGTTACTTCAGTAATGTATGAAGGTGCACCAAATTTCCCTGAAGCAGACAGATGGTGGGAAATAATTGACAGACATAAAATTTCAGTTTTATATACTTCCCCAACTGCAATAAGAATGTTTATGCATTTTGGAGAAGAATGGATTGAAAAGCATGATTTAAGTTCTTTAAGATTATTAGGAAGCGTAGGAGAACCAATTAATCCTGAAGCATGGATGTGGTATTACAAATATATTGGAAAAGAAAACTGCCAGATAATGGATACCTGGTGGCAGACTGAAACAGGAAACCATTGTATTACTCCTTTGCCAATCACTGACTTAAAACCAGGTTCAGCAACAAAACCTTTCCCTGGAATTCAGGCAGATGTATTTAATAGAGAAGGAAAACCAATAGTTGACGCAGGCGGAGAACTTGTTTTATTAAAACCTTGGCCTGGAATGCTTAAAGGCATTTACAAAAATCCTGACAAATACCAGAAAACTTACTGGGAAATGTATCCAGAAGTTTATTTAGCCGGAGATGTTGCAAGAGTTGATTCAGATGGATATTTTTGGGTTCAGGGAAGAGATTCAGATGTATTAAAAGTTTCAGGACATAGAATAGGCAATTCAGAAATTGAATCAGCTTTAGTTTCTCATCCTTTAGTTGCAGAAGCAGCAGCAATAGGAAAACCACATGAAATTAAAGGAGAAAGCATTACTGCTTTTGTTATCTTAAAAAAAGGAACTGAAATTTCAGAAGAATTAAGAAAAGAATTAAGAGAACATGTAGGAAAAGAAATTGGAAAGCTTGCAAGACCAGATGAAATATTATTTGTTGAAGCCTTGCCTAAAACCCGAAGCGGAAAAATTATGAGAAGAGTAATCAAAGCAAAAGTTTTAGGAAAAGACACAGGAAATATTTCAACTTTAAGCAACCCAGAAGCAGTGGAAGAATTACTAAAAGCAAAATAACTTTTAGTTTCCTTCTTTTTTATTTTCCAGCAAAAAATTAATTGCTTTATCTGAATCTTCTTCGCATAATAATTCAAAAAATCTTTGGACATCAAAGTTTTTATCAAAAGAAGTTTCAGCCAAATTTTTTTCTAATAATTCCATTCCTAAAGCTGAAACAGATTTTTTTGTTTTATGCAAATCCCTTAATTCCTGAATTCTTTTTTTAAATGAAAGAGAAGAAAAATTTTTATCAACAGAAAAAACTGCTTTCCCCTGAAATTCCTTTAACACTTTATTTAAATCCACATCCCCTTGAGTTAAACCTTTAGCCAAAGTACCATTTAATTTAATTCTAATTAAAGGAGTTAAATCAGAAGTATTCTCTGAAAGAAACACCGTAATCTGTTTATTTAATTTTGAAAGAATTTCATCTTCAAAAGCTTCATTAAAAGCAATTTTTTCATAAAACAATTTTCTTTGTTTTTTTAAAGGCAGAAAAGTTAATTCCATTGAATCAGAATCAATTAACACAATTCCTTTAGGTTTAGTTGATTCAAGTTTTTTCATTTGCGTAACAATAGTTGAACCAGGAATTAATAATTTTCCTCCTTCAAAATTTGTTTCAGAATTCCAATGCAAATGCCCGTTAATAACTAAATCAAATTCTTTAGGAAGATTTGAAAGAGAAATAGTTGCAGCCATTTCATCGTTTGTCGGAAGAAATTCTTTAATTGACTGATGCAATAACAAAAAGTTTTTTATGCCTTGAATTGGTTTTGGATTATAAAGCTTTAATACATCTAAAGCTTTTTTTTCAGGAACTCCTCCAAGACCATGAATTGCTAATTTTTCGGTTCCTTTTTGAACTAACAAATAATTTGCATGAACATAAAATAAAAATCCTGCACTCTTTAATACTTCAATTGGGTTTTTGAAGTCTTTTGAACGAATTTCATGCGTTCCATGAATTGCAATAACAGGGATTCCTGAAAAACTTAATTCATTGTTTTCTTTTAAGATTTTTACAGGAGATTTTTCTGCATTTCTTGAAACAGAAAATAATTCAAAAGCAGAATGCCAGGTTTCAAGAGAAGGAATCTTTGAATCAAATAAATCTCCAGGCATTAAAATTAATTCAGCTTTGTTTTCTATTGCTAAAGCAAAAGCTTCAAGAGAATTATTTAATGCTTCTTTTTCTCTTGCAGTTTTTTCTCCAAACCCTAAATGAGTGTCAGAAATTAAAGCTATTTTCATTTTATTACCTCTAAAATTTCATTAAAAAATTTTTCAGGAAAAAAAACTAAAGGAAAAAAAACCACAAAACCTTTTTCTTTTTGTAATTCAACTAATTTATTTAATTTTTTTTCATTTGTTTCACTTGAAACTAAAGCAGACAAAAAGTTCTTTTCTTTTTCTATTTCAGATAAAAAAACCGGTTTAAATTCAGTAAAAGAATTAAATTTTAACAATAATTTTAAATTCTGCTTTATTTCAGGAGTCATTTTAGTTATTACAGGAAAAACATTACATCCCCGCTTAAGCATTAAAAAAGATGAAATTAATTCTTCTTTTCTTCCTTCCATTAACACTCCTACTTTTCCTTCAACTCCTACTGGAAGTCCTTTTAAGCATTTAAATTTCCCTGAATACAAAAAAACTTTTTTGTTAATTATATCTGCAAAAATTTCTTTTTTTGGATTAGATAAATTAACTGTTAGACCTTTAATTGAATCCATTATTTTTTGTCCTGCCTGAACTGCAGCATCTTTAGAAGAAAAATCATGTTTTCCATTTCTTGAAATTCTTAAAGCAAAAGAATCTCCTTTAAAAAGATTTTTTTTTGCATATTTAAGAAAAAGTTCATTTAAGTTATTTAAAGAAGAAAAAGAAAAAGATTCCGCTAAAGAAACAGAATGCACTCCAAAAACTTTCTGAATTAAAGGAACAGCTTTATTGTTGTTGTCTGTTTCACAGATTAAAATACCTGAATACCTTCCAATTACTTTAAAGTTAACTGAATTGTTTTTCAAAGAAACTTTAATATTAGATAAAAGTTTTTTTACAAAAAACTGTTTTACAAAATGAGTTTTAAGATGAATTTCTGATGCAAGCTTTAAAACTAAAATTTCCTTAACCATAAAAAAAATAATAAAAAGAAAAAATTAAAACACACAAGTTATTTATACATAATTAAGTGTATTTAAATAAAAATAAAAAATAAAAGAAAAAGCATTTAGCCGCTGTGTTTTGATAAGCTAAAAGCTAATGCACCTACACCAAACCACATTATTGCTAATGCACCCCAATTTGCTGCTGTTGGTTGAACAACCCATGCTGTTCCAATAGCAAACATGATTAATCCAAATACAATACTTCCTTTTTTTGCAAAATCACTCATTTTATTACACCTCAAAAAAAACTAAAATAATAATATAAATAACATTGTTTGATTAATAAATGTTTGTTTTTTTGGAGATTATTAATGGTTTTTTTAGTTTTTTTCCAAAATAGAAACCAATCTTTCAATTAATTCATCAAACCCTGCTTTTTTTTCTTCTTCTAAAACCTTTAAATGAAAAGATTTAGTAGCAGGATGCTTTGGGCCTAAAACATCACACATTTCCGGTCCAACAGACAGTTTATAAGTATTGAATTCTTTTGCTAAATCAATTATTTCCTGTTTGTCAAAAGCCAGCAAAGGTCTTACAACAGGAATATTTATTCCAAAAGAAATTGAAACTAAATTATCTAAAGTCTGAGAAGAAACCTGTCCAAGGTTTTCGCCTGTAACAATAAAATCAAATCCCTTTTTTTCACAGATTTTTTCTGCTGTTTTAATTATTAAGCGTTTCATTAAAACAAAATAAAATTTTCTGTCAGTTTTATTTACTATTTCCTGTAAAGCAAAAGAAAAATCAATTACAAGAAGTTTTGAATTAAGTTTTTCAGCTAATTTTTCTGATTTATTAATTGATTCTCTTCCAACTATTTTTTCTGAAGAAAAATGAAGGCAGGAAATTTCAGTTTTATTTTTAACTAAAAAACCTGCAACAGGACTGTCAATTCCCCCGCTTAAAAGAAGTAATCCTTTCATAAAGAAAAATACAACAGAATAAGTTAAAAACAATTCATTAAAAAACCAATAAATAAAAAGAATATGCATGACTAATACTTAATTAAAAAGAAAAAAAAAGAATAAAAAAAAATTATAAGTGATTTCATGGAATATGACATAATTATAATTGGCGCAGGCCCTGCAGGATGTTCTACTGCATTAAATTCAGCTAAATTTGGATTAAAAACTTTGTTAATTGAAGAACATAAAGTTATTGGCGAACCAGTTCATTGCGGAGAATGCTTATCTGAATTTGCTGTTCAAAGATTAGGAATAAAGCTTCCTAAAGAAGTTATTTCAAAAGAAGTTAAAGGAGTTAAAGTAATTTTTCCTGACGGAAAAAGCGCTTACATAAAAGAAAAAGGATTTGTATTAGAAAAACATAAATTTGAACAATGGCTGGCAAAAGAATCAGCAAAGCTTGGAGCAGAAATAAAATTAGGCTTAAAAGTTTTAGATGCAGTAAAAAAAGAATTCTGGACAATTAAATGTTCAGATAATTCAGAGTTTAAAACAAAAATTTTAATTGATGCAACAGGCTCAAGTGCTTTTTTATCTGAAAAACTTAATTTGAATAAAAGATACACTACAATTATCGGAATGCAGTATGAACTAAAAGACATTCCGGAAGAAGGTTATTTGGATTTTTATTTATGGCCTAAAATGGCTCCGGAAGGCTATTTATGGATGATTCCTAAATCAAATGGAAGAGCTAATGTAGGTTTAACTACAACAGAAAGAAATAAAGCAAAAACTTTTTTGGATGAATTTATGAAACAAAAAAACTGGGAAAATAAAGTTAAAGTAAAAACTTTTGGAGGATTAATTCCAATTTCCGGCGCAGTAGAAAAAACTTTTGATGATGGATTAATTTTAGTTGGAGATGCAGCAGGTTTTGCTTCACCTTTATTTGAAGGAGGAACTTCTTTAAGTTTAACTTCAGGAAAATTTGCAGCTCAAATAGCAAAAAAAGCTGTTGAACAAAAAAATTATTCAAAAGAAGTTTTAGCTGAATATGAAACTTTATGGAGAAAAGAGTTTCCTGCTTATGACAAAATAATGAAAGGAAAAAATGCTTTATATAATTTAACTGAAGAAGAACTGAATTTTATCGGCAAATTCATGCCAAAAAACATTAGTCAAGTTTCTTTTATGGAAAGAATACAAATAATTTTTAAAATTTTAATTAAAAAACCTAACTTGTTTGGAAAAGGAATTCTTTCTGCCGCAAAAGCTTTTAGTTACAGCAGAGCAAAATATTATGGATGGTAGAATGTTTGTAAGAAAATTAAAGGAATGCCGTGAATTTACTGCAGGAGACCATTCAATTTTAAGAGAATTATTTAATCCAATAAAAGACAAACTGGAATTAAATTATAGTTTAGCTCATGCAAGAGTTCCTACAGGAAAAACTACAACAAAACACAAACTAACAAGTTCTGAAGTATATTATATTTTGCAGGGAAAAGGAACAATGTTTATTGATGAAGAAAAAAAAGAAATAGAAAAAGGCGATGCAGTTTATATTCCTCCTAATGCAGTTCAATGGATTTCAAATACAAGCAAAGAAGAAATAATTATTTTATGCATGGTTGAACCTGCATGGAAAAAAGAAGACGAAACAGTTTTTGAGTAAATTAAATACCAAATTTAGAAAGAATTAAATAAATCTAATCATTAATTTACTTATGAAAGACCCAAAAGGAGCAGTAATAATTGGCTGCGTGCATAGAGGACAAAAAAACGCAGAAAAAGTCATTGCAGTCCTTAAAAAAAATGGAATAAAAGAAGGAGATTTAATTGGAGTTGAACATTCAAGAAAAAATCTTAATGAAATAATAGCAGAAGTTGGATCAAACAGACCTAGTGCTTTTACTATTCTGCAACAACAAATAAAAATAATACAATTTCAGAATGCAATAAAAGCACTTCCTTTTTCAGAAACTATTTCTCTTCGCGCAACATTATTCGAACTAAAAGGAAATTTGCATTCAACTATATTCAAAAACACTCTTTTTAAATTCCTTTTATCAAAAAAAGTTAAATTTATGCCTTTTGATGTAAATTGGAAAGCAAATGTACACTCAACTCAAATAGTGGTTCCTGTCAGAGAAAAATTCTGGGGAAAAAAATTTAAAGGGAAAAAACCTCAATTTGTTATAGCAGGAACTGCACATCTAAGTGCATTAAAAAAAATTGTTCCATACAGAAAAGCAATAACAACAAATAAAATAGTGCATTTTATTCAAAAACCTTTTGAAGTCTTAATCAGAACAAAATACAAACTAAGAAAAACCAAAAACCAAAGAAAAAGAAGAAAACTAAAACCTTTAATAAAATGAAATTATTATTTATTAAGTGAATTAAATGAATAAAATTTTAACTAAACAAAGAATTGAAAACTTAAATAAATTCAGGAACTTAATGAAAGAAGCAGTTAGTCATATGATTGAAGAAGAGAAAAATCCTGCAGTTAAAGCAGCATATGAACGTACTTTGAAGAACATTGAGTCTGTTCCAATAAATTTTTTTCCTAAAAAAAATTTAGTTCACGCCATATATAAAATTGGAAAACAAATTTTTACTTCTGAAGTTTTAGGAGAACACAAACAAGAAATAATTGTAATGAAAAAAGGAAAACAAACTTTTGTTATAAGAGGAAAAAGAAATATTGATATTCCCTCAGAACATTTTTTTCATGAAAACAATTTAAACTGGCAGGGAATCCATACTTTAATGCATGAATACTGTCATGATCCTGCAAGAAATGTATTAAAATTTTCTAATCAAATTCATTTAAATTCTGAACAAGCAGAAGAATTAATTGCAGATTTATTAAGTGCAAAAATTGCAAGAAAAATGGGAATGAACAAAGAAAGAGTTTTAAGTTTTTATCGTGGAAGACAAGGAGTTTACGGAAAATTTCCTTTTAAAGAAACATTAGAAAAAGCAATTAAACCAAAGAAAGGAAAAATTGAACCAATTACTCCAAAAAGGCCATTCAGAGAACTGGCAAAAAGAAAAAAAAGCAGAAAAATTACTTCAATTTATATGAGAAGAAAAGCTGCTTAAAAAAAAAGCTGAGAGAGGGATTCGAACCCTCGATCTTCCGCTAACCGTGCTGACCTTGTTTTAATAAAAAATTATGTGCAAATGCCTTTTTTCTTTTTGGGCAACTTGCACTTTTTCTTTTTCGGAAAAAAGAAAAAGGGCAGCGCTGCAGGCGGATGCATATCCTCTCTGCCACCTCAGCTTAATAGAAGAAAAGGCTTGAAAAAGCTTTTAAAAAGAATTTTAGGGTTTAAAGTGAGTATTTAAAAGATTTTCTGCTGAAAGAATATTAAGTAAAGCTGATTCTTTATAGCTTTTATTTTTTATTTATGCGAGTGATTTAAATGGGTTTAAGACCAGGAAGATGTTACAGACTGCAAAACAAAAGAGCCTTTACAAGGACAGCCGTTAAAGTACATAAAAGAAATTATATTGGCGCTACTCCTGGAATAAGAACAAGACAGTTTAATACTGGAAATCCATTAAGAAAATATTCTCATGTTGTTGACTTAATTACAGATGAAAAAGTCCAAATAAGAGATAATTCATTAGAAGCAATAAGAATTGCAGTTAACAGAGATTTAACAAAAAATGCAGGAAAAGAAAACTTTTTTTTAAGAATAAGAATTTATCCTTATCATATTTTAAGAGAAAACAAACAAGCTCAAGGAGCTGGAGCAGACAGAGTAACTAAAGGAATGAGTCATCCTTATGGAAAACCAATTGGAAGAGCTGCAAGAGTAAGAAAAGGACAAAAAATTTTAAGTTTGTTAGTTAATGAAGAACATTTAGATGCAGCTAAAGACGCATTAAATAAAGCTAAACCAAAATTAACCTGTAAAATTTTAATTAAAGTTGGAACAGACATTGAAAGCATTGGAACTTTGCCAAAAAGAGTAAAAAGAAGAAAAGAAAAAGAAGAGAAAGAAGAAGCAGACAAAAAAGCAGAAGACGAAAAAGCAGGCGAAAAAGGCAAAGACGAAAAAAAAGATGATAAAGGCAAAGAAGCAGACAAAAAAGACGATAAAGACAAAGACACAAAAAAAGACGACAAAACCGCCAAAAAAAAGTAATTTAATTTAATTCTTTTATTATTTGTTTATGAATAAATATCTTTTTGTTTTAGGAAGAGATTCAGTTTTATCTTTTGCAGAAATCATTGTTTACTTAAAGAATAGAAACATTGAATTTGAAATAAATGCTAAAGAAGAAAACGCCGTATTAATTTCTTCAAGTAAACTTCCAGTAAAAAAATTAATGCATGATTTAGGCGGAACAATAAAAATAATTAAAATTTTATTTGAAGGAAAAAATTTAAATGAATTATTAGAAAAAATAAAAGAAAAAGAATTAATTGAATGGATGAATGAAAAATTATGTTATTCATTGAATTTTTATGGAAAAGAATTCAAAGGAACAAAGTTATTAGAAAGATTTTTCAAACAAAAATTCAAGGAACTCAAAAAAAAAGCAGTATATAAAAAACCAAAAAAACTGGAAAAACAGGAATCAAAAAAAATCAAAGATTTTAACAGTTCTCCTACTCAGGTTTATTCATGGAATTTAATTGAAGAACAAAGCGATTTTGTTTTTTTTAATTCAGAAAAATTTTATTTTGGATTAACTATTGAATGCTTTAATCCAAAAGAATTAAAACAAAGAGATGAAGAAAGACCAGAACAAAAAAAACTTCATTCAATTTCTTTAAGGTTAGCGAGAATTTTAATTAATCTTTCAGGAGTAAAATCCAATCAAATTTTATTAGATCCTTTTTGCGGAATTGGAAGCATATTACAGGAAGCAATGTTTAATGGAATTAATGTAATTGGAATTGAATTAGATAATAAAACATCTGGAATGGCAAGAAAAAATTTATCTGCTTTTGAAAAAAAATATAAAACTGGAAAAACATGGAAAATAATTCAGGGAGATTCAGCTTTTATTAAAGAAACTTTAGAAGGCAAAAAATTTGATGCAATTGCTTCAGAGCCTTTTTTAGGGCCTTTAATTAAAAGAACTTTAAGAGAAAAAGAAGCAAAACCAATAATGTATGAATTAGAACAGCTTTATTTTAGTTTTTTCAAAAAACTTTCTTTTATTACAAGAAAACAAAGAATTGCAATTGTTCTTCCAGCTATAAAATGCACTAACGGAAGAATACTTCATTTAACTGAGAAAGTTTTTTCTCCTTATTTTAAGTCAGTTAATCCTATAGCTAAATTTAATTCAAATGCTTTTCCTTTTAATTACATGGAAGAAAGTAAAATTAAAAGAAAAATTTATTTGCTGGAAAGAATTTAATTTATTTTTTTACATTGCCTTTTTTCTTTTTGGGCAACTTGCACTTTTTCTTTTTCGGAAAAAAGAAAAAGGGCAGAGCCATTAAACTTAATAATAAGTTTCTTCTTTTCTTTAATAGATTTAAATGCAGAATATTTTATGGTTTAGAGAAATCAAAAAAGAAGATATTCCTTATGTAGGCGGAAAAGGAGCTAATTTAGGAGAAATGGTAAACGAAGCTTTTCCTGTTCCAACAGGTTATGTGGTTACTGCTCAAGCATATTTTAGATTTATTAAAGAAAAAGGAATTGAAAGAGAAATAATAGAAAAAATTGATTCGATTGAAGTAGAAAAAACAGAAGAATTAGAAAAAATTTCAAAAGAAGTAAGAGAATTAATTTTAAGAACTCCAATGAACAGAATGCTTGAAACAGAAATAAAAGATGCTTATTCTAAAATGGGAGGAAGAAAAATAGCTTTTCTTTCAACAAGAGAAGAAGAATATGTTGCGGTAAGAAGTTCAGCTACAGCAGAAGATTTACCTGAAGCAAGTTTTGCAGGACAACAGGAAACTTTTTTGAATATTAAAGGAAGAACTGATGTATTAGAAGCAGTAAAAAGATGCTGGGCTTCTTTGTTTACAGCCAGAGCAGTTTATTACAGAAAAAAACAGGGCTTTGAAACTGAAGGAGTAGGAATTGCAGTTGTAGTTCAAAAAATGATTGACTCTGAAGTATCAGGAATAATGTTTACTGCTGAACCAACAGGAGATACAACAAAAATAATAATTGAAGCAGGATATGGATTAGGAGAAGCAATTGTTTCCGGAAGTATTACTCCTGACACTTATACAGTAGAAAAAAAAACATTTAAAATAATTGAAAAAAGAATAAGCAAACAGGAATGGAGCATTGAAAAAGCAGGAAAAGGAAGCGAAAAAAGAGCCATACCTCCAATAAAGCAGTCAAAACAAAAATTAGAAGACAAATATATTATTCATTTAGCTAAAATTGGAAGACAAATTGAAAACCATTATGGAAAACCAATGGACATTGAATGGGGATTACATGAAAAACAATTATATATTGTTCAGGCAAGAGCAATAACTACTTTAGGAATGAAAGAAAAAACAGATAAAGAAAAAGAAAGAATGATTGAAACAAAAGAAATTCCAATACTAAAAGGATTACCTGCTTCTCCTGGAATTGCTTCAGCTAAAGCAGTAATTATTCCTAAAGCAACAGATGCATCAAAAGTAAATTCAGGAGATATAATTGTAGCTAAAATGACTAATCCTGACTGGGTTCCAATAATGGAAAAAGCAAAAGCAATAATAACAGAAGAAGGAGGAAGAACTTGTCATGCTGCAATTGTAAGCAGAGAATTAGGAATTCCTTGTGTTGTTGGAGCAGAAAATGCAATGCAAAAAATACATGAAGGAGAAACAGTTACAGTTGATGGATTTAATGGTTTAGTTTATAAAGGAAAAATCGAATTAAAAATTCCAGAAGAAATTGAAGAAGAATTATTTGAAGACAAAGAAGAAATACAAGAAGTAAAAGAAGAATTTATTGAAGAAGGAGAAAAAATTAATCCAAAAGAAAAAGACGAAGTATTAATGGAGCATTTAGAAAAATTACTTGAAGAAAGAGCAATTAAAGTTAAAGTTAATGTTGCTTTGCCTGATGCAGCAGAAAAAGCAGCTGAAACAAATGCAGATGGAGTAGGACTGCTTAGAGCAGAACATATGATTACTTCTTCTGGAATGCATCCGGCAGAATTTTTAAGAGAAGAAAAAGAAGATGAATTAATTAATGCAGTAAAAAACGGAATAAAAAAAGTTGCTTTATTGTTTAAAGAAAAACCTGTATGGTACAGGACTTTTGATGCAAGAACAGATGAATTCAGAAGTTTAAAAGGCGGAGAAAAAGAACCAGAAGAAGCAAATCCAATGATTGGATGGCATGGAATCAGAAGAAGTTTAGATAACCCTAATTTAATTAAAGCTGAATTTAAAGCAATAAAAGAATTAGTTGAAGAAGGATTTACTAATTTAGGAGTAATGCTTCCATTTGTAATTTCAGCTGAAGAATTAAATAAAGCAAAAGAATTAGCAATAGAAGTTGGATTAAAGCCAAGAAAAGATGTTAAGTTTGGAGTAATGATTGAAACTCCTGCTTCAGTCTGGATAATAGATGAATTAATTGAAGAAGGATTAGATTTTGTTTCATTTGGAACAAATGATTTAACTCAGTTAACTTTAGGAATTGACAGAAATAATGAACACATACAAAAACATTTCTCAGAATTACATCCTGCTATTTTAAGAAGCTGTCAGTATGTAATAAAAAAATGCAATAAAGCCGGAGTAATAACTTCAATTTGCGGACAGTCAGCATCAAATGAAGAAATGGTTGAAAAATTAGTTGAATTTGGAATAAAATCTGTTTCAGCTAACATTGATTCAGTAGAAAACATTAAACGGCATGTATTAATTTTAGAAAAACAAGAATTACTGGAAAAACTGAATAAATAAAAACCTGTCTTAATTAACTAAATTTAAATAATTAATTAAACATAATTTTGTTATGCTTAAATTAGATATAAAAAAAGCTATTACAGAAATAAAGAAAAAAAAAGCTAAAACAGTTGTATTGCAGATACCTGAAGGACTAAAAACTAAAACAACTGAATTAATTGAAAGAATTGAAACACAAACTAAAGCAAAAGTTATTACTGTAATGGATCCTTTATGGGGAGCATGTGATTTAGCAGAAGAAGAAATGAAATTATTTAAAGCAGATTTATTAATCCATGTAGGCCACACAAAATTTTATGACACAAAAATAAAAGTAATTTATATTCCATTAGAATACACTATAAAAGAAATCAATACAGACAAACTTGAAAGAATACTAAAAAACAATAAAATTAAAAGTGTTGGATTAGCTTGTGCAGTGCAATTTCACAATACAATGAAATTAATTGAAAAAGAATTAAAGAAAAAAAAATTCAAGGTTTTTATTGAAAAAGGCGGAAGCAAAAGTTTTGTTTCAGGGCAAGTTTTAGGCTGCGATCAGACAGCAGTAAAAAAAATAGAAAAAAAAATTGACGGAATAGTTTTTGTCGGAGACGGATTATTTCATCCATTAGGGATTACAATTAATTCAGAAAAAAAAGTTTTTGCTTTTAATCCATTAAACAGAGAAATAAAAGATTTTGAAAAAGAAAAAGAATTATATGTAAGAAAAAGATACGGCGCAATAGCTAAAGCAAAAAATGCTGAAAGTTTTGGAATTTTAATGAGCAGAAAAAGAGGGCAATTTCAAAAAGAAATAGCATTAAATACAAAAAAGTTACTTGAAAAAAAAGGATTTAAAGCGTTTTTGTTTTCAATGGACTTAATTAAAGCAGAATATTTAATGGGAATAAACATTGATTGTTTTATTGATACGGCTTGTCCAAGAATAACTGAAGACAATTTAAACGATAAACCAATATTAAATTTAAAAGAATTAAATGAAATGCTTGAATTAAAGTGATTCTTCTTCTGTTACTGCGTCAGTTGTTTCAATTATTGTTCCAATAAAGTCCATTCCTTTAACTGCATTTTCAAAGTTTTCTAAGTCAGCCATATTTAATACAAAAGTAGTTATTTTGCTTCGATTTAAAATCATGCAGGTAAATGCATCTAAAATCATGTTTTCGCCTGGATTTCTTGAATCATGTCTTGCTAAAACTCTCATTAATTTTTCATGAGACATTTTTGGAATTAATTTTGCGGTTTTAGAATATTTTGGGTCAGCATTAAACACGCCTTCCTGATTAGATAAATTAATAAAAATTCCTCCAATATATTCTGCAATACTTGCAGCAACTGTATCAGTTGTAAAACCTGGAATTAATCCGCCAAAAACAGGAATTTTTTTTGATGCAAGAATATCATGAATTCTTTTTACATCAGTTAAAACTTCATGAAAACAATCATCAAAAGCCTGAATTAACATTAAAGCATTTAATCTTGTAACAGTAATTGCAATTTCATCTAATAAAAAATTGTTTTCTACTCCAAGTGTTTTTGCTGTAGCAATATAATCTCTTGCAATTTTTCCTCCGCCTGCAACTAAAACAAACTCAAAACCTTGTTTTCTTAAATTATTAATTGAATTAGCAAATTTAGCTATTAAAGTTGCATTAATTTTATCTCTTGCAATCATTGAACCTCCAACTGAAACAACAATAACCGGTTTTTCAGAGGAAAGTGCATTAGAAGAATTTTGAGGTTCTTCATTGTAATTTTCAAACATTTCAAACATTTTCAGTCAATAATAACAACATAGAACAAGTATAAAAAGATATTTTTTCTTAAATATTAAAGCACTAATTTTAAATTAAAAGTGAGAAAAATGGCAGATGAATCAATAGAAATTTTCAGAAAAAAACTAAAAAAATTAAAGAAATTTAAAGGAAGAGGAACAGAATTAATTAGTTTATATATTCCTGAAAATGCAGACAGAAGTTCAGTGATGAATCAAATCACAGAAGAAATGAGCCAGAGTGCAAACATTAAAAGTCCTCAGACAAGAAAAAATGTTCAGGGAGCACTAAGAAAACTAAATACTTTTTTAAAAAACATTAATTTTAAGATTCCAAAAAACGGATTAGTTTTATTTTGCGGAAATGTAAGTGAAACAGAAGGAAGAAATGACATTAAATTAATTCCATTAAATCCAATTAAAGAATTAAAAACAAAATTATACTGGTGTGATTCTTCTTTTCATTTAACTCCATTAGAAGAAATGCAGAAAACAAAAGAAGTTTATGCTTTAATTGTATTAGATAAAAGAGAAGCAACAGTTGCATTGCTTAAAGGAAAAAGCTATGAAATTATAGGGCATTTTACTTCAAATGTTGCAGGAAAAACAAGAGCAGGAGGGCAATGCCTTTCTCCTGAAACACTAATTCAGTTAAATGACGGTTTAATTATTCCAATAAAAAACTCACATAACCCTTTACAAGTAAAAAGCATGGATTTTGAAAACTATTCATTCACTGATTCAAACATAAAAGATAAATGGAAAACAAAAAAAAGTGTTTATAAAATAATAACAAAAAACCCAAGAACAGAAATTGTTTGTTCAAAAGACCATTTATTTTTTACTGCAGGAAAAGAAATTAAAGAAAAACCTGCTGAAAAACTAAAAATTGGAGATCAATTATTAATGCCTGAAAAAGTTGAAATTAAAGGCAAACCCCAAAAACTTGAATCATTTGACTGCTTTAATTCATATAACATTACAGACAAAGGAAAAACTAATTTAATTAATGCAAGAAAAAAAACCGGTTTTTCTCAAAAAGAATTTGGAAAAAAAATAGGGATAACCCAAACAGGAGTTTCAGTTATTGAATTAGGAAAAAGTAATATAAGAAAAAGTCTGCTTGAAAAATTATGCTTTGAATTGAATATTGATTTTGAAAATTTTATTAAAATACATGCAAAACCTAATTCAGATTTGTTTATGCCAAAAAAATTAACAAAAGAACTGGCAAAAATAATGGGTTATTTTGCTGGAGACGGAAGTTTTGAAAAAGAAAGAATAAGTTTTTCAGAGCAAAGCAAAGAGCTTGCAGAATACTATAAAAGCAAGACATCAAAACTTTTTAAAGCAAATAATGCAGTAAAATTCAGAGAAAACAAAGGTTATTATCAAATAAGAATTTATGGAAAACCTATTGTTAAGTTTATTGAAAAAAATTTTCCTGAAATAAAAAAAGCAATAAACAGCGAAATACCAATAAAAATATTAAAATCAGAAAACGAAGTTTTAGCTTCTTTTATTAAAGGGTTTTATGATGCAGAAGGTTATGCAACAACAAAAAGAGGGATTGGATTAGGAATAAACAATAAAATAATGGCTGAACAGATTAGACTTTCACTTTTAAGATTTGGAATTATTTCTTCTTTGCATGAATATGATAACAGAAGAAATCCTTATTCAGATAATCCAAGATTTACTGTTGACATTTCAGACAATAAATCACTAAAATTGTTTTCAAAGTTAATTGGGTTTAGTTTAAAAAGAAAAAAAGAAAAAATGGAAAAACTAATTAAAAACAGAAAACACATTAGAAGCAATGTAAGACAGATATTTACTTCAGGAAAAAAAATCAGAAAAATAATTGAAGAACATGACTGCAACTTAGAGTTGTTTCCTAAAGTAAACAGTTTTTTCAGGAATGAAAGACAAATGAGCAAAAAAGTGTTTGCTGAGTCAATTCTTGATTGCATTAAAGATAAAAAATTAAAAGGAAAACTCAAAAAAATAATGAATATTCCTTTAATTCCAGTAAAAATAAATAAAATAATTAAATCAAATAAAAAAATAAGTTTGGTTGATATTAGTGTGTCAAACCAGAATTTTATTGCAAATGGATTAATAGTTCACAATAGCGCACATAGATTTGAACGATTAAGAGAAGAAGCAACCCAGGAATTTTTTAAAAGAACAAGCGAAAAAATTAACGGAATTTTTTCTGAACACAAAGAAAATTTAAGGGGAGTAATTATTGGCGGTCCTGGAATAACAAAAAATAAGTTTATGGAAAAAGATGTATTAGATTACAGGTTAAAAGAAAAAATTATAGGAACATTAGATACATCTTATACTGATGAATCAGGAATAAGAGAAATGATTCAGAAAGCAGAAGACTTACTAAAAAATACTGCTTTAATGAAAGAAAGAATTTTATTAACTAAATTTCTGGAAGAAATAGTTAAAGATGGAGCAGTAACTTACGGAGAAAAAGAAGTAATGGAATCCTTGGAAATAGGAAAAGCAGAAACTGTTTTATTATCTGAAGGCATTGAATGGACTGCAATAAAATTCCAGTGTACTTCCTGCAATAATATTGAAGAAACCGTAATTAAAGACGGAAAAAAACCTAAATTAAAATGCAGTAAATGCAGTTCAACTAAAATTGAAGAATTAGAGGATTTAGAGTTTGCTGAATTTTTAGAAGAAAAAGCAAAAGTTACTGGCGCTAAAATTGAAGTTATTTCAGTTGAAACAATTGAAGGCGAACAATTTCTTAAAGGATTTGGCGGAATCGGCGCTTTCTTAAGATATAAATAAAATCTGATTAATTATGCATTACACTAAAACTAAAGGCATAGGCGGAAGAATAAAAGAAAGAATAAAAGACTTTAAAGTAATTGAAATAACAGAAGAAAAAGAATGTAAATTATGGTTAAATGAAGAATCATTAGAAAGACATGAAGAATTAATTATTCCTGAAAATGAAGATAAATCAAAATTTTTGTATTTAGAAATGCAGAAATTTAATTTAGATGTAAATGAAAGCATTAGAAGAATTGCAAGATTTAACGGGGTATCAAAAAAAAGAATTACTTATGCAGGAGTAAAAGACAAAAGAGCAATAACTTCTCAAAGAATCTGTTTTTTTATGCCTGAAACTAAACGATTAAAAGAATTCAAAAGCAAGTTTGTAAAATTAAGCAGCCCTGAATGGAAAAGAGAAAAATTAAGGATTGGCATGCTTAAAGGAAATAAATTTGAAATAACAATAAGACAGATTGAATTAGATGAAAAAGAAACAGAAAAAAGAATTAATTCTTGTTTAAAAGAAATAAAAAAAGGCATTCCAAATTATTTTGGCGAACAAAGATTTGGAGGAATAAGAAATATAAGTCATTTAGTTGGAAAAGAATTCATCAAAGGAAACATCCAGCAAGGAGTAATGCTTTATTTAACTGCAACAAATGAAAAAGAAGAAGAAGACATAAGAAATGCAAGAACAGAATTAGAAAAAACAAAAGATTATGGAAAAGCATTGAAAGATTTTCCTTTAAAATTCAGATATGAAAGAGCAATGCTAAATCACTTAAATACAGAACCAGAAGATTTTATTGGGGCTTTTAGAACTCTTCCTAAATCTTTAAGATATATGTTTGTTCATGCTTATCAAAGTTTTTTATTTAATGAAATAATTAAAGAAAGAATAAAACAAGGAATTGGATTAAAAAAAACTAAAGGAGACGAATTAATTAATGAAATTCCTTTAGCTCCATTGCTTGGCTTTCAGAGCAAGTTTTCTGAAGGAAAAGCAGGAGAAATAGAAAAAAAAATTTTAGAAAAAGAAGGAATTGAATTAAAACAATTTTATGTAAAGGAAATGAAAGAAATGTCTTCTAAAGGAGCAAAAAAAGAAATTGTTTTATTTCCTGAAAACCTTAAATTAGAAGAAATAGAAAAAGATGAATTTAATGAAGGAAAATTAAAGGCAAGGATAAGCTTTTATTTAACTAAAGGCAATTATGCTACAGTTGTATTAAAAGAAATAATAAAGTGATAAAATGACTGAAATAATTTACTTTTTTTTATCTTTAGTTTTAAGTTTAATTGGAATATATTTTTTTAATAAATTCAGCAGGAAAAAAAAATTTTTTTTAGGAATAGACATAAATAAGAAGGCACAAAATAAAACTCCTGAAGCAACAGGAATTGTATTACTGTTAATTTTATGGATTATTGTTTTATGGATTAATTTTACACAAGAATTTAATCTACAAATTTTTTATTGGCTTGGAATAGTTAGTGTTTTTTCTTTGATTGGTTTTTTGGATGACACAACAACTAAATGGGAAAAAAAAGGATTAAGTTTAAAGCAAAGAGCAGTTCCGGTTGCTTTTTTTTCTTTTTTGTTTGGTTTTTTGGTTTCAGGAGAAATAATTACAGGAATATTAATTGGAGTGTTTGTTGCAGGATTTTCTTCTTTCCATAACAGTTTTGCAGGATTAAATGGATGGGAAGTAGGTTCAAGTTACATTATTGCAGTATTTGCAGGGTTTTTATTGATTACAAACAGTTTTTTTGTTTATTCTTTAGTCCTTATGGGCTTAATTCTTGCCTTATTGTTGTTTAATATTTATCCTGCAAGAGTTTTCCCAGGAGATTCAGGCACATTACTAATGGGAAGTTCAATTACAGGTTTAATTGCATTAACAATGCAGACAGAATTAATTTTCTTTTTTACTTTATTTTATTTACCTCATTTTATTGACTTGTTTTTCCTTAAAATATTAACAAATCCTGAAGATCCAACTCAAGTAAAAATAAAGCCTTATAAAGTACTGGAAAACGGAAAACTAGGAATTCCTGATTACAAAGGAAAAATAAAACTTGATTTTGCTAAATTAATTTTGAAAGTTTTTGGTTCAATGAAAGAATGGAAAATTGTTTTAATTATCTGGGTAATAGTTGCATTAAATGGTTTATTTTGGATTATTGTTTTAGGAAAAATTAATCTTTGATTTCTAATTTAAATAATGCAGCAATAACTAAACTAAATAAAGTTGGAATAACTAATCTTACAAAATCAAATATAATTAATACTGCTCCAATTTCAGGCAAAGAAAGCTGTTCATTAACAAACCAAGGAATAGACAAAAAAGTTAAACCTGCAAATTCAACTAAACCTATTCCTCTTGGAAGAAAAGGAGTTCTTTCTAAAACAGAAATAATAACAAACAATACAAGCAAAGGAACAAAATCAATTGAAACATTAACAGAAGAAAAACTTAAATTAAAAGCAAAAAACTCAAAAAAATAAGAAATCAATGAAACAAAAAGAATAATAAAAAAAGACTTCAAAGTTAACTGTCTTAAATTTTTTGAATAATCTTCAAAAAAATTTTCTAAATGTGCAAACAAAGGAATATTTTTTGAAAGAAAACCAAAAAAAGAAGTAATCATTAAAGCAAATCTTTTATTTAAAGGTAAAACAAAAAATAATATTACAATAGTTATTCCAAAAAAACCACTTAACAATGCAAGAAACATTGTTGAATCTAATTCTGCTTTAGAAACAAAAGTAATTAAAATAAAAAGGAAAAAAATTGCAAGAATAATAAATTTTGTTCCTTTAACAATCATTGAAGAAGAAATAGAAGTATTATATGGAATTTGAAAAAAACTTTTTAATTTAATTGAACGTAAAGCTTCAGCTCCAAATTGAACAGGAGTCAACGCTCCATACAAAGAACTAAAACCAACAATAAATAAATTCTGGTAACTTACACTTGAATGTTTTCTGATTAAAAAAGCCCATGAAACAAGCCAGACAAAAACAGAAAACAAAAAAGCAATACAGGCTAAAACAAAAAACAATAAATCAATTTTAAGTAATTCAATATGCGCATTAGTCCAGAACAAAACAACCGTAATAACTGCAATAAAAAAAATTAAGGAAACAACAGATTTTTTAATGAAATTTTCCATAAAAAAACCTTTAAGACGCAACTGAATGCAAAATACTATTTATTTTGTCAGTAATTTCCTTTGAATTAGAATACATTGCAGTAAAAATCTGCTGTAAAATAACTAAACCTTCTTCTTTTTTTGTTGGTTTAATTACAACAGAATTATTATACATTTCAACTGAAGGTTTATTTCCTTCAGGGAACTTAATTATAAACTGGAATTCAGTTGAATTTTCAATTAAATTATTACACTGTCTTTTAGTTAATTTTTCATTTTGAGAAGTGTTGCCAAAATTTGTCTGGCAGTAATCTATATTGCCTTGTTCATCTAATACAATTATAAGAGAAGAAACAAATTTTCCTGTAGCAGAAAAAATACCTGAAGCTAAAGCAATCTGACTTGAAATATAAGGCAAATTAACTTCTTCTGAATCTAATTCAGTTATAATTAGAAAACTGTTTCTTTCTTTTACTGTTTCAGAAAAATATTTTTGAGGAAAAGAAAAAGAATTTGAATAAAAAGTTATTCCGTTAATTTCTTCTGCATAAACAAATTCTTTTTCAGGAATAATAAAATAAATCCCTGCAAAAACAAAAATTAATATTACTAAAAGTAATGCAATTATATTATTTCTTTCCATATACTATAAAAATTAGGCAAAATAATTTAAAATAAAACTATACTGTAAGCTGAATTAAAATAAAAAAAAAAGAAAAAGGGTAGGATTAACCTACCTTTGTTTTATTTACAAGTTTTCTATTGCGTCGATTAATTCTTGTGCTGCTGAACCTGTGTCAGATCCGGTGTATCCTGCAACAACTATGTCTCCTGTGCTGGTTTTTTCAGCAACATAGTCTCCTGTTTTGGTTAACTTTGATTTCAAAGTTGAACCGTCTGCAAGAGTTACTCCTTCAGCCAATTTGTTGACTTTCCATGCACCAACAATTACGTGTGTTGCTGCTGATGGATTTACGTCATCTACTACAAGGTTTCTTGCAGTTAATGGCTGCATATAAGTTGTTGGAGTTACACTACAGCTTCCTGTACCGGTTCCTGTTCCGCCACCACAAGTTGCATTATAGTTGACTTTTGTTACAGTGACTCTTGTTCCGCCAGTAGTACTTCCTGTTTCGCCTTCAGCTACAGTTAAGTCTTCTCCGCCTGAAACAGTTGTAGTTGTTCCTGTTCCTGAGATTAAAACTTCTGCTTGAGGTCTGTTTTCTGGTAAGGTAATTTTATATTTGTGGTCGTTTAGTTCAATTTTTGAACCAAAGTCAGTGTATGCTGTTGAAGGATAAGTTGAAGTAGTGCTTTCGCTGACGAATTTTGCTCCGCCGTTATAGTCTCCTTCTGCAGTATAGGTACTTAATTGAGTGTTTGGTAATGCAATTAAGTTACCTGTTCCTGTGTCAACATAGAAGTTCATGTCGTCAACTGAGTCTTCATCCTGGTCAATCTGGAACATTGCAACAAAGTATTCGTTTGAGTTGTAGTTTGCGTCACCTTCCATTAAGGCAGGCAAATACTGGCTGTGTGGCAAGTAGAATCCATAGTTGTTTATTCCTGCTTGTGTTTGGGTCATTCCACCACTTGTAAAGTTTTGGTCTTCTGTTGTGTCGGTTCCTACAAAGTCCCATCTTTTACTGTATTGGATGGTTTTTGTTTGTGCATCAAAGAATAACCATAGTCTTGATGTTGAACCGATTTCATCAACCATTACTTCATAGTCGTGTGTTACTGAACTGGCACCTTCAAAGCTGATTGCTGCATTGTTTCCATAGTTCTGGTCAACATAGTAGAATTCCTGTATTAAGGTTCCACTTGAAGTGTCTTTTCTGAAAGTGACGTTTCCGTCTGCTGTCAAATAAACACCTGTGTTTGCATCATCAATTCCTGAAACTAAGAACTGCATTCCGTTAATGTCAATTCTTTGTCCAACGTTAACATCTGTTCCGTTAATTTTTACGTTGTTTCCAGTAAGAGTTGTGCCTGTTGCTGGAGAACTGTTTGCGTCTGTTACAAAAACTAATTCTCCGTTGATGTAGTTCTGGTCACCAATAAGGTCGTACTTTGTTCCTGAACCGTCTGCTGAAGTGCTTGCAAACAAGTTTGAGTCTGTTGAGTTAAGTTTATACCAGATTGTTTTTCCGTCAATTGTAGTTGTGTCGGTTGATTCGTCTGACATAGACTGGCTCAAGACATACAAAGGAACTGTGTGGTCTGCTTCATAAGTTGAATCCTTATATTTTAAGTTTCCGTCTTCTAAGCTTACAACAGTTGTTATTTCTGTTTTTGACACTCCGGTAAATTCAGGTAACTGAAGTCCAAGGAATTTAAGTGTTCCTAAGTCTTCTGGGAATTTTGCTTCTTGTCCTACAAGTAATGCATCAGTTCCAACAAAGTCATAAGTTGACTTGTTTGTAATGTTTACATCTACAAGATAGTTTGTGTCGCTTCCTCCCCATCCTAATTTTACAGTCCAATCATAGTCGTCGTCTGTTTTAGTTGAGTCAAAAGGATATCCTTTGTCATTCTTTAGTAAGATTCTTGCGTTTCCTACTAAGATTGTTGGTGTATAAACATCTACATCTGATACAGTTGTTTTTAGGATTTCGCTTATGTTAACTAAAGTACTTAGAACTGCTTGTCCTGTGTCATCACTGTAAAATACTACGTCTCCTGCTGGAAAGTTTTCGGATTTTACTAAGGTTCCATCTTCTTTGTATAAAGCCAAAGTGATTTTGTTTGTTGAACCTACTACTCCTCCTCTTCCTACTTCAACATAGTATTTTTCTCCGTCATAACCTTCTAAATCGGTTATTCTGTCTCCTTCACTGTATTGTTTTTCGCCTGATGTTTTGATTAATTCAACCTGACTTGAAGTAACGCTTTTGACTAAATAGTCTGATCCAAAGAATGGAATTCTAACGTTATCATTTGCGTCATCAGCAAAGTTTGTTGCTACAGTCATTGCATCATATCTTGGAATTCCTGAACCTAAGTTCAAGTTATATTTCAAGTTATTTGTTGCAATTTCTGCTACTAATGCTTTGTTTGTTACGTCATCAAACTTTACGTCTGCAGTAAAGTAAAGTCTTTCTTGGATTGCTGTAGTGTATTGTGTTCCATTATAAGTGTATGATTTTGAACCATTGTAATATAATGATGGAACATTTGATTCACTTACTGACTGGTTGTTGAAGTTTGCTTCCTGTCCAACTGAGTCTGAACTCATGTTGTTGAAAAAGGTTTTTCCTCCTGAGACAGTGGTTGTTCCTCCAACACTTAAGTCAACAGTTAAACCATCAACTGATGGAGTTGCTCCTCCGGAACAGTCTGCTGTACCTACTGCAACTTGTTTTTCTGTATAGGCTTTTTGTCCTATTGCTACTGCAATATTTCCTGCCCATACTGCGTCGCTTACAGATGCTTTTTTACCAACAACAACATCTACTTTGACTCCTGAATCAGAAACTAAATCTGATTTGTCCAAAGAGATTGCTGAAGCCATTGGTGCTAAAGCAGAACCAACTAATGCTGCTCCTGCTGCAATTGCTGCAAGCTTTTTTATGTTAAGATTTCTCATAGTTTATTTCACCTCACGATTTGAAATCAAAAAAAAGAACCCGACAATTAAAAACTTCATTCCATACAAAGGAAGCAGTCTTCTAACTAAAGGCTCTAATATTGAATATAATGTTTTATTTAAATAGCTTTCTATTTTGGAAAACGAACAAAACCCCTTAAAACAGCCAAACAAGGGCTTTTTTTGGAGAATTGTTGAATTTTGCTTCGTGTATTGACGAAAAGATTTTTTTGTTTTATTCAGAGAATTTCACCTTAAAAAATATAATTTATTTTAATTATTTTTTATGAATTTTTCATACAATTTTGTTTGCTGAATATTTCAGTTTTTTTTGGTTATTCGTATAATTTTCTGTTGAATTCAGTTAATTCTTCTTGGTTTAAGTGTTTTGCAATATATTCAGTGTAAGAATGAACTACATCTGAAATTAAAATTAATCCATCCTGTAATTCTCCTGCTTCAAATTCAAGTTTTTCTGGTTTAATTACTTCAACTGAAATAGGGCCATATAAAAACATTAATCTCATTAAAGCATGAAAATCTTTTATTGAAAGGTTTATATCCAAATAAGAAGAATAATGTTCTTCTTGTTTGATTGGGTTTACTTCAATTATGTCATAAATAGTAAAAACTTCTTCTTTTTTGATTGTTTCTTTTATTTCTTTTAACTGTTTTTTAAGCAGTGTTTCTTCAATTGCTAATACTTCAATTGTAATTCTTAATCTTAATTTGTTTTTATCTGTTTCTGCAATCATTTTTCTCTTCCTCACAGCGTCATATATTTCTTTTTTTAATGAATATTTTGTAGGAAAACCTTGTTTTGAGATTACTCCTAATTTAAGCATTCCTTTTAGTTCTGTCAGTAATTTGTCATAAGGAATATTTAATTGCTGTCTTAAATCTTCTGTTGTTTTTGGTTCATGAAGAATAAGCACAGAAATTTTTTTCTGGTTTTCAGTAAACCTTGCCATTAGTAATAAAGGCAAAAAATTGTTTAAAAAGCTTTACTAAAGGAAAAGAATTTAAATAGATAAAAAATAAGTGTTAATGGTATCATGGTTTTTGAGGACTTAACTAATACTGCAGGCGAAACTGCAGGAAATTTTATTGGAGACCCTTCAATTTTAGTTATAGGAATAGTATTAATTATTGCTGCAATAATTATTTTTACTGTATTAAAAAAAATAATTGTAAACTCTATTTTAGGTTTAATTGTGTTTGGAATAATTCATTTTGTTGTTGGAATTAATTTGCCTTTTATTCCTACTTTAATTGTTACCGCTATTTTTGGTTTAGCAGGAATAGGCGTAATGCTGGTACTGCATTTTTTAGCAATACTATAAAACAAAATCAGTTTTTGCATTACAGTTTGAACATTTTTCTTTTTTTATTCCTTTTATTTCAGAATTAAAATAAAATCTTGAAACTAAAAGGTTTTTGCATTCAGGACAAAAAGAATTTTCTTCTTTTTTTAAGTTTCCTGCATAAACATATTTTACTTCTTTTTTTTCAGCTAAATCTTTTGCCTGCATTACAGTAAACGGAGAAGTTGAAGTAAGATAATCTAATTTATATTGAGGGTAAAAAGCAGTGAAATGCAAAGGAATTTTATTAGATAAAGATAAAACAAAATTTATTGTTTCTTCAAAAAATTCTTTTTTGTCATTAAAAGACGGAACAATTAAATAAGTTAATTCCAAATGAATTTTATTTTTGTAAATCCATTTAATATTTTCTTTTACTTCATTAATGTCAATATTGCCGCAGACTTTTTTATAAAAATTTTCATTGCCTTTTAAATCAACATTAATTGCATCAAGATATTTTTTGCTTTCTTTTAATACTTCTTTTGTCATATAACCATTTGAAACAAATACATTAAACAAATTATTTTCTTTTGCTAATTTCATTATGTCTAAAGCATATTCAATGAAAATAGTTGGTTCAGTGTAAGTATAAGCTATTCCCTGAACTTTGTTTTTTAATGCTGATTCAATTACTTTTTCAGGAGAAGTAAACTTAATAGAATTAATCATTGATTCATCAAACTCTTTTGAAATACTATAATTTTGACAATGCAGACAAGAAAAATTGCATCCAAAAGTACTTACTCCTAAAACTTTTGATGTTGGATGGAAATGAAATAAAGGTTTTTTTTCTATTGGATCAATTTCTGAAGTTAAATTTTTTCCGTAAACTAAAGAAATTAATTTTCCATTTAAATTCTTTCTAACTAAACAAAAACCTGCTTTTCCTTCAGGGATTACGCAGTGTCTTTTGCAGGCATTGCATTTGACTAAATTTTTTTCTTTATTCCAAAATAAAGCTTCTTTCATAATAAAATAATGAATTAAACAAGTTAAAATTAGTTTGATTGAATAAAAATTAAAAAAAAACAAGTAAATTCAATTAAAAAGTATTTGATTCTTTTTTTCTTTAATGAGAGAGTTTGATTGCGATTTGCATTACCATAGTCCTTACTCTGTTGGAGTAAGCAAAAACATGTTAATTCCAATTATTGCAGAGCAGGCAGAACTAAAAGGATTAAATTTGCTTAGTTCAGCTGACTGTTTAAATGGGCATTGGCTGAAACATTTAAAACAAAATTTAATTGAAGAAGAAAATGGAATATTTAAAGCAAAAAATAATTCAATTAATTTTGTGTTAGGAACTGAAGTGCAGTGTTCTGACAGACTGCATCATGTTGTTTTCTTACCTGACTTTAATGCAATAGAAGAAGTAAGAAAAAAATTTTCTAATCATACAAGAGAATTAGATTCAATTATGGGAGGAAGGCCGAGATTAAGATTAAATGCAGAACAAGTTGCAGAAATAATTTTTGATGCAAAAGGAATACTGGGGCCTGCTCATGCTTTTACTCCTTATTTTGGAGTTTTTGCTTATTTTGATTCAATTAAAACAGCTTATGGAGAACAAGGAAAAAAAATTTCATTTATGGAATTAGGTTTAAGTGCAGATACTTTTTTAGCAGATAAAATTCCTGAAAACAGAAATTATGTTTTTTTATCTAATTCTGATTCACATTCTCCCTGGCCGTTTAGATTAGGAAGAGAATTTAACAGAATTAAATTAAAACAACCTTCATTTAAAGAACTGAAAAAAGCATTAGAAAAAAAAGAAGAAAAAAGAATTTCATTAAACGTGGGATTAGATCCAAAAGAAGGAAAATACCATAGAACTGCTTGTCAAAGCTGTTACTTGAAATATTCTTTAAATGAAGCTGAAAGAGTTAAATGGAAATGCATTGAATGTGGAAAAGAAATTAAAAGAGGAGTTAAAGAAAGAATTGAAATGCTTTCAGATGGAAAAAATAAAAGTCCTGACTTTCGCCCTGAATACTTGCATTCACTTCCATTGCAGGAAATAATTCAGAGTTCAGTTAAAATAAAATTAATTACTTCAAACAAAATTCAGGTTTTATGGAAAAAGTTTGTTGAAGAATTTAATTCAGAAATTAATATTTTAGTTGACGAGCCGATTGAAAATTTAATTAAAGTTGACAAAGATATCGGCGAAAAAATTGACTGCTTTAGAAAAGGTTTTGTTTTGTTTGAAGAAGGCGGAGGCGGAAAATACGGCAAACCTATAATCTGCAAAAACAAAAAAGAATTTGAACAAAAAAAATTTGAATTAGAACAAAAAGAAAAAAAACAGTTTTCTTCGGAACAAAAAAAACTTTTCGACTTTTGACGAACCAAAACAAATAAAAACTATAGTGCATTATAGTTTACTATGGCTACAACAATTCAGATTAGCAAAACTCTTCAGACTGCTTTAAAGAAAAAAAAAATTTATGAAAATGAAAGCTATGAAGAACTCATTTGGGATTTATTAGAGGATTCAATGGAATTAAATGAAGAGACAAAAAAGAATATTGAAGAAGGTCGAAGAGACTTTAAGAAAGGCAAATTTTACACTTTAGAGCAGGTAAAAAAAGAAGCAGGCCTATAAATGTATCAAATTCTCTTCACTACAAAAGCAAAAAAACAATTTTCAAAGCTTGAAAAAAATGTTCAAGAAAGAATTATTAGTGCTTTGGAAAGACTTAGATTTAATCCAGAAAAACACATTACTAAACTTGTTAGTTCAAGGCTTTATCGTTTTAGGGTTGGGAATTACAGAATATTGCTTGATCTTAAAAAAGAAAAAATTATTGTTTTGGTTGTACAAATAGGACCCAGAAAAAACATTTACAAAGAGCTTTGAGTTTTAATTACCTTACATAAGATAATCCTTTTTCTGGAATGTCTGACTGCTGTTCGTCTAATTGTTTGCTTAACTGCTGAAATGCTTTTTCTATTTCTTTTGATTCTTTTTCTATTT
Source organism: archaeon (assembly GCA_024277355.1). GTDB lineage: Archaea > Iainarchaeota > Iainarchaeia > Iainarchaeales > 1-14-0-10-31-34 > 1-14-0-10-31-34. The sequence goes on from JAJRVL010000004.1 coordinate 453,798, forward strand.
GATTCATTTTAATTTTAAAACCGAATTTAGCTGAAAGTAATTCAATTAATTTTTTTGCTGCACCATGATCGCCGTAAATTAATCTTGCATTGGTTTCTCCCATTAAGCAGGCTCCTTTAATTTTATGTTCTAAACCTAAACCAATAATTAATCCTGCAGCCCCTGAAATTAATCCTTCTTCATGACCTTCAATTGCCTTAAGTTTTTTGAATGAAGCCAGAGTTTTTTTGTCTGTTGCTGCAACAATTACTTTTGGTTCAGAACTCATTCTTTTTTCGCCTACATTTATTCCGGCTAAAGTATAAATTTCTGTTACCCCTAAATTTTTTGCAGTTAAAATTATTTCATTTGCAAATTCATAATGTTCTTTTGCAGCAGAAATGCTTGCATCTAATGCAGGCTGAACAGGACCAGCTAAAAAAACATAATCTTTTCCTTTAAACTTGAAAGAATAAAACGCATCTTTAATTAATTCAATAACAGAATTTTTGGTATGAACACTTGGAGGAAAAGAATCAGAAGTTATTTCAGCAATCTTTTCTGCTTTAACCTGTTTCAGCATATAATCCACTGCAATTTTTCCAACTAACCCTATTCCAGGAAGCCCTGAAAACATTACAGCATTCTTGAATTTTTTTTTCTTTAAAAATTTTACATTAGTCATAAACATCAATTTTCTATTCTTTTAAATTCAGCTTTACCGCCTGATTTAGTTATTATTTTTATTGCTTCTTCAGATGACTCTTTTAATTTTTTTTCTGCTGACTTGTAATCAGAAGAAACAACTTCAATTCGGTATTTTCCTGAACCAAAATAAATTATTGAATCTTTTCCTGAAATTTTTTGTGCTTTTTCTAATGCTTCTTTTATGACTTCAATTCCATTTTCCTTAAAAGAAGTTAAATCAAGAATTCCTTTTACTTTTTTTTGAGGAACAACAACATTTTTTTTAATTAAATCCAGTAAATCAGAACTCCAGGGTTCTTTAATTGAAGAAGGAACTTTTTCTGTTGAAGCAATTTCATTAAAAGCTAAAGGCAGAGATTCAAATTCATTTAATAATTGTTCAGCAGTGTTTTCCCATACTTCATCAAAAGAAACTTTTTTTGTTTTAGCTAAAACTTCAAGTAATTTTGTTGCTCTGACTAACCTGTTATATTCTTCTATTTTGTTTCTCTGCATTCCTGAAGAAACTTTAGTTAAACTTAAATCAATCTGGTTTTTTGTTGGATCAATTGAAAGAACTTGTGCTGCTCGGATTTGATTTTCTTTAACAAAATTTCTTATATTTTTAACCCATCCTGAAGTAACCTGAGAAATATGCACAAAACCTTTCTGATGATTGTATTCAAGTAATTCAACAAAAACTCCGTAAGGGAGAACTTTGGTTACTCTTACTATTGCTACTTCATTTATTTCAGGTATTTCTTCCATAAAAATCAGTTAAAGTACTTTAATTACTTTTGCTTCAATTACTGCTTTTGAAGCAGAAGGATAAACTAAAGTTTGTCCGCAATCGCATTTAATTTCTGTTGTTGAAGCAGAAAAAACTTTTCTTTCTTTATTGCATTTAATGCATTTAATCAACAAAAATTTTGTTTTTGTATTTGGTATGCTTGCCATAATAATATCACCTATAATCTTTCGCCTATTTTTCTTGAAACAAATAGTTTTGCTATTTTTGAAGGCAGTTCAACTGTCTGTTCTTTTTTAAATGGCCCGTATTCTTTCATATCAGTTCCAATAAAAGAAGGCACATCTGAAAGAATTCTAACTGAAACTTTATTTAAATCTTTTTCTTTGGTTTTTTTCTGTTTTCCTACAAAAACTGATTCAATTAAAGAATTATGTGATTCAAGAATCTTAAGTATTTCCTTAAACATTTTTTTTTCTTCTGTTGCCATTAATTCATTGTTTGGTTCTGCCGTTTTAGAAGAAATTAAAGCTTTATTTAAAATTTTTTTTTCTCTTAAACTTAAAATTTCTTCAACCATTTTTTTTAAGTTAGTAAAAGTCTTTGCTTTAGCAAAATCTAATTTTTCCATTGAAATAAAATAAGTTTGTTTTTCCTCTAAAATAAAGTCAGTTAAAGAATCAAAAAAATCTTCCTGTATTTCAACTAACTTAGATGTGTTTTTTTCTAAACGGTAAATTCTTCTTATTTCATCATAATTTAATTCCATTTTATCTCAACTCAGCTGAATTTCTTGCCATTAAATATATTGCTGCAAATTCAGGGAGAATTACTTCCTCTGAATTAAATGGCCCAAAATTTTCTCCATTTAAATAAAATTTTGGTGTTTCCTTTACAAATACTTTTAATGAATTACTTGAAAAGATTATGCTTTCGTCTAAAGGCTTAAATTCCTTTAATTTTTCTTTTTCAAATGCTTTTCCTAACAGTCCTGTTGAACCATGAATTGTTTCAGGGACACGTATTATTTTATATAAATCCATTGAAGTCTGTCTGTCTACAAAAAGTTTTTCTTTTTCCACTAAATTCAATAAAAGAGTTTCCCAGAATTTTTTTGATTTAGAACCAAAAGGAAACAAAAAACCGTTTTTTATTCCTTTTAAAATTAATTCTTTTTTTTCAAGAAATCTTTTTACAGTTGAAGTCCTTGCATTGCCTAAAGCAGAAATTTCTTCTGTCTGTTCTTTTTCTATCATTTCTTTTAATACAACAAGAAGTTTTTTGCTCCAGCCAAAAGCATTTTCTTCTTTCATGCATAACATTTTTTGCTTTGAATAAACAAAACCTAATTCTTCTAACTTCAAATCTTTTGCTGTTAAAAAGTCAAGTAATTCAATTCTTGCAGGCTGACTCATTCCTTGTATTTTTTCATTTCTTAAATGAATATGATATCCTTTTGAACCGGAAAAATTCAATGAAATTCCTTCTGTAAAATTAAAGTCTTTTTCAAGGAAATCAATTAATTTAAGTGTTTGTTTTTTTGTTGCATCTAAACATTTATTGCAGATCCATTCTGTTTTTTCAATTGAATTAGAACCACATGAAGGACAGTTATCAACTAAACCATTTCCTTGTGTTTTGCATTCAGCACATTTCCATGAATCATGGTTTTGCTTGCAGTCAGTTTTAATGTCATCTGCATCAAATTCATAAATTAAATCTGACTTTAAATAATTCTTTTTTTCCATTGGTCTTTTTGCAGGGAATTCATATAATGCAGGCGAATAAGAAACAAAAAAAGGAGTCTGTTCTCTTAAAAAATAATTAAATTCTTTTGAAGAAGCAAAACTATAATGTCTTGAAATAATTTTTTTTCCAAAAACCCCATAACCAAATTCTCTTGCAGCTATTTCAGGAACTGAATCAACAAAATTTTCTCTATAATAAGAAGAAAACTTTTTCTGCAAAAAATCAATTGTTTTTTGTTCTGCCATGCAAAAAAAATTGAAAAGAAATGATTAAAAGATGAAATTTTAAGACAAGCTTGCTAAAAAAAACTTTAAAAAAAGAAAAAAAAGAAAAATATTGAAAAATCAGAAACTTTCATCTAATGTTTCTTCTGGTTCTTCAACAGGTTCTTCTGGAGTTTCTTCTGGAATTTCTTCAGGGGTTTCTTCTGGAACTCCTTCCTCTTCTTCCTGGAATTTAATTAAATCTGATTTCATTTAATTTCCTCCTTAAAGTATTAAATTAAAAGTTAAACATACTGTATTTATTTCTTTTCGGTTTGTTTTGGTTTATCTTTTTTCAGTTTTTTCAGATTTCTTATATAATAACCTAAAGGGCTTCTAATGCCTTCACAAGAAGAATTCCTTAAACATAATGAATGGTCAGCTACTTTAGAACAGGAAGGAGAAGAATATCTTGGCTTTGCTTCTTTTCCTTTAATGTTATTGAAATGATATGAAACAGTTTTTTCTTTGAAATTTGATGCCCTTGAATATAATTTCAGAAAATCCTGTTCTGAAATTCTGGTATTAATTAAAAAGCAAGCTAAATCAAAGTTTCCTATATGTGTTAATTTTGAACCTGAAGAAAGTTTTTCATATAAAGAACTCATACACGGAGGAAATAAATCTGGTTTAAGCAAAGCAGAAAACTTGAATTCAGGCAAAGTTTTTCTTAAAGAAAATAATTCTGCTTTAATTGTTTTTGCATTTTCTGTGAATTGTTTGGGAATGTTTTTTATTTCTAAAGGCAAAGAAAAAAAGATTTTATTGTAAACTAAAGAAGAAATAAAACGGATCGCATCATTTCTTGTCAAAAAAACTTTTCCTTCTGAAACCTGCTGATTAACTAATTTTAAATTATTAAAAAAAGGCATTGAAAGGAAATCAGTTAAATTAATGTAAATCAAAAAAGACTTTTTTTCTGGGAAAAAAAACTTTATGTTAAAATCATAAAACAACTGAAATAAAAGTTCGTTTTCTTCTTCTTTTTCAAGAAATTTAAATGTAGAAGAAGAAAGCATTAAAGAAAATTTTTTATTTAATTCAGGAGAATTAATTAAACTCAATAAAATTTTTGACACTGGAAAAGCATTGATTTCATTTAACATTAATTCAGTTGAAGACGATAATTCATCCATAAAATATTCTTTTTTTCTGAAAGAATTCAGAATCATTATTCTTGCCCTGTAGTTAATTTCTTCTGAAACATCATCTAAAGTGAATTTTTCTGTTTTAATTAAATTTCTTGCTTTCTCTGAAAAAGGAAATCTTTGAGCAAAAATTAAATCTTCTTTTGCAGGCATAACAAAATATTAGTTAAAAAGAATAAAAAAAGGGTCAGAGTAGACTGCCTGTAAAAAAAAGCAAGATTTAAAGACTTTAAAACAATAAACTTATTATGCCTAAAAGAATCTGGAAAAAACCTGAAACACCTGCTTTTAATAAACGATTAAAAAAAAGCGTTAAAAGAACTGTAAATAATTTAATTAAAGCAGGACCTGAAAAAGAAAAAGAAATTGCAAAAAGAATTTTAAGAACAGGCTTAAAAAATTCTGTTTCAGAAAAATATTTATTTGAAAAAATTAAAAGAATTATGCTTAAAAGAGAAGGAATGAGTAAAGAAATGACTGCAAATTTCTTAAATGAAGTGTCTGCCAGAAATAAAAAAGTTGCAGAACTAAGAAATGAAATAAACTTGATTCCTATTAAAGAAAAATACCAGGAACTTGTAAAAGAATTAACAAGATATTCTGGTTTAGTTGAAGGAATTAAAGCAAATGTTGATATTATTGTTGAACCTGAAAAAAAACAATGGTTTTTGAATTTGCTTAATAAAATGTCAAAAGAAATCTTAGAAGAAAGAAAACAAGCCAAAAAAAAACTAAAAGAATTTTACTAAACTTACAAAATCATGTGCGCTAAATGAAAGTTTATTTTGCTTTGGCCAATTGAATAAGAAATTTTCATTGGAGCATCGCCTTTTAATTCTAATTTAATTTTTGATTCAGGCTCTGCTTCTTTAATTATATTTGTAAGAAAATTCAATGAATATTTGCTTACTACTTCTGAATTAGTTTTAACTATAACATTTTTTGCTTCTTTTGCAACAGTTTTAAGTGTTCCTGCTGAACCTCTTGCTTCAATAATAAATTGATTATCTTTTGCTTTTAACACAACAGAACTTCCAAATAAAGCAGCATCCTTTAATGATTCTTTTAAAATTCTTGCATTAATTTCAATTGTTGCATCAAATTTAGTTGAAGGAACATTAATTTCTTGTTCTGAAACATCAATTAAAGGCAATTTAAAGCTTCTTGATAATTCGCCAGTGAAATGAACTGACATTTCATTGTCAGTTAAATCTAAAGTCATTTTGTCATTTTGTAAAATTCTTGACATAATTTTATTTAATTCAACTAAATCTACTCCAACATAAGAAGGTTCAATTGAATACTTATCAAAAGAGCTTTTTGCAATAGAATAATCAACTAAAACTATCTGAGAAGGATCAATTGCCTTAAAGCTTATTCCTGAATCATTAAAACGAAAATTTCCTTCAGAAATAAAAGTAGATAAAGCATTAATTGATTTAGCCCAAAAATCTGCTTTTTTTAATTCAATTGCCATCAAAAACCCCCTTTACTGCAAATATTAAGTATAATATACTCATTAATGCTTTTAAATTATTCTAAAAGGCTAAATTCATTTTGTTTTCCTTTTATCAAATTTTTTAAGCTGTTTGTCTGTTACTTTAGAAAGAGCTTTTTTGCTTAATCCTCTTCCAGAAGTTCCGTGAATTCCAGGAAATTTTGGTGCTTTTTTTCCTCCTTCACGGTATAACTTCAAATCTTTTCCAAACGAACTAACTTTTTTGTTGCTTACTTTTTTTAAGGCATTAGGCGAAAATTTTCTTCCAGGAAGTTTAGATTTCCCAAAATTTGGATTTTTAAGTCTTTTTCTTGCAGCTATAAGTCTGTCAACTTCTAAACTAAACTCCTTAGCTTTGCGTGCTGAAACTTTTTGCTTAAGAAGACTTCTTCTTGGTTTTTTTAGAGGCATAAACTCATCACTTCCTGTTTTTTAATAATATGATTTTGTTTTCTTTTTTTATAAATTTATCTGTCAATAAACTTTTGTACAGCAAAGGTAAAAAAAATGATTAAAACAGTATTATTTGACATTGACGGCGTAATAGTTTACTCAGACAAAGCAAACAGGAAGTTTGTTAATGCAATTTTAAAAGAACAGGGAAAAAAAGAATTAAGTGAAAAAGACTTTCAGAAAATAAAATTTTTTACTATAAAACAAGTGTTAGAAAAATATTTACCTGAATTCAGCGAAGAAAAAATAAAAAAAATAAGAGAAAAATGGTCTCCGAAATATGTTAATTTTGTTAATCACACAGAACTAAATAATGGAATAAAAGAAATTCTTGAATTCTTAAAAGGAAAATTCAGATTAGGAATAATAACAAACAGAAGTTTAACTACAGTATTAGATTATCATAAAGTCAAAGATTATTTTGAGTTTATTGTAACTTCAGCAGATGTAAAAGAACCAAAACCTTCTCCTGAAGGAATAAACAAAATTTTAGAAAAATTTAAGGTTAAACCAGAAGAAGCAATTTTTATTGGAGACACTATTGCAGATTTAACTGCAGGAGAAAAAGCAGGAGTTAAAACATTAATTTTTAGAACAACCCAAAAAGAAATAGGAAAAAAAATTGAAAGAATAACAGAATTTGAAGAAATAAAAAAATTCCTGTAAAAGAAAAAAAATTAAAAAAAAACAATAAAGTTAACAAAAAAATAAATTAAAAAACTAATAAAAAAGAATTAAAAAAAATTAAAGAAATAACACAAAAAAAATTAATTTAAATAAAAAAAATAATTCTGAAATTAATTCAGAATTTACTTTCAATTGCAGTGTAAGACCACAATCTAATTATTAACGGAATCATAAAAACAAAGAAAATTATTACCTGAAATAAAATTCCTTAAGTTGGGTTAACAGTTCTTTCAGTTCCATTACTTGTAATTGTTGCTCCAGATAAATCTGAAGCTAAAATAAAAAAACCTACTAATAAAGCAATAACTGCAATAACAGAAAAAAACATTGAGTTAACAGCAACCTGCATGTTTCTTCCTCTTAAAGCCCCTGTCTGATAGCTTACTGAACCAACGCCTTTGTTAGATAAAGCTAAGTTGCCCCAGCATTGTTTATGCAAAGATCTTGGAATAAAACCCCATTGAGGCATTACAATTAAATCATCTTTAGATAAAATTTCTTTTTTACAATGTTCACAAAATACCGCCATAAAATCACCAAATACAAAAAGGAATAATTATATTTAAATCTTGTGTATTTATTAAAGAGACAATGGAATAAAAAAATTTTGTTAAACTATTAAGTCCAAGAGTAAGCTGTTTAATTATTTCAAAAAACAAAGAAGGAAAAGTTAATGCAGCCCCTTATTCTTTTGTTTTTCCTTTTAGTTTTGAGCCTCCTTTAATTGGAATAGGAGTAGGAAAACATAAAATGACTTATAAAAATATAATGGAAACAAAAGAGTTCACAGTAAATGTAATTTCAGAAGAATTTGCACAGCAGGCAGTAAATTGCGAGGAAAAAATTGAATTTAATAAAAGATTAAAAAAAAATAATTTAGAAACAGAAGAATCAAATAAAGTTAAGGTTCCAAGATTAAAGCAGGGAAAAGCTGTGCTTGAATGTGAATTAAGTGAAGTTTTAAATCTTAAAGAAGCAGATCATGCAATTGTAGTTGGAAAAGTTGTCGGCGTAAAAGTTAAAGAAAAAAACGGTGCAATAGATTTGGATTCAATGAATTATTTAATGCATGAATCTAAAGGGGTTTTCAGAAAAATTGGAGAAAAAGTTTTTTTGAATAGAATACAAAAAAAAAAATGAAAAATAAAAAAATAATTGGAATGATTAAATGAATTTCAAAAAAAATTCTGCAGTAATTATAATTGATTTATTAGAAGAGTTTGTTAATGGAAACAAAAACGAAATTCTTTTGCCTGAAAACAGAAGTAAAAAACTGATTAAAAATACAGTAAAGCTTGCAGAAAAGGCAATAAAAAAAAATATTCCTGTAATTCATGTTCATTGTTTTCATAAAGAAAATGATTTAATTTTCAGAGTAACAGGAAAGCATGCAGTAAAAGGAAAAAAGAAAACTAAAACAATAAAAGAATTAGAAAATTTAATTGACTTTACAGTACATAAAACAACTTATGACGGATTTCATAAAACACGACTGGAAAAGTTGTTGAAAAAATTGAAAGTTAAAAATTTGTTTGTTGCAGGAATTCAGTCTGACTGCTGTGTTTTAGCTACTTGTTTTAGTGCATTGTTTTTAGGGTTTAATGTTTTTATTGTAAAACAATGTGTTGATACAAGAACAAAAAAAAGACAAGGAATAATAATTGAAAGATTAAATAAATTAACAGGAAAAGTTATTTCTTTAAATAAAATAAACTGATAAAATGAAAAAAAATAAAGAAAAAAAAATTATTTCATTGCTGAATTTATCAGGAAATGTTTTTTTGTTTTTAATTAAAATATTTATTGGAGTTTTAACGGGAAGTTTTGCTTTAATTGCAGATTCATTAAATTCTTTATCAGATGTTTTTTCTTCTTTAATTGCATTAATTTCAGTTAAATTTTCATGCAAAAAACCTGATAACTGCCATCCGTTTGGCCATGAAAGAATTGAATCAATTACAGGATTAATTATTGGAATAATAGTTGCAGTAATTGGAGTTGAATTAATTAAAGAATCTATTATAAAAATAATTTTAGGCAATGAAATAAAATCGGGTTTTCTTGCAGTAATTGTTTTATTAATTACAATAATTGTAAAATTAGTTCTTGCTTTTTTTACTAAAAAAAGTTCAGACAAAACAAAAAGCATTGCATTATTTGCAATAGCAGAAGACAGCAAATTAGATGTATTGATTTCTTTTACTGCATTAATTGGAGTAATTGGGGCAATAAAAGGTTATTTAATTCTTGACCCTTTAATGGCTTTAATTATTGCTTTTTTTGTTATATGGAATGGAATAAAAATTGGAATAAAAAGTTCAAATCAACTTATAGGAAAAGCACCTTCTGAAAAAATAATTAAAAAAATAAAATTAAAAGCAATAGAAGTTAAAGGAGTAAAAGGAGTCCACCATATTAAAGCACAATATTTGGGTTCATTAGTTCAGGTTGAAATCCACATAGTAATAAATGAAAATTTATCAATTCAGCAGGCTCATTCAATAGGTAAAAACGTTCAATACGAAATTGAATCAATGGAAGAAATTGACAGAGTATTTATTCATTTAGATCCATTTAAAGTTAATTATTTTTGGAATAACACAAAAAATGAACTAAAGAATTAAATAAAAAAATAAGTATTCCTGCAATTAATCCAAATAGTAAATTTAATGCATTATTCAGTTTTTTTTGGTTTATTTAATACAATTAAAGACAAAACCCATCCCAAAATAAAAATTAAAGTCATTGGAATAAACTGGTCTCCGTTATAACGATAAGCAAAAAAAACTGTAAACCATATTGCAGTTAAAGCAGTGGTTCTTTTCCCGTAATTTTTTCTTAAAAAAGGAATATTTAAATCCATGACTAAAATAAGAACAAAGTACTTAATAATTTTAACTTTAAATTGCTTTAGGCAGAATCATAATCAAAAATAAAAGATACAATAAGAACAAAACTATTCCTTCTGCTTTTTTTATTTTTAAGTCAGTCCAAATAAATAGCATAAATACTGCTGAAACAATAATTAAGAAAGGCCCGGAAATAGTTAAAGTAAACAAAGAAACTTTTAAAGGCGCAACCAAAGAAGCAAAGCCTCCGACAAACAAAATATTAAATATATTGCTGCCAACAACATTTCCAATTAACATATTATGAAATCCTTTTTTTAATGAAATTAAAGCAACAGCTAATTCAGGCAAAGAAGTTCCTAAAGCAACTAAAGTTAAACCAATAAAATTATCACTTAAAGAAAAAAGAACTGCAATTTCTTTAGCTGCAACAACCATAAAATGTGCTCCAAAAAATAACCCTGCAATAGAAATAACTAAAATAAAACTTTCTCCTATAATGATTTTTTTGAAGTTGTCTTTAAGTAAATGCAGAAAACTTCTAAAACTAGCTAAATGTTCTATATACAAATTTACTTTTAGTAATTCATGGAACTGAACTTTGAATTTAAACATATACAAAATATAAGCAAAAAGCAAAAAGATTAACAACAAAGCATCAGAAAAAGAAATTAATAAATCTAAAGCCATAATATAAAAAAGAAGGGTTAATCCAACCATTATATACCCTTCTCTTTCAAACAATCTTTTTTCTATTTTAAGAACACGAAATGTTGCAGCAAGACCTAAAATTAAAGCTAAATTAGCTATATTGCTTCCAATAATATTTCCTACTGCAATACCTGAATTACCGTAATAAGAAGCAACAATAGAAGAAGCAAATTCAGGAAGCGATGTTCCCATTGCAACAACAGTTAAACCAATAACTAATTCAGATACACCTAAAATTTTAGCTAACCTTGAAGCAGAAACAACAAATAAATCACTGGATTTAACTAACACAAAAGTTCCTGCAATAAAAAGCAAAAAAAATTCAATCATCAATTAAAATAACGTTTCTCTAATTAAAATGTTTTTGGTTAACTTGATTCAATTCTTGGAGCCAAAAAATATTCTAATTCTGCGTTTCCAATTGAATAAATTATTTTTATTGGCGCATTGCTTTTCATTTGAAGTTCAATTAAAGTATTTGAATCAGCTGACTTAAGCATATCCTGTAAATAGTTCAAAGGAAACATTGCATAACATTCTTTTTTTGCATTTAATTCCTTTAAGTTTTCATCTTCTTTTGTTATTTCATTAATTGATTCGCCTTTAGATGAATTAGCTTTAATAAAAAAGTTTTTTGATGTAACTCCTAAAGTTACATGAGTACTGACAAGCAAAGCATCTTTTAATCCGTCTTTAATTAATCCTGCGTTTGCTTTAACTACTGCATCTGATTCAAGTTTAGGAGAAGGCAATTCAGTTGAACTAATGTCTAATAATTGAATAAAAAAGTTTCTTGTAGAAGAACCTTTTAACTGAACTTTTAGTCTTGATTCTTTTTCATTTAATTCTAAAATTAATTTTTCTCCTTGTTTGCTTCTGCTCATAATCTGGCTTAAATAATCTAAATCTAATCCTATTTTTGTTTCTTTTTCAAGTTCATATTCAGAAAAAGCTGTTTTAGGCAGTTTAAAGTCAATCATTGAAATCTGACTTGGATCAGTTGCCTTTAATTTTAATCCTTCTTCTGAAATAGTAAATTCTGCTTCATCAATTAAAACAGAAATTGCATCAATTGCTTTTTTGAATTCAACTGCATTATCTAAAACTAATTTCATTTTTACACCTTTTTTTCCTTTCTAAAAACAATAGTAAAGGAATTAATTTAAGCATTATCTTTAGTTCAGCAGATTCCACTGAAATCTGAAGGAAGTTTTCCTGAAAGCAAAGAAGGAATATCGTCAAAAACCCATAATTTAACGCATCCTAATAAAGGAATTCTTAAAATTGCTTTTCCGGTTATTTCTTTTTCAGGAATTGCATTTTTTGTAATGCAAGCTAAATAAACTGTTTCGCCGTAAATTGTTTTTTGTTCAATGCATTCCTGATCAATTGAAGGGTTTGCATCTCCTTTTGTAAGAAAAAATACTCCATCAGAAGCATTAATTTTAGCTATTGTTCTATGAATTATTTCTTTTCCTGAAAAAGGAGAAAAATAAACTATTACATCTCCCTTTTTTGTTATTTGAATTTTTGTTTCTCCTATCTGAATTTCTTCCGGATTATTTAATTTAATTAAAGTTTGCCCTGTTTTTGAATCAAACTGTTTTGTTATTGGTTCAGGAAAAGTTTTGCCGTAATCTGAATAAATTTTTCCTTTAATTTCTTCATTAAAATTAATTTCTTCTGCTTTAATGTTTTTTTCTCCGTACAATACAATTATGTCTCCTCTGAACATTTCAGGAACCATTGAAGAACTTGAAACAATAACCATTGGAGAATTAGTATTTAATATTAAACCAAAAAATGAATACAATAAAAAAGCAAAAATTAAAGCAGAAAAAACATAAACTGTGAAATCTATTGCTTCATCAGTTAAAGAAGGGTTTTCTTTTTTTGGATGATATTTTCTTAATAAAATTTCAAGATAAGTAAAAGGGTCAAGCCATTTAAGGAAAGACAATTTTTGTTTTATTTCATCTAATGCTTTCATCCAAAAACCAAAAAATTACTTAAATGCTTTTTTTACTGCAGAGGAAAAAGAATCTAATTCTTTGTCTATTTCTTTTAATGCATCAAGCAAAACTTTTTTTGGGTTTTCTTTTTTTGTTCTTAAAACAAAAATTGAATCAGCATCCATTGGGTGATCTAATTTGTATGCAACAAATTCTGTTTCCTTGTTTTCTAATAAATTAGTTTTAAGTAAATTTGGAAGAGTATGTCTTTCTCCTTTAATGATAAATTCTAAAAGGTTTTTTTCTTTTTTTAATATTTCTAATTCCACTTTAACACCTCATTTAATTTCATTAGATAATTTTCTTCTTTCAATTGAACCGCAGTTACTGCATTTAAGGCTTTTATCAAACAAACCTAAAACATGCCTGCAGTTAGAACAATATGCTTTAATGACTCCGAATTCAGGATAAGATGTAGTTAAATCTACTCCGTATTTTGTTACATTAATTACTTTTGCTTTAATTACATCCCCTACTTTTAATTCATCCCTTAAACTTTTTACATGCATTCTTGAAACTTTTGAAATCATTAGTTTAGCTGAACCAAAAGTAGAAACAACTTTTTTTCCGTTTAATTCTGCTTTAATAATATTAATAATAGCAAAAGATTCTTTGATTAATAAAACTCTTCCAGTAACAATTGCTCCAACTTCAATTAAATCATTCATTGAATTATTTTCTTTAATTGAAACTTCTCTTTCATTTGAATCAAATTCTTTTAATCCAACTTTAGTTGAATAAATATTTCCTTCATTATCTTCAAATGTATTTTTGCCTGAAGAAAATTCTTCTTCTATAGTCAAAAATTCTCCTGGTACAACAATCTCTTTAGTCAATAAAATCACTTCAAATAATAAATTAGAGTTAATATTAATAAGGAAAGAAAACATATTTAAAACAGTGAGAAAATGGTATTAGAGTCAATTATAAGCGGAAAACAGGCAAGAAAGCACCCTTTAGTTATGATGTTTCTTGCTGCATTGCTTGCAAGCATTGGAATATGGACAAGCTATTATACTTTTCCTTCAAGTGCAAGCATTTTAAGCATTGGATTTGTTACTATTGGAATAGTGCCTATTCTTTACACAATATTTATTTTAGAGGAAGCAGAAGAAGCCTCAAAAGGAGGGTTTTGGCCTTCATTTATTGCAAGACATTTTGATTTAATGAAAATTTATGCATGGTTTTTTATTGGATTAATTTTAGCTTATAGTTTATGGTATGTTGTTCTGCCTTCAGATATAAGAAACACTGTTTTTGAAGAACAAAATTCAGTTATTGATTCAATTGGAAACTTAAAAAACAATTTAACCGGAAACATAACCGGAAGTGATTTAGTTTGCGGAAAAAATACTTTTTGCTGGTTTGATGTAATTTTAAAGAATAATTTAAGAGTATTGTTTTTGGCTGTAATGCTTTCAATTGTTTATGGAGTAGGAGCAATGTTTTTGATTGCATGGAATGCATCAGTTATTGGAGCAGTAATAGGAAAAGATGCCTTAATAATGGTTGCAGAAAGTTATTCTTCTTTTGGACCTTTAGCTTATGTTTTTGCTTATGGGCATGGATTATTCAAAGCAATAGGTTTAATTCCTCACGGAATATTTGAAATTGGAGGCTATTTTGTTGGAGCAATAGCTGGAGCAATAATTTCAATTGTAGTAACAAAAGGACATTACAGAAAACATGAATTAAGCCAGATAGGAAAAGACACAATAGGATTAATTTTTTTAGCATTGCTTTTGCTGGTTATTGGAGCATTAATTGAAGCAATGTTAATAACAGGTTAAAAAAATCACTTAGAAAACTTTTTTATTGCACTAATAACCGAAGTCCATTGTTTTTTAAATTTAGCTAAATCAGCTTTTTTTGAAGCAATATCAGATGCCCTAAAATTATTTTTTTTAAGACCCTTTTCTATTTGTTTTATGCTTGTGCTAAGTTTATTTTCTCTTACTCTTAACGCTAAAATTGCTGTTGAACACTTTGCTTTTTTTGAAAGAGCAGTTCGTTTTAATGTTAATGCTCTTCCTTTTTTTTTAACAAAACTTGAACTAAATAGTTTAATTGATTTACTTTTTGGCCCAGGCATTAAAGATCATCTTTATTTTTTTTTCTTTTTCTTTGAATTCAAATAACCTTTAACCATTTCATCTGTTATTCCTAAAGAATTTAAATCTAATCCTTTGCTTTCACCTGAAACTTTTTTAGTTAAAGATTCAGCAAACCTTGAAAGTTCCATTGGAAAAATAATTTTAGTGCTTTTTCCTTCAGCCATTTTTTCTAATGCATTAATATAATAATAAGCAATTGTTTTGTTACTTAAAGAATCAGAAGCAGATTTAATTGCTTCAATTTCAAATTTTTTTCCTTCTGCTTCCTCAAATTTAGCTAATTTTCTTTGTTCTGCTGCTTTTTGTTCATGCATTGCTTCTAATACATCAGGAGGAATCACAACATTAGTTATTTCCACTGCTTCAATTTTAACTCCCCATTGCAATGCAACTTCTTCTAATTTTCTTTTAACTTCAGCATTAAGCAAAGCAATATTTGAAATTACACTGGATAAATCCATTGAACCAACTACATCCCTTATAGTGGATCGAACGTAAAGTCTTGCAGCAGTCCTATAATCATCTATTTCTACAACAGAATTAATTACTGCGTTTTTTGTTTTATCAATAAACAAGTAAATTACTGCATCAATTGTAAGCTTTATTTTATCTGTTGTAATTACTTCCTGAGGCGGAATATCAATTGTTTGTGTTCTTAAATCAACTAAAACATAAGATTGAATTAAAGGAACAACAAAAGTCCACCCAGGACCTCCAACTCTTGTAACTCTTCCTAAAGTAAAAATTACTGCTCTTTCATATTCTTTTAAGGTAAGCAGGAAATCATATTGTTTAATAAAAAAAGCTAAAACAATAAAAGCAAAAACAACAGCACCCCATAAAGCAAATTCATCTGCATTAGTATAAGCAAGCCATATTAATGCAATTACAATAATAAAAACTAAAAGAAAGACAAACTGCTTTACTTTATAACTTTCAGTTTTGCCGAATTTTTTAACCATGTAATAAACCTTAAATTGTTTATTATATATAAATGTTATAAAGACATATATTAAGGTTAAGCATAGATTTAAATAAAATTAAAGAGAAATTAAAGATATCATGAAAAAAGAAAAAAACGTAATGGTTGTTTGTGTAGACCGAGACAATGATTTAGGCAGAAAAGCAAATGTTTCAGGACCAATCATTGGAAGAAAAAACAATTTAAATGCTGCAGCAAGATTAGGCGTAGCTGACCCAGGAGAAAGCGACGTAAACTGCATTTTTGGAGCAGTAAGAAAATTTGATGAAGTAAAAAAATTTTATTATAATGTAGAAATTGTTACTTTAACCGGAGTAGGAAAACAAGACTTTGAATCAGACAAAGAAATAAATGAACAATTAGATAAAGTTTTAGTTGACTTTCAGGCAGACGCATTTGTTTTAGTTACTGACGGAGCAGAAGACGATCAAGTTATTCCAATTCTGCAGTCAAGAGCTCCATTAATGTCAAAAGAAACAATAATAGTAAAACAAGCATCAGAAGTTGAAAGCACTTATTATACAATCAAAGAAGCATTAAAAGATCCTTATTTGGCCAGAATTGTTTTTGGAGTTCCAGGAATACTTTTAATTTTATATTATTTATTTGGAGAATTAAGTTTCCAGTTTATTTCATTAATTTTAGGTGTTTATTTATTATTAAAAGGATTTGGAATAGAAGAAAAAGTTCTTTCAACTGTAAAAGATTTCTTTCAGAATATTTCTATTTCAAGATCAAGCTTTATTTTTTATGTCGGAAGCTTGTTTATTTTTGGTTTTGGATTATACCAGTCATTTAATGCATTTAATGAAAGCATTGAAACAGATTTATTCATTAAAACTGCTACTGCCTTACAGGAAACATATTTTATTTTGCTGTTTTTGATGCCTTTGTCTTTTATTATAGGTAAAAGTATTGATTCAATTCACTTCAAAAAAGCATTTTATTTAAGAAAATATTTTATGTATGCAATTTCAACTTTTCTTTTATGGTTTATTTTGGATTCAGGAACATTAGTTTTAACAGGACAAGGAGATTTAGTTTGGTTTATTTTAAGCATGATTTCAAGTTTTGTTATTTTAGTAGTTTCATATAATTTAAGTTCAGTTTTAGATGTAAGAAAAAAAGTTAATTCTCTTCTCGTAGGACTGCCTGTTTATTCTAAAGGAAAAATAATCGGCAAAGTAGAAAAAATAAATAAAAAAGAAAAAAGCATTTTATTTAAAGGAAAAACAAAAGAATTAACTAAAATCACAAAAACAAAATTCAAAATACAGCAAGGGAAAATAATAATTTCTTAAATTATCTTAAAAAAATTATTTTTGTAATTGTTTTCCTGAAAGTTTTCTTAACACACTAGGTAATTCTAAATTAATTATTTTTTCTAAGTCTTTTAGTAGTTTGTTTTTTCCTTTTGATTCAAAAGCATTATTTAATACATCACTTAAAGTTGAAACAGGAATAACTTTTATTTTCTGTTTTTCTTTTTCAGTTAAAATAATGTCAGGCATATTGCTTTTTGGAACAATCACTGTTTTTAATCCTGCAGTAATTGCAGCAGAAATCTTTGATGTAACCCCTCCAATTGGAAGAACTTCTCCTCTTACACTTAAAGAACCAGTCATAGCTAAAGACTGTTTAACTGGAATTTTTTCTAAAGCAGAAATTACTGCAGTAGCAACAGAAACAGAAGCTGAATCTCCTTCAACTCCAGAATAAGTCTGCAAAAATTGTATATGAACATCATATTTTGAAATATCTTTTCCGCTTATTCTTTTAATTATTGCAGAAACATTTTGCACAGCTTCTTTTGCTATTTCTCCTAGTTTTCCTGTAGCAATAATTTTTCCTTCAGATTTACTTTGAGCAGGAGCAATTTCTGCATTAATAGGCAAAACCATGCCTGCATCTCCGTCTCCTGAAACAGCTAAACCATTAACTCTTCCAATAGCTAAACCTTCATTTAAGAAAACATCATAGCCTTTTCTGTCTTCAAGCATTTGAGTAACCATCTGCTGTTCTAATGTTTTTGAATTCATTTTTGCTTCTATTACATCCTGTTCTTCAACTAAATTATGTCCTTTTTCTTTTGCAATGTCTCCTGCTGCTCTAATTAAACCGCCTAAATCCCTTAACTTTAAAGTTAAATTATTTTTTCTTCCGGCTCTTCTTTTTGCCTGAAAAATAATTAATTCAACTGCTTTCTTTGAAAAATGAGGAATTTTTCCGTCTTTTTTTATTTCTTGGGCAATAAACTGAATAATTTTATTTCTGTTTTCTGCTGTATCAGGCATATCTAAATTCATATATAATTCATAACCATAACCTCTGATTCGAGACCTTAAAGCAGGATGAACTTTTTCTAAATCTTCATAATTTCCTGCTGCAACCAAAACAAAATCACATGGAATTTGTTCGGTTCTAGTCATAGCACCAGAACTTAATTCACTTTGACCAGTAATAGAATATTTTTTTTCCTGCATTGCAGTTAATAATTCCTGCTGAGATTTCTGGCTTAAAGTTGCAATTTCATCAACAAACAACACTCCTCCATTAGTTCTATGAATAAACCCTGGCTCAATTCTTAAATGAGGAGGAGTACCTAAACCGCCTGACTGCAAAGGATCATGTCTTACATCTCCAAGTAAAGATCCTGCTCTTGCTCCAGTTGCTTCAATAAAAGGAGCAATTTTTTTTCCGGAATTATCAATTAAAAGTTTAGGAACATCATTTTCTGATTTCATTTTCATTTGTGAACCTAACGCAAAACCAATTAAAATAAATCCTCCTAAAATTATTAAAGCTGCAAAAGTAATTTCTCCAATAAAACCAAAATTAAATAAAATTGAAGCTAAAATAAACCAGCCTAAAGGCAAAATAAAACTTAACATTCTTGAACCATTATCTTTCTGCATATGATTCAATGTTGCTTGTTCAACAATCTTTTTTCCTTCCCCTGCCCTTACAGTCCTTACTTTAGGATTATTTGGATCAGCTTTATTTGGATAAACTAAAATATCACTTAATTTTTCTAACGGAAGAATTTCAGCCATTGCCTGAGCTAACATTGATTTTCCTGTTCCGGGAACTCCAACTAATAAAACATTTCTTTTCTGAGAAGCAGCTTTTTTTAGTATTTCAACTGATTTTTCCTGTCCAATAACCTGTTCAATTAATTTTTTTGGCACTTTAATTTCTGCAGTAGAATTAAACTTTAAATCTTTTATTTCTTTTACCATAAAAAAAACTCTCTCTAATTAAATAAACACAGCAACAATTAAAATAATACTGAATTTTATTGTAAAAAAACTTACTTTAAAAAACTCTCTCTAATAAAAGTAAATACATCAAGAATAAAATAACAATGAATTTTAAGGGATTTATAATGAAATTAACTGTTTTAGGAACAAGTGCTTCAACTCCATCAAAAGAAAGAAGTTTAAGTTCAATTGTATTAAACTTTAAAGGATTAAATTATTTATTTGACTGTCCTGAAGGAACTCAAAGACAGATGATGAAAGCAAAAATTTCTTATATGAAAATTCAGTCAATATTTTTATCTCATTTTCACGGAGACCATATTTTAGGTTTGCCTGGATTAATTGCAACAATGTCAATGCATCAAAGAGATTACCCTTTATTTATTTTTGGTCCAAAAGGAGTCAAAGAAAAAATACATAAAGCATTAGATTTAAGTTTACTTAAAGTGAATTTTGAAATAAAAGCAATTGAAGTAAAACAAGGAAAAATACTTGAAGAAGAAAATTTTTCTATTGAAGCATTTAAGTTAAACCATGATGTTCCGTGTTATGGTTACATATTCAAAGAAAAAGATACTTTAGGAAAATTCAGCCGAGAAAAAGCATTAAAATTAGAAATTCCTGAAGGCCCTTTATGGAGTCAACTACATAAAGGAAAAAAAATTAAAGTAGGAAAAAAAACTTTTAAACCTGAAGATGTGTTAGACACCAGCAAGAAAAAAACAGGAAAAAAGATTTCTTTTGTTTTTGACACTTTAGCCGATAATTCTTACTCACAAAAAATAAAAGAATCAGATTTATTGTTTCATGAAAGCACTTTTTTAGAAAAATTAAAGGACAGAGCAAAAGAAACAAAACATTCAACAGCAAAACAAGCAGGAAAAATTGCAGAAAAAAGCAAAGTAAAAAAATTAATTTTATTTCATTTCAGTCCAAGGCACAAAGAAACAGAAAAATTTGATATTGAAGCAAGAGAATTTTTTGGAAATGTTATTGCATCAAAAGATTTAGAAGAAATTGAAATCTGATTTAAATGGAAAAAGAATTTTTTGATTCAGTAATAATAGGAAGAGGTTTAGCAGGATTAAGTTCTGCAATTGAATCAAAAGAAAACAAAAATACAGCTTTGTTTTTTCTTGAAAAAGAAAAAGAACCAAAAGCAAACAGTTTTAATGCTCAAGGCGGAATTGCAGCAGCAATAAATTCAAACGACTCTGTAGAAAAACATTTTAATGATACAATTAAAGCTGGAGCAGGATTATGCAATCAAAAAATCGTTAAAATTTTAGTTGAAAAAGGAAAAGAAAAAATTTTGGAATTAATTGATTTAGGATTTGAATTTGACAAAGAAAACGGAGTAAGTTTTGGTTTGGAAGCAGGCCATTCAGAAAAAAGAATTCTGCATTCAAAAGGAGACAACATAGGAAGAGAATTAACTTCATTTTATTTAAAATTAGCAAAAGAAAAAAACATTCATTTTTTTCCTGAAAAAAAATTAAATGAATTAATTATACAGAAGGACTCAGGAAAAGCAGTTGTATTTGATGATTTATTAGTTGAATTTAATTCTTTAATTTTTGCTTCAGGCGGATATTCTTCTTTGTATTCAAAGAACACTAATAAAGGAAAAACTAAAGGAGAAGTTAATTCAATTGCATTAAAAGCAGGAATAGAATTAATGGATTTAGAATTTGAACAATTTCATCCAACTACAATTAAAGAAACTAATTTTTTATTAAGTGAAACTCTAAGAGGAGAAGGAGCTTTTTTAGTTAATGATTTAAATGAAAAGTTTATGGAAAAAATTTCAGGAAAAGATTTAGCTACAAGAGATGTAGTTTCAGTTAAAGTAACAGAAGAAATAGAAAAAAAAAGAAAAGTTTTTTTGGATTGTACTAAAATCAAAAATTTTGAGGAAAGATTTCCTTCAATTTACTTAAAATTAAAAGAAATGAAATTAAACCCTGAATTAATTGAAATAGAGCCTGCAGCACATTATTCTATTGGCGGAATAAAAATTGATTTGAATTCAAGAACTAATTTAAAGAATGTTTTTGCTGCAGGAGAATGTTCTTGTTCAGGAGTCCACGGAGCAAACCGTTTAGCAAGCAATTCTTTATTAGAAGCAGTTGTTTTTGGTTCAATTGCCGGAAAAAATGCAATGCAGACAAAAAAAAATGAAAAAATTAAAACAGAAAAAATAAATGAATTAATTAAAACAAAAAATTCATTTAATTCAAATTTTGATTTTCCATTGCTTCAAAAGTTAATGTGGAATTACTGCGGAATAAAAAGAAATGAAAATGAATTACAAAAAGGTTTAACTAAAATAAAAAAAATGGAAAAAAACAATTATACTTTTTTAGCTGAAAAAATCATTGAATCTGCTTTAAACCGAAAAGAAACAAGAGGAACTCATTTCAGAACAGATTTTAGTGAAATAAAAGAAAAAGCAGAACACACAGTTATAAGAAAATAAAAGAAAATTAAAATAAAAAAATAAGAAAAAAAACCAACAATTAAAAAAAAAGAATTAAGTGAATAAAAGTTTCAAGAAAAACCAAGGAGACATAACTTTTTGTTTTGCTGCTTTATTAACCAGCATTCCTGAAATGACTTCCTGAACTTCCTTTTTTTTGGCTGCTTTGCCTATAACAAAATTCAATAAAAATTTTATTCTGCCAATTTTTTGAAGCATATAACTTGTCTTTAATTCTGCTTCCAGTTCATTCCATAAATTTGTTTCATATTCTGTTAAGAATTCTTCTGAAAAATTGTTTTCTTTTAAAGCTTTAATAATTGTCTGACTTGCAAATTTTCCGCTGGTCATTGCATTTCCTATTCCTTCTCCGCTAAAAGGATCAATTAAAGAAGCTGCATCTCCAATTAAAACAAAACCATTTCCAGTAAGTTTTTTATGTCTGCTTCCTAAAGGCAGAGTCCATCCTTTAACTTCAGAAGAAAGTTTTGCGTCTTTAAATCTATCTTTAAATAAAGGCTCGTTTTCTATTGCATCAAACATTGCTTTTTTTAAATCCATTTTTTTGTCTTTTATGTCTTTAGTTACAATTCCTACTCCAACATTAGCTCTTCCATTTTCTAAAGGAAAAATCCAAAAGTAACCAGGAAGCATTGAATTAATGAAATGAATTTCAATTGTTCCTCTTAAGTCTTTAATTCCATCATAATAGCATCTTAAAGCAGTAATATGGTGATTAAAATCAATTTTATTTAATCCAAGTTTTGTTGCTACAACTGACTGAGAACCATCTGCTCCAACAACTATTTTTGACTTAAATTCTATTTGTTTTTTGTCTTTGCTTATTCCTTTTATTCCTATAACTTTATTGTTTTCAGTTAAAACATCAGTTACAGTAAAACCTTCTATTGTTTTTGCAGTTAATTTTTTTGTTTTTTGAAATAAAAAGTTATCATAAACTTCTCTTCTTATTGCATAACCATTTCCTTTGTCATTTTTGTTGATTCCCTGTTTTGAATCTTTTGGAAAAGAAATGTCAACTATTGTTCCATTAGGAGAAGAAAAAGTTATTCCGGAAACTTCTCCACGGGGCAATAATTCTAAATCTTTAATCCAGCCTAATTCACCTAAAATACTAAGTGATTTTCCGCTTATTGCATCTCCACAAGTTTTATCTCTTGGAAAAACTGCTTTATCTAACAACAATACTTTAACATTATTTTTTGCTAAAAAAGAAGAACAACTGCTTCCTGCAGGGCCTCCTCCAACAACAATTACATCAAATTCTTCCACCATAAAAAAAACACTCCTTTAATGCACATTTATTTATTTTTTCCTTAAAAAATCATTTGCATTTAATGCTGCCTTGCATCCTTCAGCAGCAGAAATTACTAGTTGATGTAAAGGAATATTACTTACATCGCCTGCAGCAAATAATCCTTTAATGCTTGATTCATTTTTTTCGTTTATTATTATTTCTCCTCTTTTAGTTTTTTCAACTAAATCAATAAACTCTGAATTAGGGATTTCCCCTATATTAACAAAAACTGATTCGACTTTTAATTCTTTTTCTTTACCTGAATTTTTGTCTTTGAATTTAATTCCTTCAACTTTTTCGTTTCCTAAAACTTCAAGTAATTCAGCATTAGTTATTACTTCAATATTTGATTTTTCTTTTACTTGTTTTAAAGTTATTTCTTCGCCTCTTAATGAATCTCCATATTCCAAAATAAAAACTTTTTCCATTAAATTACTTAAAAATAATGCTTCTTCAGTTCCTGAATAACCTCCACCAATTACAACAGAATTTTTTCCTTTGTATAAAGGCCCATCACAAACAGCACAATAATGAACTCCTTTATTAGTTAATTTTTCAGCATTTTTTACTTCAAGTTTTCTTGGTCTTTTACCTGTAGCAACAATAACTGTTTTCGCTTCAAATTCATTTTCAGAAGTTTTAACAGCAAAAGTTTCTTGTTTTTTTTCAATTGAAGTTACTTTAATTCCTTCTAATACTTCAATTTCTTTATAAGACTTTAAATGCTCTCTTAATTTTAAAGCTAATTCAAATCCCTGAACTGAAGGAAAACCAGGATAATTTTCTATTTTTTCTGTTAATAATAATTGCCCGCCAAAATTATCTGTTATAAGCATTGTATTCAAACCGCTTCTAACTGAATAAATTCCAGCTGAAACTCCTGCTCCAGAGCCTCCTATAATAATTACATCTTTCATTTAATTCACTTTAAAGTAGATTAACCTAATTTAATTTGAAACATTATATTTAAAAAAGATATTTTAAGAATTTGATTGCATGAAAGCAGTAATTTTAGCAGCAGGCAAAGGATTAAGGATGAAACCTTTAACTAAAGACAAACCAAAACCATTGATTAAAATAAAAAATAAAAGTTTTCTGGAAAGACAATTAGAAGAATTAAATAAAACAAAAATAACTGAAGTAGTAATTGTTGTTGGTTTTTTAGGAAAACAAATAATAAAAGAATTTAACGGAAAACAATCTGAAGAAAAAAAAGGAATTTTCATTGGAGAATTTAATGGAATTAAATTATTTTTTGTTTTTCAGAAAGAACAAAAAGGAACAGCAGACGGAGTAAACTGTGTTAAAGAATTAATTTCAAAAGATTTTATTCAGATTAATGGAGATTTAATTTTTGAAGCAGAATTAATTTCAGAGTTAATTAACAAAAAAGAAAATGTTTTAGTTTTAAGGGAAACTGCTAATACAGGAAATTTTGGGTTGGTTGAAGTTAATAAAGACAAAGTAATTAAAATAACTGAAAAACCAAAAGAGTTTTCAGGAAAAGGATTAATTAATGCAGGAATTTATCGTTTTACCCCAGAAATATTTAATGCAATTGAAAACATTGAATTAAGTGAAAGAAATGAATTAGAATTAACTGATGCAATAAATTTGTTAGCAGAAAAAAGCAAAGTTTCTTTTATTGAAGTTAAAGGACAATTTTTTGATATTGGAACAATTGAAGAATTAAAGAAAGTTGAAAAAGAAATAGGAAAATAAATAAGAAAAAGAGAGAATTAAACTCCTGTTTCAGGGTAACTAAAAGGACCAGGATATTTAATTGGGGCTACACCGTCTCCAGAACCTAAAGTTGTTGGATACAAATGAGGACCAATAATATCATCTCCAGTTGTACCGCCGTCACCTAACAAAACAGGCTGAGGATACAAATTAGGATCTCCAAGATCATCTAATTCAGGAATTAAACCCCAATCAGATATATGAGCAGAAGCAAATCCTGCTAAAGCAATCAAACAAATTCCTATTAATAATAATTTCTTCATTTCTTACGCCTCCAAAATAAACAATTAACTATTATAAGATTATTAGAATATTTAAATGTTTTGAAGTTTTAAAACTTGAAGGTTTCACCGGGTTGCATTAAAATTGCTTTTGTATCTAAAACGCTTTTTTCTATTTTTCTTTTGAATTCATTTGCATCTGCTTTAATCATTCCAAAAGTATTGTAATGCATTGGAACAACAAATTTTGGTTTAATTAATTTTGTTGCTTTAACTGAATCAACACAATCCATTGTATAAGTTCCGCCGATTGGAAGCAAAGCCATATCAGCATTAATTTTAGCAAAATCATCAATTAACGCAGTGTCTCCTGAAAAATACAGGCTTTTTCCTTTAGCTGAAACAAGAAAACCAATAGGATAAAATGATTCAGGATGATGAGCTGTTACTGCTTCAATATTTAAATTTCTTACATTTAATTTCTGATTCATGCTTAAAGGACACAAAAACCGTCTTTCTAATTCAAGTTCGTTTAGAATGCTATCATGAGCTACAACTAAAGAATTATTCTTTTTTACAATTGATTCAATTGCTTTTTTGTCAAAATGATCAAAATGTTCATGAGAAACTAAAACTAAATCAATGTCATTTAAATCTGTTTTTCTTGCTTTACAAGGAATAACTCTGTTAAATGCAGGGTCAGAACAAGTGTTATTAATAAAAGGATCAAATAAAATTTTTGTTCCATTAAATTCTACTTTAAAAAAAGAGTGACCAAAAAAAGTTACCTTAACCATAAACAACAACAAGAGTAGGTAATGCGCAAATATAAAGCACTACTATAAACAAACAAAAAAAACAGGAAAAAACAGAAAATACTGTTTTAATATTTTTTTGGGTCATAAACATATAGATTAATATGAAAAAATTGGTTTTTGTTTTTGTTTTATTATTAATGCTTAATGTATTTGGAGTAGAAATACAAAAAGAAAACATAAACATTATTGTAAATAAAACAGGAAATGCTTTAATTGAAGAAAGTTATTTCATTTCTTTTTCTGATGAAAACGAATTAAATTTATTCAAAGAAAAAATAAGCGATGGCATTTCAGCTGAAATATTAAATGAATTTAAACTTGAAATTAAATCAAGAATAGAAGAAAACAAAGGAACTGTTTCTTTTGAAGAACAAGATGAAAATAAAAAAATAAAATTAAATTATTCTTCAGATAAAATTTTTTTAATGAATAAAAGAGTTTTATTTGATGAATTCACTTTAAACAAAGACAGATTTTCTTTTCTTTTATCTGAAAACAAAACAGTTTTTCCTGAAAATTTTTCTTTAAGGTTTGTTCTGCCGAATGAATCAAAATCAATTTTAACCGTTCCTGAAACAAAAGTTTTTTCTAAAACAACTGAATTTAAAGGAATAAATTCAAATGAATTTTCTTTAAGTTATTTAATTGAAAAAAAACCAGAAAAAATTGCAATAAAGAAAACTCAAATTGAAATTAACGTAAAAGAAAATGGTTTTGGGTTTATTTCAGAAAAATATTTCTTTGAATTCAGGAACCAGGAAGAATCAGAGTACTTTATTGAAAAAGCACAAAACAATGGTTCAAGTTTATTAAGCTGGATTGCATTTGACAACAGAATTTTCCCCCATATAAAAGAAAATGAATTTGACTTAAAAAATGCTTCAGTTGAATTTGTAGAAAACGGATTAGAAAACAGTTTTTTGCAGATTATATATGAAAATGAAACACCAGTATTCATAGAAAAAAAAGAAAGACAAGGAAGATTTGTTGAATGGGAATTTAACTTAAAAAAATTAAATGAATTTACTTCATCAGGATTAATAATTTTTCCTGAAAACTTTTTCTTAGAAATAATTCTTCCATTAAATGCAGAAATAAAAGAAACAGATTTAGAGGAAAGAAACGGAAAAGTTTTAATGCAAGGATATAAAAGTACAAGTAAAATAAACATTGTTTATGTAATAAAAGAAAATATTGCTCCTGCATTTAATTTGTCTTTAGTTATTCAAAGAATTGTTTCAGAAAAAGAAGCAAGCCCAATTATTGCAGGAATAATACTTTTAATTTTAGTTATAGTTTATTTAAAAAAAGACAGTTTAACTGAAAAAACAGAAAACTTTATTATTAAAAATTCTTCAATTAAAAAAAGAGAACAAACAGAAGAAATAGAAATAGATGAATAAAAAAAACTTTTAGAAAAAAACTTGAACAAAAAAATAGAAAAAGGAGAATAAATTTTTAGACTCCTGTTGCTAATTCGTCTCCGTCTGTTGGATCATCAACTGCTCTGCAACCAGTGTCTCCACCAAGATATTTAATTGGTGCTACGCCGTCTCCAGAACCTAACAAAACAGGTTGAGGATACAAATTATCACCCATTCCATCTAATTCAGGAACAAAACCTGTGCTATCAATAAGAGCAGAAGCAAAACTGCTTAAAACAATTAAACAAATTCCTATTAATAATAATTTCTTCATTTTTCACGCCTCCAAAATAAACTAAATCGATTATATTGTAATTATTAGGAAATAAAAAGGTTTGCTTAAGAAAAATAATTCTTTAAAGAAGACTGGGTTTCTTGTTTTACTTCTTCAGTTTTTTCTTCTGATTGTTTTTCTTTGGTTTTTTCAAAGAAACTTCCATTTATTCCTTCTAAAGGTTTTCTTGCTGCGCCAAAAAAATTAATTGTTTTTGCTTCATCAAAAATTACTTTAACTTTTTTTGTTTCAGGTTTAGTGTTTAATAAAAAAGCAATTTCTTTTTCAGTTAACTCAAATTTAGCTGAAAACCTTACTGCAAAATCTTTATTAGAAAAACATTGTTTAATAAAAGGCAAATCTGATGCAATAATTTCTTTTGTAGAGGAATGAATTTCATTTGACATTTTTGATGCAATAGATTTTTTTGTTTCCCTTAAAGAAGAATTTCTGTTTAACCTTGAAATAAAAACAGGGAACTGGTACATAATAAAATTCCTGTTAGGTTTTTCTTTTGACATGCTTACTCCAGTTGACATTAATTCAGAACTATATCTTAGAAAGCCGTAATGCTGTCTTCTTCTAATTCTTCCATTAAATACATCTGCTTTGCTTAATTTTTCAAAAGCATTAGCTATTTCATTTATATCAGAAAATTGTCTTGGAATGTTTTCTTCAATCCATTTCATTAATAAATCTGAATCAATATCGGCAGAAAACCTTGCGTTTCTTGCTTCACTAAAAGTTTCTGCAGTAAAAATTTTTCTTAAAACCTTAAAGACATCTTCTTGTTTTTCTCGGTAACCTAAAGATTCAATATCTTTTAATGAAACTTTTTTAGTTAATGCAAGAGTATGCAAATCAATTAATGCACTTCTCATGTCTCCTGCAGAATTTTTAGCTAATAATTCAATTGCTTCTTCTTCAACTTCAATGCCTTCAGTTACACATAATTCTTTTAGTCTTTTAGACATAGATAAATAATTTATTTTTTTAAACTTCATTAAAGCACAGTTGTTTCTTATAGTCATTAATTTTTTTTCTCCGTAAACTTTGTTTGCAGTAAGAATTACAGGATTTTGAGATTCTTTTAAAATTTTATTTATTGCTGTTCCTCCTCCCCTGTCAGCTGAACTTAAAGCATCAATTTCATCAAATAAAATTAATCTTTTTTCTCCTGTAAAAGAAGAATTCATTGCAGCAGAACCTGCAATTTTTTCTATTGAATCTTTGTTCCTGAAATCTGATGCATTTAATTCAAATACACTCCAAGAATTAATTTTTGCAAGAAGATATGCTAAAGTTGTTTTGCCTGAACCAGTTTGCCCGAAAAAAAGCAGTGGCTTTTGTATTTTACCTGAATTCCATTCTTTACTCCAGACTAAAGCTTTCTGCACTAAATCTGTGTTCCCTATAAATTCTTCAAGGTTTTTTGGATTAAATTTTTCTGTCCAGAGCATAATGATATAATTAAAGAAGTTAATGCATAAAAAATCATTTGATTGACATGCAAATAGGCGTAGTAGGAAAACCAAACACTGGAAAAAGCACTTTTTTTTCTGCTGCAACATTAATTGATGTTGAAATGCAGAATTATCCTTTTACTACAATTGAACCAAATAAAGGAATAGGTTTTGTTAGAGTTGAATGTGCAGATAAAGATTTTAATGTTCAATGCAATCCAAGATCAGGGTATTGTATTAAAGGAACAAGATTTGTTCCAGTGGAGTTAATTGATGTTGCAGGATTAGTTCCTGGTGCAGCAGAAGGAAAAGGTTTAGGCAATAAATTCTTAGATGACCTTAGAAAAGCAGATGTATTAATTCATGTAATTGACTTAAGTGGAAGTACAAATGAAAAAGGAGAACCTGTTCCAAAAGGGAGTTATAATCCAATAGAAGACGTATTGTTTTTAGAAAAAGAAATTGAATTATGGTTTTTAGGAATAATTAAAAAAAACTGGAGTAAATTTGCTAAAATTCCATTAAAAGAAAAAAATAAAAAATTAGAGATAATGGCGCAGAATTTAAGCGGTATTGGAGCAAGCTTACTGCAGATTGATAAAGCAGTATCAGAATTAAATTTATGGGAAAAAACTTTTTCTGACTGGGAAGAAAAAGACTTTGAAAATTTTGCAGAAAAAATAAGAGAAAAATCAAAACCAATAGTTATTGCAGCAAATAAAGCAGATATTGCATCAGAAGAAAACTTAAAAAAATTAAAGGAAAGGTTTCCTGAAAAAATTATTATTGCCTGTTCTGCAATAAGTGAATTAACTTTAAAGAAAGCAGCAAAAGAAAAAAGCATTGAATATATTCCTGGAGAAAAAGAATTAAAGGAATTAAAAGACTTAAATGAAAACCAAAAAAAAGGAATAGATTATATTAAACAAAATGTTTTAAATAAATTTAATTCAACTGGAATTCAGGAAATATTAGATAAAGCTGTATTTGAATTACTTGAATTTATTGCAATTTTTCCCGGAGGAACAAAAGGTTTAACTGATTCAGAAGGAAGAGTTTTGCCTGACTGCTGGTTAATGCCAAAAGACAGTACAACATTAAATTTTGCTTTTGCAATTCATTCAGATATAGGGCAAAATTTTATCATGGCAATAGATGTAAAAACAAGACAAATGGTTGGAAAAGAACACAAACTAAAAAACAGAGATGTAATAGAAATAATTTTTAATAAATAATTATTAAATTTTTCCTCTGAAAACTGAATCAAATTTTAAATCTAATTTCAAGCAGACTTTTTGTATATGATAGTCATCTGAAAGCAAAGGAAATTTTAATTCAAAAGCTAAAGCCAAAATAGAATAATCTGCTTCAGATAATTTATGCAGAATATTTAATTCTTTAGCAGCTTTTTTCACTAAAACAAGAGACTCTTTTTTTGGTTCAATTATTCTGATGTTATCCTGCTTTAAGCCTGATTCAATTAATTGTTTTGACCTTAAATCAATTATTTCATCAAGAATTTGATTTGTAGTAAAATAAATATTTTCATCAAAAGAAAAATTAAAGTTGTTAAGAATTACAGCTGAATCCATTATATAATTCATAAAAGAAAAATGAAAGCAAACAAATAAAAAGGTTATTATATAAATTTATATAATTGATTTTTATGGATAAAAAACACATGCATTCTCCAAGATTAGATACAATTGCAATGGTTGAAAATACAATTAAAAAAAACAGGAATTTAAGCAAAACTGAATTATGGAAAAAACTTCCAAAACAAATGATGTATCAGACTTTTTCCACTGCAATAGATTATTTAATTGAATTAAATAAAATAAAACTTAATGACAAAGGAAAAATTGAATGGATTGAACAGGAAAAAATAAGGTTAAATGAAAAACAGGAAACTGAAGAAAAAGAGTATGCTGTTGAAAATAAACAAAAAAATTCAATTGAAATTTCAGAAACTAGTTTAGATAGCGAAACAAAAAAAATTGTTTCAGAATTAAGTGAAATTGAAGGAAAAACCCTTAAAGTTTTAGCTGAAGAAAAACAAGAATTAAATGTTGAAGAATTAGCAGAAAAAGCAGGAATTGATTTGGATTCAGCAAGAAGAAGCATCCAATGGTTAAATGAAAAAAAATTAGGCAAAGCACGAATAGAAAAATCAGTTTTTGTTTCTTTAGGAGAAGAAGGAATAAAAGTATTATCAAATGGTTTGCCTGAAAAAAATTTCTTAAAAGAAATAGGAAATACTTGGAAAAAAATAAGTGAAATTAAAAGCATTCCAAAACAGGAAATAAATATTGCTTTAGGAAATGCAAAGAAAAAAAATTTAATTGAATTAAAAAAAGAAAAAGAATTAATGATTAAAGCAACAGAAAAAGGAAAAGAATTTATTGAAAAAAAATCAGAAGAAGAATTAATGTTAGAAAAGCTTTCAGACAAAGAATTTAACGAAAAATCATTTAATGAAAAAGAAAAACAAGTATTAAAATTTTTAGGTTTTAGGAAGAATTTTTTAAAGCATAAAGAAAAAGGAAACGAGTTTATTTTAATTACAGAAAAAGGAATTTCTGCTGTTCCGTTTCTTTCAGCAGTCAAAGAAAGAAAATATAATTTAACTGATGCCGTAAAAGAAATTTATCCCGGAAAAAAACAGCCTTATTTTAAGTTTGTTGATGAAATAAAACAAAAACTTGTTTCATTAGGATTTAAAGAAATGAATAATCCTTTGATTGTACAGGAATTTTATAATTTTGATGTATTGTTTCAGCCTCAGAATCATTCTGCAAGAACATGGACTGACACATACAAATTAAAAAAACCTGAATTTGGAAAACTTCCTGATAAAAAAATAGTTAATGCAGTAAAATCCGCTCATGAAAACGGAGGAAAAACAAAATCTAAAGGATGGCAGTATAAATGGGAAGAAAAAATTGCTTCTCAGTTAATGCCTTCGGCTCATGGAACAGCACATTCAGCAAGACAATTAACTAAAGGCATTGAAGTTCCGGGAAAATATTTTACTATTGCAAGATGTTTTAGGCCTGATGTAGTTGATGCAACACATTTAATTGAATTTAATCAGCTTGAAGGGTTTGTTGCAGGAAAAAATTTTACTTTCAGGAAATTATTAGGATTATTAAAAGAATTTGCTGTTGAAGTTGCAGGAGCAGAAAAAGTAAAGTTTTTGCCTGATTATTATCCTTTTACTGAACCTTCAGTTCAATTAAATGCACTTCATCCAAAATTAGGCTGGGTTGAATTTGGTGGAGCAGGGATATTCAGAAAAGAAATAACAGAAAATTTAGGAATAAAAGAAAAATGTTTAGCTTGGGGTCTTGGAATGGATAGATTAGCAATGTTTAAATTAAAATTAAATGACATAAGAGAATTATTTTCATATAATTTAAACTGGTTAAGGAAGGGAATTTAATGCCTACAATTACTTCATCAAAAAAAGACTTGGAAAATTTAACTGGAAAAAGCTTTACTAAAGAAGAATTAGAAGATGTACTGCTTTGTGTTAAAGGAGAATTAGATTCAATAGAAGAAGATGAATTAAAAATTGATATAAAAGAAACAAACAGACCTGATTTATGGTCAACTGAAGGAATTGCAAGAGAAATTAAAAGTTATATTGGAAAAGAAAAAGGAATTCCAGAATACAAAGTTTTGAAAGGAAAAAGAAAAGCTTTAATTGATAAAAATCTGGAAGGAATAAGGCCTAAAGCAGCTTATGCTGAAATAAGAGACATAAAAATCACAGAAGAAATACTACTCCAGATAATTCAGTTGCAGGAAAAAATCTGCCAAGGTTACGGCAAAAAAAGAGAACAAATTGCAATAGGCGTGTTTGATTTAGATAAAGTTAAAGGAAACGTAAAGTATTTTGCTGCTGAACCTTCATTTGAATTTATTCCTTTAGGTTTTAATGAAAACATGTCTTTAAGAGAAATACTAATTAAGCATCCAAAAGGAAAAGAATACGGAAAATTAATTGAAAAAAAAGAAAAATTTCCTTTATTGATTGATGAAAACAATAAAGTTTTGTCTCTGCCTCCAATAATTAATTCTGATGAATCAGGAAAAGTTACAACAGAAACAAAAAATTTGTTTGTCGATGTAACAGGATTTAACCAGGAAAAAATTGATTTAGCATTAAAGATTATGTGCATGGCTTTAGCAGACAGGAAAGGAAAAATTTATTCAGTTGAATTAAATTACGGAAAGAAAAAATTTAACAGCATGCAATTCAAAAAAGAAAAAATTTCTTTTGAATTAAAAGAAGTAAATGAATTATTAGGAACAGATTTTTCAAAAAAAGAAATATTAAAGTTAATGGAAAAAAGAAGAATAAAAGGAACAATTAAAGGAAACAAATTAACTGCAGAATTCGGAGATTACAGAAAAGATATAATTCATGCATGGGACGTAATTGAAGACATTGCAATAGCCTTTGATTTTAATAAATTTATTCCAGAAAAATTAAATGTTTTTACTTTAGGAAGCATAAAAGATGAAAGCAGAAAATTAAAGGATTTAAGAGAATTATGTGTTGGATTTGGATTACAGGAAATTGCTTCAAATCATTTAACTTCAAAAGAAGTTCAATGCATTAAAATGAATTCAAAAAATGAATTTGTTGAAATTACTAATCCTGTTTCATCTAACTGGGAAATATTCAGAAAAAACCTGCTTTCTGAAAGCCTTGATTTTTTAAGCAAAAACAAGCATTGTTCTTTTCCTCAAAAAATATTTGAAGTAGGAAGAACAGTTGAATTAAATTCAGAAAAAGAAACCGGAATAGCAGAGAAATGGAAGTTATGCATTTGCATCAGCCATTCAAAAACAAACTTTAATGAAATTAAATCAATTTTGGAAGCAATATCAAGAGAACTGAAATTAAATCATTCAATAAAAGAAAAAAACCTTTCTTTTTTTGAAAACGGAAAATCTGCAGTAATTTCTTTTAAAGAAAAAAAAGGTTTTATTGGAGAAGTAAACGAAAAAACAATGCAAAACTTTGGATTAGAAACAAAAGTTTCTGTATTAGAAATAGAAATATAAAAAAATGGAAAAGAAAAAAAATTATTCTTTAGGGTCAGGGAATAATTCTTCTTTGGTTTCTTCAGCTAATTCTGATTCTTCTTTTAAGACTTTTTCTTTGATTAAATCCATTTCAGTGTTTTTTCTTTTCATTCTGACAAGAGAATAAAAATATGCATTAATTATTGCATCCAAATCTAAAGTTCTCTTAAACCCCATTCTTGCAACTTCTTCAAAATAAAGTTTAACCATTCTAAAAGCCATTTCTTCATCAGAAATTGAAGAATTTGATTTAATTGAAGGTTTAGCTAAAGGTTTGGTTTTGAGTAATTTCTTTTTTACCATTAATAATCCCTTAAATTAACTTTAAACAGCACAATATTTAAGTCTTTTCTTTTATGAAATTTTCCAATGATTCTTTCGGCACTTTCAAAGAAATAAACTTGCTTTTTCCTTTAGGTTTTACATTGATTAAAGGAGCAGAAATTAAATTCATTAACTCTAATTTAGAAATAACTGCACGAAACTGCCTTAATTCTAAATGATTTTGAATTTTAGAATATTTTTCAAATAATTCCCCTGAATAAACTCCGTCAAAAGAAGAAATTAATTTAATTAGATTTTTTTCCTGTTTACTTAAAAAAGGAAAAGTTTTTTTTATTACAGCTGAATCCATTAAAGAAAAAGCTTTTTTTAAATGACTTAAAGAAACTTTGTTTGTGTTTTCTTTTTCTGCAATTCTGCCTGCTTTTAACAAAGATTCAATTCCAATCCTTGCATCCCCGCCTAACTTAGCTGAATGAGCTGCAGCAACATCAATTACATTTTTATCCAAAACATTATCAAAAAAAGCAAGCTCAGTTCTTTCCCTTAAAATGTCCTTTAACTGTTTAGGCGAATATTTTTCAAAAACAATTGATTCTGCTCTTAAACTGCTTTTAATTCTTGCATCTAAGTTAGAAGTAAGCATAAAATCATTTGAAATCAAAATTAAACCAAAATATATTTTCTCTGATTCAAGTCTAAGCAAATCATATAAAAGTTTTTCTCCGTCTTTTGCAAGCAGTTGATCTGCTTCATCTAAAATAATTACAGGAACAAAATTACAGTTCTTCATATAATCAAGCATTCTTGAATAAATTTCATCTGCAGCTAAACCTCTTCTAGGCAAAGCTGCACCGACAAAATTTGCAATCAAAAACAAAACTGAATTTCTTGAATTAAATTCAAAGCAGTTAATGTAAAGGCTTTTGGCTCTTCCTGAAAGTTCTTCTAATTGAGACAACACAAATTTAGATGAAACTGTCTTGCCTGTTCCGGGAGTTCCAACTACAACTGCATTTAAAGGTTTTTTTCCTGAAAGAAGTGGTTTAAAACAAAAAGCTAAACCATCAATTTCTTTTTCTCTGTGAGGAAGTTTTTCAGGAAGAAATTCAGAATATAAAGCTCTTTCATCCTTAAAGATTTCATTAATTCTTGAATGTTTTGAAAAAATATTTTCAGCCATAAAAACAAAATAAACACAACAAAAATTAAAAACAAACACATTGCAAAAAACACAACAAAAAAAACAGAAATATAATAAATATATAAATAATATATATTATTCCTTTTCTTTGAAGTCTATTACTTTTCCTTTTGTATTTAATTTGAAGTCAAATGGTTCTTTGTTTATAAATACAACAGCAACCCATAAATCATCTTTTTTTTCAAGCGAAGTTATTTCAATCTTATTTTTTACTCCTAACTGATCTCCTAAAAATTCAAGAAGCAAATTAAATATTCTGTTATATTCTTTTTCTTTTTTGTATTTTTCTGATAATCTTTGTTTTTCTTTTTTCATTTTTTTCTTTAATTCTGCTTTTTTTGGAGCAGTCTTTATTTCAGTTATTTTTGAAACCAATTCAGTCAATGCTTCTTTTCCTTTTGCTTCGTTTTCTACTGCGTGTTTGTCTTTTATCATGCTGTTTAATGAAAAAATACTTGACTTTTTCTTTTCTTCTTTTTCTTCAAATGAAGAAAGCAAATTCCTTGAAGAAATACTTTGCAGCGGGACAAAAAGTTTTGCTTTTGATGAAATTTCATTGAAATCTTCTGAAAGGTTTTCCAAAACACTTCTTGTGTTTTTTAATGGAGAATCATTTTTTATTGTTTCAATGAAAAAAACATTCTGCCAGGAAATAAGAAAATGCGAAACAAAAGAAGAATAAATTAAAAGCAGTAAAAGAAAAATCATAATATAAAAAATTAATGTAAAAGGGTAAACAAAAAGCTGGATAAAAGGATTAAAAATAAAAAATAAAACAAGATATGACAGGAAAAAAGTAATATAAGAAAACATCTGCATTGCAAAAACCTGAAATAAAATAAAGGTCTTTTTCTGGTAAAACAAAATTAAAGCATCTCTTAAAGAAGTATATGAATCAACTTTTGAGTCAGCAAAAACATAAGATAAAACTGAAGATGTAATTGATGAATTAACATTTGGAATAAATCCAATAAAACCTATTACTCCATAAATTTTTTTCATTACATTGGTTGTTTTTGTTTCAAATTCACGAAAATTATTTGTTGAAGAAAATTTTTTCTTTATTAAATTAAATCCAAAACTTGCCTGAGTTGAAACAGGAATGTTTCTTCCTGAAATTAACTCTGAAATAACAACAGCTTCAGATGATCTTAATACATAAAGAATTCTTTTCCTGAAAAAAATCCAGTAAACAAAAAAAACAATTATTCCTATAACTAAAAATACTTCAGTTAAAGGAGAAGTTAAATTAAAAAAAACAGGAGTTAACACTGCAAACACCGCAATTAATACTGAAAACAAAACAAAATATGCATTTGCAATAATTCTTGCAATAACAAAAGGAGCAGTCTTAACTGAAATCTTAAATGCTTCTGAAATATAAAGTACCATAAGCTAAATACAGCTTAAAGATATTTAATAATTGCTTTTGCATTAAAAAAACGTTAAATATTTTACCTTAAGAAAATGAAACTTATTTAAACTGCTTTTAATGCAAAATATAACAGCATGGAAATAAGAATAGGAAAAGAAGAATTCAAAGCATTAAGTTCTGATACAAGAATAAACATAATTAAAATACTTAATACAAGAAATTACACTTTAAGTGAATTAGCAGCAAAACTAAACATGAGTTCTCCAACCATAAAACAGCATTTAGAAAGATTAGTGAATTCAGATTTAATTGAACAAAAAGACGAAGGAAGAAAATGGAAATATTATTCTTTAACAAGAAAAGGAAAAAAATTAATTGAACCAGAAGACTCCCATGTACTGATTTTGTTAGGAGCAAGCTTAATTGGATTAATGTTTTTAGTTTACATGTTATTTGGTTCAGGAGCAGTTTATGCTCCTGCAGGATATAAAATAACACAGGAAATAAGTTCGTTTGATGAAGCTGAAAAAATGATGACCGCTGATAACTCAAGAAATACTTCAGGAACAGAATTAACAGCAAAAAATAACGTAGCCACTGAAATAAAGAATTCTGAAACAGAAAACACAGGAATAATAACTGCATTGATTTTTGTGTCTTTAATTATGGGATTTCTTATTGCAAAAGCATCAGAAAAGAAAAAAATAATCGACAATTAACGTGCAAAAAACTATTTAATTTAATTCAAACTTAATTCCGGAATGAAAAAAGGATTAATCAGTTTTATTATTGTATTAATTTTTATTTTAATTTACTTTAATTTAATTTATTCAGTTAATTCATTTAATTCAAAACAAAATTTTACTGAAGCTAACTTAATTGAAATAGAAAACACTTCATTCAGAAGAAACTTAATAGAAAATGCAGTTGACTCATTAATTGAAGAAACAATAAAAAAAGAAATTGCATTTGGTTCAGATAACCCTAAAATAATAAACAAAAAAATTTCAGGGAAACTAATTGAATTATTCAATGAAATAAGTGAAACTGAATTTAAGGAAATTCATTCAGAAAAAAAATACAGTAAAACAGAAATAAAAGGAAAAAAACTTTCAAAAAAATTTATTGAAGAAAACACTAAAATAATTGTTTTTGGTTTAGACAACAAACTTTATGAAACAAAATTTATTTACACCGGGGGAGTAAACAAAAACAATTTAATTGGAAGCAGGATAACTGAAAATAATTCAGAACAGAAATTTTTTATTCCGGTTGATTATTCCGTTAAAGTGATTTCATTAAGGTTTATTGGATGAAAAAATGCTTAATTTAGAGGCAATAATTGTACTGTTTGCTTATTTTGTTTTAATTGGATTATTAGTTAATGCATTAACTAAAGCAAATACTTCTCTTGAAATAAAAACAGATTTTATGGAAGCAAAATCTAATTCACTTAAATGCGGAATTACCGCAGATTCAATTTATTCTAATGCAGGCGGAAAAACAAAAATAAACGAAAACTGTTTTATTGAACATGGAAAAATTAAAAGTAAAATTGGAAACCAGACAACTGAAGAAAGAATTTTATCAGACAAAACATTTAATTCAGGAAATAAAATAGAAATAGGGGTTGAAGAGCATTACAAATAAAGGAATTGTTTCAACTGACGCAGTAATTGCATTGCTTGCTGTTTTGTTAATGATTTTTTTAATGATTAATTCATTAAATGAAACAATAATAAAAAACAAGGAAACAAAAAACTTGTTTTATTTAAAATCAAAAGCAGTTTTTTTTGCTGATTCATTAATAAAAAATTCAAATGAAATTAATCCTGAAAAAGGAATTGCATTTTATAACAAAGAAAAAAAAAGAGTTGAAGAAAATAAAATTGATTTAACTTTGCTGAAAAAAATAAGAAAAGAAAAGTTTACTGAATACTTAAAGGAAATTAAACTTGAATTTGGAGAAGAAAAAATACAAATAGGAAAAAAAGAAGGCAGCTGTTTTGAAGCAAGAAGGTTTATTTTAACTGAAAAAAAAGAAAAAGGCGTTATTTTTGTTTCTGCCTGCAATTAAAGGTTTTACGTTTACTTTAGAGGCATTAATCAGCTTAATGCTTC
Source organism: archaeon (assembly GCA_024277355.1). Lineage (GTDB taxonomy): Archaea > Iainarchaeota > Iainarchaeia > Iainarchaeales > 1-14-0-10-31-34 > 1-14-0-10-31-34. The sequence goes on from JAJRVL010000004.1 coordinate 492,757, forward strand.
TTGTAATGATTATTTCAATTCCAATAGAAGAAAACAAAAATGACTTAGAAAAAATTTATGTTTTGCAGAAAGAAAATGATTTAATTAAAGTCTGGATTAAAACAAAAAATTTTGATGAAAAAGAATTAGAAAAAGATTTTAAAAAAATGTTTCCTTTTCAGAAAGGAGAAATAATTATTAACGGGAAAAAAACTGAAATTAAAGGAAAAAAAGGAGAAAATGAAATTAAATCAAATGGATTTTATTATGAAAATGAATTAAAGAAAATTTCAGTTAAAGTTTTTATTTGATTTAACTAAAATTCCTTTTTCTGTTTTAGTTAAAACAAAAACTGTTTTTTCATTTAAATTAATTTCACTGAAAGGAATTGTGTTTAATGGTTCTGAAACAAAAGTTTTCTGTTTATTGTATTTTTCAAGCAAAACAACAACATTTAATTTTTTATTTTTATAACTGATTTTCCATTTAAGCAATGGTTTTGCGTTAAGGGTTATTTTTGAGTCATTTGACATTGAATTAAGTTCTCTTGCAGAAACAATAAAAGAGTCAGAAAAATTTTTTGCTTTAACTGAATCTAAAGCATAAATTCCTGAAAAAAATGTTTTGGAAATCAAAGGAGTAAAAAGCAAAAGAAAAGAAATAAAAGCAGACATTAATAAAAGAAATTCTAATGAAATCTGTCCTTTCATTTAATGTCACTTATTTCATCAAAAATTTTGTCTGTTTTCTTTTCTATTACTTCTGCGCCTTTTGTTCCTGTTTTTTGCAGTTGAGAAACTAAAATTAATGCAATTGCAACAACTGCCGCCAACAAAACAATCATTTCAACTGAAATCTGTGCTTTTTGTTCAATCATGAATTAATGCGCTTTCAAAAAGAATAAAAATGATTTTCAACGTTAATTGACGAAAAAAGAAAAAGGTTTTATTAGTTTTCTTGATTTAATTATTTATTAACTGATTGTGTTTTTTATGGTTTCAAGAGAAATAAAAGATATTGTAATTGCATGGGTTGCTTTAAGTGTTGCTTTTGGCTTTGTTTTTTCAGGATTAAATTTGTTTGGAATACTTTCAGGAAGACTTTTTTCAGGAATCCTTTCATTTATTGTGTTACTGCCTGTTTCACTATTTATTGTAGGAACAGCTTTTGTTTTACACGAATTAGGACACAGAAATGTTGCAAGACATTTTAATTATTTTGCTGAATTCAGAAAATGGGATTCGGGATTAAAAATTGCATTAGGTTTTGCTTTTTTTATTGGCGCAATTTTTGCTGCACCCGGAGCAGTCTATATTGGTCAGAAAAGAAAAAAGTCATGGGAAGAACAAACAAGATGGGATAATGAATACCCTGAATACACTAAAGCATCAAATGAAATGGGTTTAATTTCTGTTGCAGGAGTAGTAATTAATATAATTTTAGGATTTATGTTTTTAGGTTTGCTTTATTTATTTCCTGATTCTTTTTTTAATTTTGTTTTTGAGTTAGGATTTAAAATTAATTTTATTTTAGCTGGATTTAATTTACTGCCTTTTGGCCCTTTAGACGGAAAAAAAGTAATGCAATGGAATCCATTAATTTGGGGAATTTTATTTATTCCAATTGCATTATGGTATTTTACTTTTTTTTAATTAAACTTTTTGAAATTTTCTTAAAAGTTTATGTTTGCGAAGCAAACCGTTTTTGATTAAACTTTTTCTAAAAGTTTATTCTACGTAACTTGGCTTAAAAACAGAATAATGTTGTGAAAATTCATTGTATGCTTCAATTGTTTCTTTTGAAATTGAAGGCCTAATTTTTTTTAATGCTTCCAAGAAATGTTTTAGTTTAACGGGTTTTGTTTCCATTTTATTTTCAGCTAAAGAAATTAATACTGCTTCTCTTACCAACCCTTCAATGTCAGCTCCACTAAAACCTTCAGTTTTTTTAATTAATTCATCTAAATCAACTTCTTTTTCTATTGGAACTTTTTTTAAGTGAATTTTAAATATTTCTTTTCTTGCTTTTTCATCTGGTGCAGGAACTAAAACTAATTTATCTATTCTTCCGGGCCTTAATAAAGCTGAATCCACTAAATCAGGCCGGTTAGTTGCAGCAATAAAAACAATATCCTTTAATTCTTCTACTCCATCTAATTCAGTTAACAACTGATTTAATGCTCGATCTCCTATTCCTGATTCAGTTGAACCTCTTGAAACAGCCAAAGAATCAATTTCATCAAAAAAAACTATTACAGGAGAAACCTGTCTTGCTTTTTTAAAGATTTTTCTTATTCCCCTTTCTGTTTCTCCAACCCATTTTGAAATTAATTCAGGTCCTTTAATTGAAATAAAATTTGCTTCAGATTCATTTGCTACAGCTTTAGCCAATAAAGTTTTGCCTGTTCCTGGCGGACCATATAATAAGACTCCTTTAGGAGATTTAATTCCCATTTTCTTGAATACTGAAGGATTTTTTAAAGGCCATTCTACAGCTTGTTTTAATTCATTTTTTACTTCATTTAATGCACCAATATCGCTCCATTTAACAGTTGGAAGTTCAACTAAAACTTCTCTTAAAGCTGAAGGCTGCATTTCTTTTAATGCTTCATTAAAATCATTCTTATTTACTTCAAGTTTTTCTAAAACTTCAGATGGAATTTTTTCTTCTTCTAAGTCAATTTCAGGCAAATATCTTCTTAATGCTTTCATTGCAGATTCTTTTGCTAAAGCTTCTAAATCTGCTCCAACAAAACCATGCGTAATTGAAGCAAAAGAATCCATAAAAATAGAAAGTAATTGATTAGTTATTTCATTAAATTCTTTTGTAGGAAGCGTCCTAATAAATTCTTTTCTTTCTTTAACTGAAAGTTCTTCATATTTTTCTTTTAATTCGTTTTTTCTTTTATCTGACATGCTGTCTTTTTTCAATTTACTTAATGCTAAAACAAATGAATCAGTGTCATAAGATAAAGCAAGAGGCATTCCCCTTGTATGAATTTGTAAAATATTTTTTCTTCCTTTTTTGTCCGGTACGCCAATCTCAATTTCTCTGTCAAACCTTCCCGGTCTTCGTAAAGCTTCATCTAAAGAATTAACTCTGTTTGTAGCTGCAATAACAATTACATGTCCTCTTGCTTCCATTCCATCCATTGCAGAAAGTAATTGAGCTACAACTCTTCTTTCAACTTCGCCCATAACTTCTTCTCTTTTTGGTGCAATCGCATCAATTTCATCAATAAAAATAATGCTTGGAGCATTTTCTTCTGCTTCCTTAAAAATTTGTCTTATTCTTTCTTCTGCTTCGCCTACAAATTTACTCATAATACTTGGAGCAGAAACAGGAATAAAATGAGCTTGGGTTTCATTTGCTACAGCTTTAGCTAATAAAGTTTTTCCAGTGCCAGGGGGGCCAAATAACAAAACACCTTTAGGAGGATTAATTCCTAATTTATTAAATAATTCCGGATGACGCATTGGAAGTTCAATCATTTCTCTTACTTTTTTTACTTGTTCATCCATTCCTCCAATATCTTCATAAGCAACACTTGGAACTCCTTCTAATGCTTCTTTTGCTGGTTCTTCTTTCAAAACAAACTGAGTTAAATCAGTTACTTTAACTATTCCTTTTGGATTTGTATCAATTACATTATAAATAAAACCAGAACCAAAAACAGAAATCCAGACATTATCTCCTTTATACAAAGGTCTTCCAATAAAACTTTTTTTTAGTATTCTGTCATAACCTGAAGCAATAATTCTTACTTCTTGAGTTGGAGCTAAAACAATTTTTTTTGCGTCATTAAAAACTGCTTTTGAAACTTTAACTTTTTCTCCTAAAGAAGCATTACATGAATGCCTGATTAAAGAATCCATTCTGATTACTCCTCTTCCTTCATCAGAGCTTTTTGCAGGCCAGATTATTGCAGCAGTTTTTTTTCCTGCCTCTAATTCAACTATATCTCCAGAAGTAACTCCTAAGAATTCTTTTGATGTTCTGTCCAAAGTAATTATTCCTCGGCCTACATGACTTTGGTCTGCATCATGAACTCTTAATTCTAATGATTTTTTTTTCTGGTTTCCAATTGAAATCATACAAAAGAAATTAACTGAAATGATTTAAAGGTTAATGAAAAACAAAAGAATTACTTTAATTCATTTTCAAGTGATTTAACAAAAGAATCAAATAAAATAGTTTTTTCTTTAGCAAGATTTTTTGCTTTATCAGAAAAAAAAGCTTCTTTTAAAAGAAAAGACTTTGTTTTTTGTTCTTCAAGAAATTTGTTTAAAGGAATTTTTCTTAAATTAAATAAAACTGAATCTTTAATTATTCCAACTGAACTCACTTCATCTAACATATTTAAGTCATGCACTAAAACTGCTTCAGTTGTTTTAGGTTTTCCTTTAATATCTGATTCTTCAATGCAATGCAGTACTGCATCAATTTTTTCTTTAGGAAAAAGAGAAGAAACAAGAAATTTCTTTGCAAAATTAAGAGAAGTTTTAGTTAAATCCTGATTAAATTTCAAATGCATTGAAAAACCTGATAAATGAAGTAAAATTCCTGCAAAAACAATTTCTTCATCAAAAGAAGTTTCTTTTATTTCTTCAAGTAAATCAAAACATCTGTTAATATGCCCTGGTACAAAAAAGTTTTTTGATTCCTTTTCAATTAATCTTTTTAATTCAGTTTTATTAAACATTAAACCACTATTTCTGATTCCCCTGAAGGAAGCATTGAAATTAATTCATCTAAATCAATGATTGTATTTAATTTTTCTTCAAATAATTTTTTTAGTTTTTTTCCGATTACTCCTTTAGAGTCTTTCCCTTGTCTTATTTTAAATAAAATTTCTGAATGTTTTTTTACTGACTCAAAAGGACCTGAAATCACAATAAAATTTTCTTTTTCTTTTTTTATGCCGATTGCAAAATTTAAAGGAGTTTTTTTAAACCAGTTTCTTTCACCATAAATCATAAAAGAACCGGTTTTCATTGATTCTCCTGAAACTGCTTTTTTACTTACTTGTTCAGGCAGAACAGAATAAACATCAACAGAAGAAATTCCTGTTTTCCATGCTTTAGAAAAACAAGCAACAAATTCAGCTGTTTCTTTCATTGAAGTTTCAGGAGAAGAATTATTTATTGCTTTTAACAAACAATGAGGGCTTCCATGAATTTCTGCATGAAAATATAAATCTGTTTTATCCATGTATTTTTTGATTACTTCTTCATTACTTTTAGTGTCTTTTCCTGCAATAGCTAATAAATTATCACTGGTATAAAACCAATGGAATTTTTCAAACCATTGTTTTTTTCTTTTTTTAATTAAAACTTCTTTTTTTTCTGTTGTTTGGTTTTCTTTCATTTTACTTAATCTTTTTTCTGTTTCTTTCACTGCTTTTTTTAATCCTTCAAGTTTTTTTTTGTTTTTCTTTGATTTTTGGAAATAAATTGAAGCATTTTCATTTAAATTTTTATGTAAGTCAATTTCAATTTTCATTTAATCAATTCCTTTTTCTTTTTTCAGAATATTAATAATTGAAGTAGTCCTTGAACCAGATTTATAGAAAGGAGCAGTAGCATAAATAATCTGCCTGTCTTTAATTAACTTGTAAATTCCCTTGATTTTTTCATAATAATTTTTTTGTGTTGAATTATGAAATGATTCAATATCACGATAAAAATGCCTTAACAATAAATTCCAGTTTCCTGAACCCATTACCGCAGAAACCATGTAAATATTGTCATCTTTTTCAACTGCATCAAGATACTGCTTAAAAATTACTTTTTCTGCAAAATCAATGTGAAGCATTTCAATTACTTCTAATTTAAAACCAAATTTATGAAAATCAATTTTAGGACCAAACCCCTGCAAGACTCCATCCTTTAACAAAAAGTCCACAGAAGACTTAATTGTAGCTTTGTGAAAACCAGAATAACGCTTAATTTGCCGGTTATTAGGCACAACAGAACCTTTTTTAAGCAAGGCCTGAATGGTTTTTAATCTAACAACATCATCAGCTTTAATATGAATAGCCATAAAATAATCACTATACTATTTAAACAACAAAAAAGTATTTAAGTGTATTATATTGTACAGTATCATTTGTATAATCTATATATACTCTTACATCGTGTTAATAATGTTAAAAAGACAAAAATCCATCGGAGGGATTCAATTCTAGAGAGAAAAAATATAACGAAAAAAAAAGAGGTAGGGGAATAGGCTCACCAGGCCAATCTGGTTTCTTAAAAGATTCCCCCCTCTCTAAAAAATCTATTTTTGTTTTTGATTTAAAAATTAGCTGAATTATTTTGTTTTAGGTTTAGCTTTTGTTTTGGTTTTAGTTGTTGTTTTAGTTTTTTCTTTTTTAAGTTTTTCTTGTTCTTTTAATTCATTTTTTTTCTGCATTGATTTCTTCCATTCATCTTTTGACGGACAATCAGGATCAATACACATATTAAATCTGAATCTTTTGCCTTGAACTGAAATCATCGGCATACTGCATATTTTACATAAGTCATCTGTTGGATTAACTTTTCCTTTTTGAGGCAAAGGATAAGAATTAGTACAGTTAGGATAAGCAGTACATCCTAAAAAATATTTTTTATTTCTGCTTAAAATAATTCTTAATTCACCTTTTTCACATTTAGGGCATTTGCCTACAATTCTATCTTCACTTAATCCTGCTTTAATTTCATTTCCAATTAATAATTTGTGTTCAAATAAATCTTTCAGAATAACCAGCAATAAATCTCTTGAATGTTCTACTACTTCTTCTTTTGATTTCTTTTTAGCAGAAATTAAATTCATTTCTTCTTCTACTTCTGAAGTCATTTCAGGATCAATTACTTTTTTTGAATATTTTTCTAATACATCAGTTACAGCAAAAGCAACATTAGTTGGTTCAATTGCTTTTGCTCCAACAATATATTTTCTTGCATAAAGTTTCTGAATAATATTATGTCTTGTAGATTTAGTTCCTAAATTTAAGTCTTCCATTAATTTCAGTAAAGCTCCCTGCGAATATCTTGAAGGAGGCTGAGTTTCTTTTTCAATTAAATCCATTTTTTTTACGTCAGCTTTGTTTCCTTCTTCAAGTTTTGGCAGTAAAACTTCTTTAATTGAAGAATAATGATAAAATTCTTTCCAGCCTAATTTTAAAATTCTCTGTCCATTTGAAACAAATAAGTCTTTTTCTAAATCAAATTCAATACTTAAGTTTTCTGTTTCAGCATTCTCGCTTAAAGTAGCATAAAATCTTCTTACAATTAATTCATAAATTTTAAAACTTCTGTCTCCTAATTTTCCTTTGTCTCCTGCTGTAACAGGGTGAATCGGCGGGTGATCTTTTGTTTCTTTTCCAAAAGAAGGAATTAATTTGTCAGGAAGTTTTTTAGCTAAAGCAGAAAATTCTTTTACTTTAGCTGTTTCTTCAACTAATTTTTTTAAATCTAAAGTTGCAGGATATTTTGTGTTGTCTGTTCTTGGATAAGAAATATATCCCTGCTGATATAAGGTTTCAGATATACTCATTGCCTGCCCTGCACTAAAACCAATTGAAGTTGCAGCCCTGAGAAATGAAGTAGTGTTAAAAGGAATAGGCTTTGAAATACTTCTGTGTTTTTTTTGTACTCTTAAAACAACTGCTTTTTTTGCTTTTTTATTTAAAATTTTTTCTGCTGTTTTTTTATCTTTAAATTTTCCTTGTTTTGGAGCTGCTTCAAACTGAATTTTATCTTTTTCTAATATTGCTTTTATTTCCCAGAATTTTTCTGACTTAAAGGCTTTTCTTTCTTTTTCTCGTTTTACAATTAAATATAACACAGGACTTTGAACTCTTCCTACACTTAAAAAACTTTTTCCCATTTTATTTGATACAATTGAAATAAATCTTGTTAAAACCGCCCCCCAAATTAAATCTATTTCTCTTCTTGCATTAGCTGAATCAGCAAAAGCATAATCTATTTCACTTAAATCAGAAAAAGAAGAATTAATGTCTTTTGGAGTCATAGCAGAAAATAATGCTCTTTTAATTTTAATTTTTGGATTGCCTTTTTTAATGTAATCCAATGCTTCTACTCCAATGCTTTCTCCTTCTCTGTCAGCATCAGTTGCAATGATTACTTCAGAGAAATCTTTTGCTTTTTTTTCAAGCAAATCAGTTATTGCTTTTTCTGAAGAAACATATTCAACTTCAACTTTAGCCAGTTTTCTTAAATCAGTGCCCATCCAGTAATTATATTTTTTTGGGAAATCAATGTCTTCAATATGACCTCTTAAAGGAATAACAAAAGTTTTTTCTCCATTAAAATCAAATTCAAATAATTGAGCTTTATTTTCAATTAAAGACTTTGCTTTTCCTTTACCTAAAATTTCTGAAATTCTTTTTCCTGCAATGGATTTTTCTGACACAATAAGTTTCAATTAAACCACTCTGTTAATTGTTAAACAAAAAAGAATTTAAAGAGATTAAAGTTTTTTCTGGAGAGATTGAGTCGGAAGAGCACTTGTTTTTTTTAATTCGCTTAAAACTAATTGAGTTTTAATATCTGAAATTCCATCAATTAAACCTAAATCATTAATAAATCTTTCAGCTTCCTCTAAACTTGGAACAATTATTTTTGCAATTAAATTATATTCACCTAAAACCTGATGCAATTCAATAATATAATCAAATGAAATTAATTTTTTCACTAAATCTTTGTGTTTTCCCATGTCAGTTCTCATTTGAACAAAAATTGGGTTTTCATAACCTAAAACTTTATAATTTAAATTTGCTTCAATAGAAGAAATAACTCCTTTTTTGATTAAAGATTCAACTCTTTTTTTTATTGCAACATCAGTTAATTTTGCTTCTTTTGCAATTGAACTAAACGAAGATCTTCCATCATCCAGCAATTTCTGAATTATCTTTAAATCAATTCTATCAAGGCTGACTGCATTAGACATAATTAATAAAACTAAACAAAAAAGTATAAAAGGTTAAGTTATCTAACAAGAATTCTTTTGAATGGGTCGTTCTTTAAAACATTTTTTAGTAAAATTTAGTTATGGATTCAGTAATCAAACCTTTAGTGCAAAAAATTGCGTTTGAATGCGAAGAAGCAGGAGCAACCAAATGGAATTTAATTAAAATAATAAAAGAATTAAATTCAATGGAAACTCAAAGCGAAACAAAACTAAAAGAAAAAGCAATTGAACTGTTAAAAGAATTAAACCCTAAAGCAGCTGAAACTTATTCTTCTTTTGAAAAAATGATTGTATTTACTTCTAAACAAAAAACTGAACCCTTTGACAGAGGAAACATAACTAAATCATTATTAAAAGAAACAAAAATTAAAAGAGGGTTAGCTGAAAAAATTTCATCTGAAGTAGAAGAAAAAATAAAAGACTTAAAAATAGGAGAAATTACAACTTCACTGATAAGAGAAATGGTTTGTGTTGAACTTCTTGAATTAGGAATGGAAGACATCCATAATGAATATACAAGAGTAGGCATGCCTATATTTGAAGTTAAAAAAACAAAAAACTATGAAAAAGAAGTTTTAACTGAATTCAATTTAATTTCAAAGATTCCAAAAAAAGCAAAAGAACTGCATTTTAAGTCAACAATTTATATTCCTTTTATTGAAGATTTTTCTTCAAAAGCTTTTTCATGGAATATTGCATTAAAAGAAAAAAATGATTCAGCAGAAAATATTATTCTTGAAATCTTAAAAGAAGTACAGGAAAAAAGCAGTTTTTTTTCTTCTTCAGTGTGCATTAATTACATTAATTTTTGTTTAAGCAGACCATTAGAAAAAAAAAGCAAACAAAAAATAAAAGAATTAATTGACTTTTTCTTTAAGGCAAGTTCATTAATCAAAAAAAGATTTTGTGTTACAATTTCATTGTTTTCTCCCGAAGAATCAAACTACAAGGCAAACAAAAAAAACATCTGGTTTTTTTCAAACGAATTCATAAAGAAATTCAATGAACAAAAAAAAGAATTAAATTTTGATTTAATTATATGTCTTGAAAACAAATTCCAGTTAAAATTAGTTGACAAAAACGTTTTTGAAAATGAAATTCATTTCTTAAATCTTAAAAATAATAATTTAAAGGCACAAGAAAAAGGATTATACATAAAAAGTACTGGGATTTTTTCTTTAAGCGAAATAAACATTGAAAAATTATTTATTGAATCAAGAAGCAATGTAAAAAAATTAATGGAATTAATTGAAGAAACAGTTTTTTCAGTAAATGAATTAAATGAAATCAAAGAAAAAGAACTAAAAGAAAAAGATATTTCAAAATTAAAAAAATGTATTTTATTATACGGAGTAGATTCAGGTGCATTAATTTTCACTGACAACAAAGCAGAAGCAAAAAGCATTGCAAGAAGAGTAAGAGAAAAAGTAAGAAAAAATTCATGGAATTCAGTTGTATTAAGAAGCTTTAATTCCATTAAAGCAAAAAAAAGATTTGACGAAGAAAATTCAAAATATAATATTAAAACAGAAGAAAAAGAATTAAGAACAACAAGTTTTGCAATAGCAAAAACAAAAAAAGAATTAGAAGAATTAATTGAAAAAAATTACGAATACATTGAACTTAAACCTTAATCTTTATCAAACAAAGCTAAACCAAATTTTTTCATATATAACCTTGTTTTAACTATTTCAATAAAAGGCACAACAAAAAATAAAACAATAAACAAAGAAACATAATTTCCAATTAAAAAAACAAAATCAAAAATAAATTCAATTAAAGGAATAATTAACAAAAACAATACTCCCATGAAAATCACTTTAACAACAGTCAAAGGATTTTTAATTAAAAACTCAAAACTATTTTCAATACTATGCACTATTTTATTTTCATCAACTACAATGCTTTGAGGAACAAACAAAAGAACAACAGAAACAATAAATAAAATTAAATTAATTAAAAGCAAAGGAGCATTAAAAAAAACCATTAAAGAATAAAATAAATAAAAAACAACAAAATACAAAACAAAAAATAAAGATAAAGTAAAACCAAACTTATGTAATTTTTCAGTTAAGTAATAATTCATTCTTACTTTGTTTAATTTAGTTCTAATATTAAAAATAAGAAAAGAAACAAACAAAGAATAAAAAACCAAAAAAACCATTATTGCAATTAATTCAATTAATAAAACAACTGAATCAACTAAAAATAATTCATATTCAATAAAAATGCTTCCTGAACCTAAAAAAATATTTTCAAATAAAGCAAAAAAAGAAAAAATTAAAAGTACTCCAAACAATAAATTCATTCTGAAATTTTCCAGATAATCCCTTAAAGCAAGCTGTAAAACCACTAAAAACCCCATTAAATCCTGATAAAAACAGTTTAAATGTTTATTCCTAAAAAAAGGGAAAAAATAAATAAGGGAAAGACTAAATAATATTAAATGAATAAAAAAATTTTAGTTTTCTTTACATTACTTTTGTTTTTCAATTTAGTAAATGCAGTATTAATTATTCCTCCAAGTCTTTCAATAACATGGAGTCAGCCTTCAAGTTCTACAACAATAATAGGAAAATATGGACCAAACCTTTTAGTAATCCCAAAAATTTATTGTAATGACGGGCCATGCAACGACATGCAAGGAATACTAGAATATTGCCTTGGAGATTCATGCACTAATTATCAAACAATGTGTTATGGAAGCGCATCAACCTGCAGCACTGAACCAGTATATGTTACAATATCTTCAAACACATATAAACAAAATCCATGCACTCCAAAAGATAGTTTAAGCGGATATTATTATTGCTGGTGGGATCTAAGCGCAAATTATCCTTCTTATTATGGACAAACAATCGAATTAAGAGTTAAAGCAACTGCTTCAAATGTAACAAATGATGCATATCTTACAGGAAGAGAATATTATGTTGATTCACCAACCACAGTTACATTAAACCAGCCTTCAAGTAATGTCTCAAAAGAAAAAGGAGAAACATTAACAATTAACTGGACTACAAAAAACGACCCAGAAGGAGACAACCAACGTTCAAGAATCTATTACAACCCTTCAGCATACTGCACTCCAATAGTAAACCCAATAACATACGGGACAGTAGAAATTTATGACTCTGCAGGTTTTCAGTCTGAAGGAACATATTCTTATGACTGGACTATCCCTAATGACATAACTGCAGGAGAATACTGCGTTTTTGTTCAAGCAAACTACGTAGCAGACGCAGTTTCAACCGTACAAAGAATAACAATAACTGATCCTCCGTCTATTTCAATTAGTTCCCCTCAAAACAATAATGTTTTTGTTATTGGTTCAGAAATAAATTTTACTGCAAATGTTTTTGATGCAGGTTTAAATTATACTGTTGAATGGGATTCAAATAAAGATTTAGACTGGAAATCCACAAACGAAAATTTTAGTTATTCAGGTTTAAGCATCGGCGACCACAAGATTACTTTAACAGGATTTTTTGATAAAAGCGGAAACATTACCACTAAAACAGACTCAGTTCAAATAAGCGTTGTACCTATTTCAACTGATGTTCTTGGAATAAGATATTTTGAAATATATGAACCAGCAGACAAAATACTTCAAACTACTTCAATCAGAATACTTGCTAAAACCAAAATAGATAATTTTACTGCAACAGACAAAAATGTGGATTTAAATGTTACTTTAATTAATGCAGAAACAGGACAAAGAGCAGTTGACAGAATAACAGGAATTCCTTATGAACCATTTAATGAAAAAGCATTAGTTCCTGCATACAGTTACGTACAAATTAGCAATTATATTGGTTTAATAAAATTAAATGAAGGAAACTATAAATTAGTCGTAGATATAAGCGAATACCAGCCGGAACAAAACACTGCAAACAATCATTTAACTGAAATAGTTACAGTAACAAAAGCCGTTGAAGAAATTAAGTTAAGCGAAATAGAAGTAATAATTCTTCCAGTAATAATCCTCTTAATTTTATTGATTATAAATAAAGAAAAAATAACTGAATTAATCAAAAAAAAAGATTTAACTGCAAAAAAGAAAAATAATAATAAATAAAAAAAAGCAGTTAAAAAAAATGAATTAATTCAAACTACTGTTAAAAAAAAAGAAAAAATGAATTAATTAAAATACTAATAATAAAATAAAAAATTAATTTGAATAATTAATTAGTTTATTCAGATTTTTCTTCTGTTGGTTTTTCTTTTGTTTCTTCTTTAACTTCTTTTTTTGATTTTACTGCAATAGCTTGTTTTCTGTTTTCTTCTAAAGCAGATTCAGAAACTCTCTGCATTACTTTATATGAAATCCATCCAGTTAAACCTGAAAAAATAAAAACCAAAAAAGCGTCATTTCGCAATACACTCCAAAAATCAAATAAATCTCCTGGATTAATTATTCTGCCTTGAGAAGCAGCAAGAGAAGCAAGATTAGAAAAATACCAGTATAACTGGACATAAAAAGCCATAAAAGATAAAACAACAAAAAGCAAAGGAAAAAAAACTGAATAACCAAAATCAGACTTAAAATAATCATTAATCCAGTCAATTAAAAAATAAATAAAGAAAAAACCAACAAAAGGCATTAAGAAAAAAGTGTAATCCAGCATACTTGGATTTAAAGTAAAACCCCATTCATGCAAAGCCATTTCAGGACTTAAAGCTTTAGTTATTGCAGGCAAAAAATACAATAAAATATAAGAAACTGCAAATAATACAATTAATTTTATTGTGTCTCTTAAATTCATTTAACTCACTTTATTAGATTATTAAAAAATCTTTGTTCACAATTAATTTAAAACAATTGCTTTTCAGAAAGTTTTGTATATGACTGAAAATGGATTACCTTGGGTAGAAAAATACAGGCCAAAAAAATTAAGTGAAGTTGCAGGACAAGAAGAAATAACCAAAAGACTTAAGTCTTATGTTCAAAACAAGTCTTTGCCTAACTTAATGTTTTCCGGCCCTGCAGGAATTGGAAAAACAAGTTCTTCTGTTGCTTTAGCAAAAGAATTATACTTAGAAGGATTTGAAAGAAATTTCTTGGAATTAAATGCATCAGACGAAAGAGGAATTGATGTAGTTAGAAAAACCATCAAAGACTTTGCAAGAACAATGGCTTTTGATGCAGACTTTAAAATAATTTTCTTAGATGAAGCAGATGCATTAACTGCTGACGCACAACAGGCTTTAAGGAGAACAATGGAAAGATTTACTAAAACATGCAGATTTGTTTTATCCTGTAATTATTCTTCAAGAATAATCGAACCATTACAATCAAGATGTGTTATTTTCAGGTTCAGACCTCTTGACCCAAAAGACATTGAAAACAAATTAAAAGAAATAGCAAAAAACGAAAGTTTAGATTTAAACAATGACGCATTAAAAGCAATAAATTATGTTTCCCAAGGAGACCTAAGAAAAGCAATAAACATACTGCAGGCAAGTTCTTCAATTGAAAAAAATATTAAAGAAGCAACAATATATTCAGTTAGTTCAAAAGCCAAGCCTGAAGAAATAAAGCAGTTAATTAATCTTTCATTAGACAAAAAATTTCTTGAAGCAAGAGAAAAACTAGATGTATTATTATATGAATTTGGAATGAGCGGAGAAGACGTCATACTACAATTATACAGAGAATTAATTGCCATGCCAGACACAGAAATAACAGGAAAAACAAAAATTGACTTAATAGAAAAAATTGGCGAAACTAATTTCAGAATTGTAGAAGGCGCAAACGAAAGAATTCAATTAGAAGCATTAATTGCACAATTCATGAAATACAAAAAATAAGTTTAGACAGTACGGCTTTACGCCGTACGTTTTGGCAACTTGCCTTTTCTTAAAAGGCAGTTTATGAAATACAAAAAATAAAGTTTAAACAACAAGACATAATTGTTTTTTATGCTTTCAAAAAAATTAAATAATGTTATTACTATATACTTAATGAAATGAATTTTATTTCAGCTTTATTAAGTCTGTTTATTCCTGGTTCAGGGCAAGTTTTACACAGAGAACACGAACAAGGACTAATTATTTTTGGTTTATGGATTTTATGGCTTTTTTTATCAAAATATTTTTTTGAATTAGACTTAATTTTTGTTTTTATTGGATGGAGTTTTTTTTCAGTTTACAGTTCATTTGATGCATTAATTTTTAATTCAAAAAAAATAAAAAGAGAAGACTCTCAGCTAAAAGAATTTGATGAAATGAGAAACCAAAAAGAAAAAGAAGAAGAATATGAATTAAAAGCAACAAAAATTCTTTTAGAAAAAGAATTAAATTCAAAATATGACAGCTTTCAGATTCTTGAAATAAAAAAAGACAAAGGCGAAATAAAAGTTAAAGCAGTAATTCAGGGAAAATTTGTTGAATTAAATGTTTCAAAAAACGGCGAAATAATAAGCATGAAATAACTAAAAATAATCTGAAATCTTTTTTTGTTTTAAGTCATTTAAAACTTTTGATTCATTTAAGTAAAGTTTTAATTCAACTGTTAACTTTGAAGATAAAAATTTTAAAGCTAAATCCAAATCAAAAAACCTCAAAGGTTTTTGTTTTAATGCATTCCGCATTGTTTCACGAATCACCCATACGCCTAATGGTTGATCATATGATTTTCCAATTTCTCTGAAAACAATTACTTTAGCTTGTCGTTTTTTTTCAGATAGAAATTCACAGACTGCTAATCTTGCAGCATAATAAGCACCAGAAACATCTGAAGCATAATTTTTTCTTCCCTTAAACAATTCAGAGTCAGCCATAATTTTTGTTTCTCCCTGCATCCAAACAGATTCAGGTTTCCAGGCTTCAAGCTGTTCAAAACTCCAGTAACCAGGAATAAACAGAATAAAAAAATGGTTATCTAAAAAACTTGATTCAAATAACTGAATTACATCAGTTTCCCTGAAATACTTTATTTTTTCAATTAAGTTTTTTGAAATAGTGTCATCAACTGCAGTAATACTCCAACGAGTAGGAACTAATTTTCTTTTTTTCTTTAATCCAAGTAAACCAGCAGACAAAATTTTCTGCAAAGAATTAACTGAAATATCAGAAGAATACAATTCATTTAATCCTTGAGTTGAAATTAAATCAGTATCAGAAGTAATATAATCAACTTTTTTTGGAATTTTAGGGTTTTCATTTAAAGAAAATTTTTTTAATTCTCCTTTTGGCCCTGAAGGCAAAGCTAATGCATCAAAAGAAATTTTTTGAAAAGAAATTTTATTTAATTCAACTGAAACATCTAATGATTTAGAAGACATCACGCTTTCCTGAATCAAAGAAAGTTCTCTTGAAGGACTTAAAGCAGAAAAAACATTAATTTTTCTTCTTGACTGAATCAAAGACTCTCGCATTGAAATTATTTTTTCTGAATCAAAACCAAACCATTTTTCAGGTTCATCAAAAACTTCAATTCCTTTAATAAAAGAAGAAGAAGATACAGGCGCTATTTCAACTTTAGGATAAGAATTCCATGAAACAAATAATCCAGGCGGAGAAATTCCATTAAATGATTTTTCTTTTATGCTTAAAAGAGTTTTTGTTTTTCGGTTATAACTTTTAAGGATTTTACAAGGCATTCCGCATAATAATCTGCCTTTGCATTTAATGCATTCAATTCCGTTTACTTTCATAATAAAAAAAAAGGAATTTTATGCTTTTAAAGCATTAATAGAGTAAAATTCCGGTGATAAAACAACAATTAAAATAAGATTTTTTCATTAAAGTCTTTATGGCAAAAAAAGCAGTAATTGTATGCAATGGAAGTGTTAACACAAAATTTCTTTATTCTTTTATTTCAGAAAACGATTTTTTAATTGCAGCTGACGGCGGAGCAAACAAATTAATGAAAACAAAATTTATTCCTGATTTAATTATAGGAGACATGGATTCAATTACAAAAAATGCATTAAAAAAATACAGAAAAACAAAAATGATTAAGTTTCCAAAAGAAAAAGATAAAATTGACTTAGAATTAGCAATAGATTATTGTGTTGAAAAAAAATTTAAGGAAATAATTATTTTAGGAGCAATAGGAACAAGAGCAGATATGACTTTAACAAACATTTTTTTATTGACTCAAATCCCAAAAAATATTAATGCAAAAATAATTCATGAAAATCAGGAAATTTATTTAATTCATAAAAAAAAGTTTTCAGTTAAAGGAATTCCAGGAGAAAAAATTTCTTTATTTGGAATTAAAGGAAAAATAAAGGGTTTAACATTAAAAGGATTCAAATATGAATTAAAAAATTACAATTTAAGGTTTGGTTTAGGAATTGGATTAAGTAATGAGTTTAAAAACAAAAAAGCGTTAATTACGTCAAAAGACGGATTAATGCTTTGCGTGCATTTCCGAAAATGGTTTTGAATTTAAATCTTTTAGCCCTGATTTCTTTGAGGGGATTAAATGAAAAAAGTTTTTTTTAGTTTATTAATTTTAATTTTATTTTTTGGATGCATTCAGGAAACTGAAGAACAAAAAGAAAAAACTCTTGTAATTTATACTTATGATTCAATGGTTTCAGAATACGGGTTAGGCGTAAAAGTAATTCCAAAATTTGAAGAAAAATGCAATTGTAAAGTAAAATTAATTTCAAAAGGTGATGCAGGCCAAGTTTTAACTGCATTAGTTTTAGAAAAAGATAATCCAAAAGCAGACGTAGTAATTGGAATAGATAATAGTTTGTTTCCAAAAGCAATAGAAAACAATGTATTAGAAAAATTTATTCCAAATAATATGGATTTAATTCCAAAAGACATCAGGTTTTACAAGCAAGGATATCTTACTCCTTATGATTATGGGTTTATTGCTTTTGTTTATGACACAAAAAAAATTGATGTTAAATTAAACAGTTTTAATTCATTGTTAAATAAAAGTTTAAAGAAAAAAATTGTAATAGAAAATCCAAGAACTTCTTCTCCGGGATTAGCTTTATTATTATGGAGTATTAGTGTTTACGGAGATCCTGGTTACAAAAAATTCTGGGAAGAATTAAAACCAAATATTTTAATTGTAACTAATGGGTGGGATGAAGCAGCAGGATTATTTAGTGCAGGAGAAGCTCCAATTTACTTAAGTTATGCAACTTCTCCTGCTTATTATGCTGAATTTGAAGGAATAAATCATTTTATTGCAGGAGAATTCAAAGAAGGACATTATATTCAAATTGAAGGAACAGGAATAGTTAAAGGCACAAAAAACAGGGTTTTAGCAGAGGAATTCATTGAATTTTCTTTAACAAAAGAATTCCAAAAAGAAATTCCTTTTACTCAGTTTATGTTTCCTGTAAATAAAGAAGTGGAACTGCCTTCAGCATTTGATTATGCAGTTCATCCAGAAAAAAAAATTGAGTTAGATCCAGAGTTAATTGAACAAAAACAAGAGGAATGGATTTCTGAATGGGAAAAAATAATTACATCTTAACTGCAAAAACATTTTTTTTATTGTTTTTTTTTGTTTTCTTTTTTTATCCTTTAATTTTAGTTTTAATTAAAGCATTTACAAAAACAAGTGTTTCTTTTATTGATGTTTTAGTTTCAAACAAAAAATTAATCTGGAATTCTTTTTTTCAGGCATCAGTTTCAACTGTATTCAGTTTGTTGATTGGAATTCCTGCAGCATTTATTTTAGCTAAAAGAAATTTTTTCGGGAAAAAATTTGTTAAAGCCGTTTCATTGATTCCTTTTGTTTTTCCTTCAATTTTAGTTGTGATTTCTTTTGTAATAATTTTTGGAAATAACGGCTGGATAAATTATTTTTTAAAAAACTTTTTTGGTTTTGAAAGCCATGTGCAGTTTTTGTATGGTTTTAGCGGAATAATTCTTGCTCATGTATTTTATAATTTTCCAATTGTAATGAGATTTGTTTCTGATTCATGGGAAAATTTAGATGTAAAAATGAAAGAAACAGCTAAAACTTTAGGTGCAGGAAAAAAACAGGTTTTCTTTAATATTACTTTAAAGCAATTAATGCCTTCAATTCTTGCTTCAGCTTTATTAGTGTTTATTT
This sequence comes from archaeon, assembly GCA_024277355.1. Lineage (GTDB taxonomy): Archaea > Iainarchaeota > Iainarchaeia > Iainarchaeales > 1-14-0-10-31-34 > 1-14-0-10-31-34. Next base: position 511,745 of record JAJRVL010000004.1, read on the forward strand.
TTTGTTTTATGAGTTTTGCAATAGTTATTTCTTTAGGAGGAATACAGTTTTCAACTTTAGAAGTTGAAATTTACAGGCAGATTACAAGAAACCTTAATTTTGGAACAGCTTCAATTCTTGCATTATTTCAATTTATTTTTTTGTCTTTAATTGGATTAATTTATTTTCATTATTCAAAAAAATATTCAATAAAAGAAAAAGGAATAAAAGAAAAACCAAAAAATATTTCATTAAATTCAGTTAAAGGAATTATTGAAGCATTATTTGTTGTAGTTTTAGTTTTTTCAGTTTTACTTCCAATTATTGCTTTAGTTTTTTTTGCTTTTTTTAATCAGGAAACAGGAACTTTTACTTTAAAGGCATTTGAAAAAATATTTTATTCAGGAAAAAGTTTAAGTGGAACAACACCTTTACTTTCAGTTTTTTATAGTTTAATTATTGCATTAATTGCTTCAATTACTGCAACTTTAACTGGATTAATTGGTTCATTAAAAAAAATTTCCATAATTAATTTTTTTGTTGCTTCATCTGTTTCAGTTTCAGTTATAACTCTTGGATTAGGATATTTTATTGGATTTGGTTCAGGAAACTTATTTTTTATTGCTTTAGGGCATTCAATTTTAGCTTTTCCTTTTACTTTCAGAATACTAAAAAACGCATTAAATAAAATAGATAAAGAAAGCATTGATTCAGCTAAAACTTTAGGTGCAAATGAAATTGAAGTATTAAAAAAAATTCAGTTTCCAAGAATAAAAAATGCATTATTTGTTGCTTTAGGTTTTTCTTTTGCAGTTTCTTTAGGAGAATTAGCTTTTGTTTTAGTTTTATATGATGGAATCTACCCTACCATGCCTGTTTATATTTACAGGCTTTTAACTACTTTTGATTTGTTTGCTGCTTCAGCAATGGGTTTAATTTTAATTGCAGTAAGTTTTATTGTGTTTTATTCAATTGAATTTTTTTCTAAAGATACAAGGGTGTTTTAATGGAAATAAAAATGGAAAAATTATGGATTAAATTTGATGAATGGAAACTTGATTTTTCTCTTGAAATAAAGTCAGGAAAATTTGTTTCAGTTGTCGGTCCAAGCGGTTGTGGTAAAACAACTTTATTGAGAATTATTTCTGGTTTACAGGAATCAAAAGGAAAGATTTTTTTTGGAGACAAAGAAGTAACTAAAGTTCCAACAGAAAAAAGAAATATTGGTTTTGTTTTTCAAGGAGACTCATTATTTCCTCACTTAAATGTATTTGATAATATTGCTTTTGGATTAAAAATGAAAAAAGAAAAACAAATTAAAGAAAAAGTTTTGAATGCTTTAAGTTTAGTTCATTTAAATGGATTTGAAAAAAGAAACACAGTTAATTTAAGCGGAGGAGAAAAAAGAAGAGTTGAAATTGCAAGAGCTATTGCTTTTGAACCTGGTTTATTGTTATTAGATGAACCATTAAATGGTTTGGATGCAAACTTAAAAGAAAAAATGAAATTGTTTTTGAAAGAGTTAAGTGAAAAAACTGGTTTGACTATGATTATGGTTACTCATGATATAGATGAAGCATTTTTTTTAAGTGATGAAATTATTGTAATGGATTCCGGGAGAATTGAACAAACAGGAAAGCCGACTGAAATTTTTTTGAATCCTGCAAATGATTTTGTAAGAAATTTTGTTTCAGATTATGTTTTAATTGAAGGAAAACAAAAAATTGTTAAAGGCAAAAAAATGATTGAAGGAAAATTTTTATTGCCTGTAAAAGGAAAAGGAAAAGCTTTTATTAATTTCAAAAAAACTAACTACAAGTTTTTTGAATGAAACATTATGTTTACTCTATTTTAAAAAAAAACTAGATCTGATTTTATTCTATTTTAGCAACCCAGTCTTGTAGTGCTAAACTTTTTCCAACTGTGGCTATGCAACAAAATTCTCGGCAAGAAGACTCACAACTTTTTGAACTACACATAATGTAAAAATCTGTTTTTGTTTCTTCATTAAACTTTAAGGAAAATTCATTTTCTGAATCAAGATATTCAACTGAATTAAGTTTAGGGGAAAAATCTAATTTAACACATTCTTCATTGACGTTCAAAATTTTTGAAAATTGTTTTGAGTTAAATGAGTATTCTTTTGGAATAACCACATTTTTTGTACTAAAAACAGTTCCATCAGGAGATTGCCCAGCATTTTTTATTGAATCTTCAATTGAAGTTACATCACTATATACCACAGGCCCAGAACACGACCCCATTATTTCACAGACAAAAACATAACCTCCAATAAATAAAATAACTAAAACAATTATTGCACCGATTATAAAACTTGAAAATGCACTTCCTTTGCAGTTCATTTACTAATACACTTGTTTTGAAGTATATATATTTTTCCTTTTAAAAAATAAGAAAACTAAACAAATGCATCAGCGTCTCTTTATATCCTTAAACATTTAAAAAAGCTTCAATAGACTAATTATTCATGGCTGACATAGAAATTACTTTGCCTGATAATTCAGTGAAAAAATTCAAGAAAGGAATTAAAGGAATAGACATCGCTAAAAAAATTGGAAGCAAACTAGCAAAAGATTCTTTAGCAGTAAGGGTAAACGATGAATTAAAGCCTTTAGGTTTTAAGATAGAAGAAAACAGCAAAGTAAGAATAATTACAAGGAATTCAACTGAAGGATTAGAAGTTTTAAGGCATTCAGCTTCCCATATTTTAGCTGAAGCAGTCAAAGAATTATGGCCTAACACTAAATTAGGAATTGGTCCTTCAATAGAAGACGGATTTTATTATGATTTTTTTAAAAAAGAACCTTTTTCAAACGAAGACTTAAAAAAAATAGAAGAAAAAATGAAAGAAATTGTAAAGAAAAATCACGAATTCAAGAAAAAAGAAATGGACAAAGATAAAGCAAGAAGTTTTCTTGAACAAAAAGGCGAAAAATTCAAAATTGATTTATTGAAAGATTTGGAAGGAGAAATTTCTTTTTTTGAATCAGGAAAATTTATTGATTTATGCAAAGGACCTCATATAAAAAAAACAGGAGAAGTCAAATACTTTAAACTGTTAAGTACAGGCGGAGCTTACTGGAAAGGAGACGAAAAAAATGAAACTTTGCATAGAATTTACGGTACAGCTTTTTTTTCTCAGAAAGATTTAGATGAATTTTTAAAGCAAAAAGAAGAAGCAGGAAAAAGAGATCATAGAAAAATAGGAAAAGAATTAGATTTATTTTCAATTAATGAAATTGTAGGAAGCGGATTTATTTTATGGCATCCAAAAGGAACTGCATTAAGAAATGCAATAATGAAATTTGAAGAACAAGAACACTTTAACAGAAACTATGATTTTGTTACAACTCCTCATATTTTTAAAGCTGATACCTGGAAAACTTCAGGACATTATAATTACTATAAAGAAAACATGTATTTTTTAGACATAGATAAAATAGAATATGGAATAAAACCAATGAATTGTCCTGCTCATATAATGATTTACAAAAGAACACAGCATTCTTACAGAGAATTGCCAATAAAATTTTTTGAGTTTGGAACAGTTTATAGATATGAAAAATCCGGAGTATTAGGAGGATTATTCAGAGTAAGAGGTTTTACTCAGGATGACGCTCATATTTTTTGTACTCTAGATCAATTAAAAGAAGAAATCAAAAAAGTAATTGAATTTTGTTTGTATATCTACAAAGTTTTTGGTTTTGAAGATGTAGCAATTAAATTATCAACTAAACCAGAAAAAGCAATTGGAACAGAAGAACAATGGACTAAAGCAATTGATTCATTAAAAAAAGCTTTAGAAGAATCAAAACTTAAATTTGAATTAGATAAAGGCGAAGGAGTATTTTATGGTCCAAAAATTGACTTTAAAGTAAAAGATTCAATTAAAAGAGAATGGCAGTTAAGCACAATTCAAGTGGACTTTAATTTGCCTGAAAGATTTAATGCAGAATATGTTGGAAATGATTCAAAAAAACACAAAGTTGTAATGATTCACAGAGCAATTTTAGGTTCATTAGAAAGATTTATTGGAATTTTAATTGAACATTATGAAGGAAAATTTCCTTTATGGTTAAGTCCAGTGCAATTCAAAGTTTTTGCTGTAGGAGAAAAATTTGAAGATTACGCAAAACAAGTAAATGACAAACTAAAAGAACAAGGTTTTAGGACTGAATTAGATTTAAGAGCTGAAACTGTTTCATATAAAATAAGAGAAGGACAATTAGAAAAAATTCCTTATATTATAGTTGTAGGACAAAAAGAAAAAGAAAACAACACTGTAACAGTCAGAGATCAAACAGGAAAACAAAAAACAATTTCTTTAAACGAATTAATTGAAGAAAAAACAAAAGAAATAACAGAAAAAAAATAAGAAACACCTATTAAAAAAAAGAAATTAATTTAAATAAGAATTAAAATAAAAAAACTAATTAATTGATGCAAAAGCATCTTTACTTTTTTTCTTCTTAGTTAAATTTAAATAATCTAAAGCGGTTTTGTTATAGGATAAACATGGCTAAATATTTTAATGACTTAATCAAAAAAGCAAAAAGGATTAAAACAGAAAAAGACGAATTAAAACCTAAAACAAAAAAACCTGCAATAGATGAAGATAAAGTAAGAAAAACTTTAGTCATGGAAAAAAGAAAAAAAAGAATGAAATTAGAAGAAGAACTTAAAAAAACTTTACCTGAAAAAAAAGAAATAAAAAAAGAAGAAGACTCTGAAGAAACAAAGGAAACAGAAAAAGAAAAAATTACATCTTCAGTTGATTTAGAATTAGAATCAATGGATAAAAAAGAAATTGATTCTTATGGAGACGTGAAAGTTTACAAAGTTCCTGGAAAAGTTTTGCCTTATTATGTTATTCCGGTAACTAAACCAACTTTAGGGGAAAGAACAATAATTAACACAATAAAAGAAGCAGCCACAAGATTAATTGCAATTGCACCATATAAAATTCGGGATCCTGAACAAAGAAGAACAGTTTACAGACAAAAAATAATTGAAATACTTCAGGCTTCAAGTGAACTAAATATTCCTGAAAGAAGATTTAATTTTTATGCTGAATCAGTTGTAAGAGAAATGGTTGGATATGGATTATTAGATCCGTTAATTAGAGACGACCAATTAGAAGAAATTATGGTTATTGGACCAAAAAAACCTGTTTATATTTTTCACAGAAAACATGAAATGATGATGACAAACATTGAATTTTTTTCTGATTCAGAAATAACAGATTTAATTAACAGAATTGCAAGAGAAATCGGAAGAAGAGTAGACATGTCTTCTCCTTTATTAGATGCAAGATTAGCTGATGGTTCAAGAGTTAATGCGACAATTCCCCCTGCATCAATTTCAGGTTCAAGTTTAACAATCAGAAAATTCAGAGAAGACCCCTACTCAATAATTGATTTAATTAAATACGGGACATTTAATACAACAAGTGCAGCTTTTGCCTGGCTTTGTGTTGATGGTTTAGGAGTTAAACCAGCAAATATTTTGATTACAGGCGGAACAGGTTCAGGAAAAACAACTACACTAAACGTTTTAGCTTCATTTATTCCTGAAAGAGAAAGAATTGTTACAATTGAAGACACAGCAGAATTAAATTTACCTTTAAAACATATAATTAGTTTAGAATCAAGGCCTCCTGGATTAGAAGGAACAGGAGAATTAACATTAGATATTTTAACTAAAAATTCTTTAAGAATGCGTCCAGACAGAGTAATCGTAGGAGAAGTAAGACATGACGAAGCTTTCACTTTATTTACAGCTATGAACACAGGACATGACGGTTGTTTAGGAACAATTCACGCTAACTCTCCTCAAGAAACACTTGTAAGAGTTACAAGTCCTCCAATGAACGTTCCTGAAGTAATGCTTTCAGGATTAGATTTAGTTATAGTTGAACACAGAATTCATGACAAAAAAAAAGGAACAATAAGAAGAATAACTGAAATAGCTGAAGTAACAGGAGTATTAGAAAACAAAACTTCTACTCAGACTTTATTTGAAAGAGACGCAGTAAAAGACAAATTAATCAGAACTAATGTTGAAAGTATATTCTTAAAAAATTTAATGAAATTTACAGGATACACTGCAAAACAAATTGAAGATGAATTAAATGCAAGAGAAAAGTTTTTTGAAAAATTAATTGAAAAAGGCACAAGAGATATGGGCGAAGTTGTCACTGCAATGCACGACTTCCTAAATACAAGAAAGTGAAACCATGAGTAAAAAAATAGATAAATTAAGAAAAATAATTGAAGAAAAAAAAGAGAAAAAAGACCAGAAAAAAGCTTCTGCAGATATGGATGAAGTTGAAAGAATTGTTGAAAAAATGAAAAGAAGATATTCCGAAGAAGGAATGGAAATGGAGGAAGTTGGCGGAAGATTAAAAGAATTAAGAGGAATTATTGCAGAAGGAAAACAAACAGAATTAGAAGTTCAAACAGTAGAAGACTTAAAAGTTTTTAGTTCTCCTTTAGTCCGGCAATTAGGAAAATTTTATTTAACATTAAAAGCAGTAACAAAACCACTTGAAAAAATTATAAGTAAACTGCCTCAAGTAAAGCAATTGAGTTTTTATTTGTATAGTGCAAACATGAAAATTTCAGCTAAACAATTTTTAGCAATAATTACTTCAGTTGCATTAATTGTATTTGTTTTTTCTACAATTCTTTTAAGTTTATTGATTTTTACTTTTTTTCAGCAGGCTCCGCTAATAACTAAAAGTCTTTTAGTTTTAATTGTAAGTTTAATGCTGACTTTTATTACAATAATAATTGGTTTTTTGATTCCAAGAAGAAAAGCAATGTCAAGAGGAGATGCAGTTTCAAGAGAATTACCTTTTGCTTTAAGACATATGGCAACAGAACTAAAATCAGGTTTAGGTTTATACAGAACAATTCAGACAATTGCAATGGCAGATTATGGAGAATTAAGCGAAGAATTCTCCAGAACAATAAATGAAATTGAAGAAGGAACAGACACTAAATTAGCTTTAAGGCATATGGCTTTAAGAACTCAGTCAAAAGCATTACGAAATTCTTTGATTCACGTAATCCGTGCTTTAAGAACAGGGGGAAATTTATCTGTTATTATGAATGACATTGCAGATGATGTATCTTTTTCTTTGAAAATGAAAATAAAAGATTTCTCCCAAAAAATGAATTTTTTTGGAACCATTTTTATTTATTTAGCAATTGTTATTCCTGTTTTTATTTCAATTTTAGGAGGAATAAAAATTACTCCAATTCAATCAGGAAGTGTTTTTCAATCACTTCCATTAGATACTCCAGTAATGATTGTTTTCTTTGTGGTTTTTATGCCAATGCTTTTAACTTATCTGGTGTTCTTTATTTCATTAAGCCAGCCAAAGGTGTAATTCATGGCAAGAGTAAGATTATATCAAAAAATAGGGTTTTTAAAGAACTCTTCATTCTTAAAAAAATACGAAAAATACTTGGATCAAATTAACCTTAAAGTTGATCCCTTGCTTTGGGTTACATTGTCTTTTTTGGTTGCAGTAATTGTTGCAATTTTAACTTTTTTATTACTTAAATTTTTATCTCCTGTAACTGATCCAGCTCAGGTTGCATTAGGAATACAAGAACCGCCTTTAACTCAATCAATGGGAATAATGGTTTTTGTATTATTTTTTGTTTCAATTGACTTGATTATGGGTTATCCTTATATTAAAGGAGTTCAAAGAATTGGAAGCATTGAACAGGAATTACCTGAAGCATTAAAGCAGATGGCAGACATATTAAAAGCAGGCGGAACATATGAATATGCTTTAAGAGAAATAAGTCATGCAGACTTCGGTCCATTAACAATAGAATTAGAAGCTGTGTTAAGAAAATTAGAAGAAGGAGAAAATTTTGAAGATTCATTATCAACTTTATCTTATAATATTGATTCAAGATTAGTTAAAAGAAGTGTAACAATAATAATTGATTCAGTTAAAGCAGGAGCAGGATTAGCAGATGTATTAGAACAGATTGCAGAAGACATAAGAGACACAAACAGACTTAACCATGAAAGAAGAAGCCAGACTTTAATGCAGGTATTGTTTATGGTTACAGCAGGAGCAATTGTTACTCCGTTTATTTTTGGTTTAATTTCAACTATAATTGGTTTTTTAATTTCTGCTTCAGCTAATTTAGGTGGTCTGCCAGATGAAATAAGAATTGACGCTACAAATTCAAAAACAATTTTACTTTTATTATTACAGATTTATATTTTTGTTGAAGTGACTGCTTCAAGCGTAATGATTTCTTTGATGAGAGAAGGCAAAAAAAACAAAAGTATTATATATCTTCCAATCCTCTTATTTATTGGATTTATAGTTTACTTTATTTCAGGAGCAATTTCAAAGTCTTTAATCGCAGGCATTGGAGGATTATAAAATGGAAGAAAAAGCACAAACTTCAATTGAAACATTATTAATTATTGCTTCAGCAGTAGTTATTGCAGTAATTGTAGGAGCATTTTTGAAATCATTAGTCACAGGAACAGGCGGAATAGCCCATAAAACAGAACAATTAAGTTAATGAAAAGAAAATGTTTATAAACAAAAGTTGAGTTATTAAATAAAACATAAATTTTTATTAAAAAAAGGAGGGAAATTAAATGGATAACAAAGCACAAGGAGCATTAGAATATTTGTTATTAATCGGAGGAGCAGTATTAATTGCAGCAATTGTAATTGTAATATTGACTTCACTTGCAGGACCAGGAAAAACAACTAATGCCTTAGGAAGATATAACAACGAATACAACACATTATACCACACATCTGTATAAATTAACTAAAATGATTTCTATGGAAAATAGAGCACAAGCATCAGTAGAATATTTGTTGTTAATTGGAGGAGCAGTATTAATTGCAGCAATTGTAATCATAATACTTGTTTCCTCTGCAGGGCCAGCAGGACAAACCAGTAACGCATTAGGAAAATATAACAACGAATACAATGAATTATACCACACAGAAACAACATAAAGGAATTTTTATGGATAATAAAGCACAAGCAGCATTGGAATACCTTTTGCTTATAGCTGGTGCAGTTGTAGTAGCTGCAGTAGTTATAATTGCATTAGGTGGTATTACTAATTCAACTCAAAATAAAACACATAATACTTTAACTCACTGGCTGACACATATTAGTTAAAAGTGATTTTTATGGAAGAAAAAGCACAGGTTTCAATTGAATATTTATTAAGTGTGCTTTTTAGCATTGTGTTAGTTATGGCTGCTGCAATCCTGCTTGACACTTTAAGGGCTTTAGCTCAAACCTCTAAAGCAACAGTCTTAAGAGTAAGAGAACAAACAATAGAAACACTGATAGAATAAAAGGGGAAAAAATGATTCCCTTTTCTTTTTTTTATTTCTTTTTTTCAATAACATTACTTGCTGTTGGAAGTTACACTGATTTCAAAGAAAGAATTATTTCAAATAAATTAACTTATTCTGCTGTTGCAATAGGAATATTAATTCATTTAATTGAATCCTATTATTCTGCTGATTATTCTGTTTTAGGAATAACTGTTATTGTAACAATTGCAACTTTTATTGCATCATATGGTTTATGGAAAATTGGAGTATGGGCAGGAGGAGACGTAAAATTATTTACAGCATTAGCTGCATTAAATCCAGTTAATTTAGGAATAATAAGAGATGCAATTGGATTAAAATATTCATTGCTTGCATCAATTTCTCTTCCAGTTTTTCCTTTAACTTTATTTATTTTCAGTATTTTTTCAATGCTTCCTTACGGCGTTTTTTTAAGTTTAGGAACACTAAAAAAAAGAAAAGATTTAAGAGACAAATTAATTTTTGAATTAAAAGAAAAATTAATTTATACTGCAGAAACAATTGCATTAATTACAGGAATAAGTTTTATTTTAGGAAAATTCACTGAAGGAATACTTCTTTTTATTTTAGTTATTGCAGTAATAATTATTTCAACTAAATTAGAACATAAACTAAAATTAATTTTAACTTTAATTTTATTTGGTTTTGCACTTTATTCAGACTTTAAATTTGTTTTTCAGAATTATTTAATTGGATTTATTTCACTTTATTTTATTTATGTTTTCTTAAAAATGTTTTCTTTTGGAAGAGAATACTCATTAAAGAAAAAAATTAAAGTAAAAGAATTAGAAGAAGGAATGATTCCTGCTTTTTCTTTATATGAAATTGAAGGCAAAATAATAGAAAAAAAGCCTTTAAGTATAGGAAATATTATTAAGCATGTTAGAACTAATAATTTACAAGCATTACTGGGAGAACTTCAACCAAAAGGAAAAGAAATAGTTTCAGCAAAAAAAGCGGCAGGAATAACCGACGAAAAAGTATTAGAATTAAAAAAATTAGCAGAAGAAAAAAAAATTAATGAAGAAATAGAAATAAAATTAACAGCACCAATGATTCCAGCAGTATTCATTGGATATGTGTTAGTTAATATTACAGGGGATTTGATTTGGAATTTAATGTAAAAAAAGGACAAACTTCAATTGAATTTATGCTACTAATTGTTGTTACATTGCTTTATATTCAGACAGTAATTAATCCTAATGTAAATGAAGCATTAACAAGTGTTAGTGATACAGCAAGAGTAGGAGAAGCAAGACTTGCAACAGAAAAATTAGCTAATGCAGTAAATTATGTTGCAGCATCAAATTCTGAAAGCAAAACAACTGTTAACTTGTTTATTCCGGATCGAACAATAATAATGTGTGATGAAATAAATAATAGATTAAGATATGAAACAGTAATTGACTCAAACATTGCAAAATGCGGAATATTAGACGGCAATCCTGCAAACTGCGACAAAAACTTTGAATTAAATCCTACCATAAATTTAACTTGTTCAGTTCCTCCGTTTAACTCAAGTAAAATAATTGATGCAAATTATGTGTCTAATCCTGTAACATTATACATTGAAAGAGATTCAACTGGAAATGTAACAATAACAGGAAACATAAGTTAAAGGTAAAAAAAAATGAATAAAGGGCAGTCAAGTTTTGAAGTAATAATGGTTACATTAATTGTAATAGTTACTGCAACATTTATTTTAGGAACTTTTTTTGATTTAGGAGACCAGACTTTTGCTTTAGCTTCAATAAAAGCAAATGTAATGGAAGAATTAGATAAAAATGAAAGCTTTTATGTATTAAAAAAAATTTATTATGAACAGGCAAATACAAACACAATAGAGTTTGATATAATAGTAGTAGATGATACAATTCAGCAAAATCCTGCTTATTATTTTGATTTAAATTCTTCAGCTCAACGAATAATAAATTATACAAAATTCAAAAATTTAACAATAAAAATGTCAGGAAACCAAGTTTATCCGTGAAATTATGTTAAAAGAATTTCTTAAACAAAACATTAAAGGATTTAACTACAAAAATTTCATTGCAATGAAAATCCAGTTAAGTTTAATTTTAATGACTTTAACAGGATTTACTTTTTTTTTAACTGGGTTTTATTTTACTGCTTCACTAGAAATAATTTTTTCTTTGGTTTTTTTTCATTCATTAACTGAAGCAAAAAAAGAATTCACACAAGACTTTAAATTATTTGTCTTGCTTTTTGGTTCATTTTATTTAATAATCCAATTAATCTGGTTAAACCAGGTAATTATTCCAGCAGAAAACAGAATTGACTTTGGTTTTGTTTTAATTTTTATTTTAGTGATAATAACAGTGATTTATACTGTTTTAATTAAAAAAAACACAATTAAAGGAAAAGTTATTTCATCTAATGGAAAAGTAACTGTAATTGAAACAGAATTTGATTTAAGAAGTTTTACTAAAGGTGGAAAACACATAATTGAAACCCCCCAAAAATTCAACGAAGGAACAGAAATCAAAATAAAAATACAAAAAAGCATTATAGGAAAACACATTGAAATAATTTAATTCGCTTATTAACGAACAAAAAAAATTATTTAATTAACTTAACGCAGTTTGAAAATGGAATTAATTTTCATTGTGTTAATTGGATGTATTGCAGGAATTTTCACTGGATTAATTCCCGGAATACACATAAATACTATTGCAGTTTTACTGCTTTATTTAACGCCATCCAATAAAGAATTAATTTATTTTATTATTCCAATGGCAGTTGTACACACTTTCGTTGATTTTATTCCTTCAATTTTATTTGGAGCAGTAGAAGAAGAAAACTTTTTGTCTGTTTTGCCTGGGCATAAAATGTTAATGCAAGGCAAAGGATTAACTGCAATAAAAATAACAGTTTTAGGAGGAGCAATAGGGGGAATAACTTCTATTTTGTTTTCTTTTGTTTTTATTAAATTAATTGAAAAAATTAAAGGGATTATTCCAAAATTAATTTCTCCTTTATTGATTTTTGTTTTGCTTTTAATGGTTTCAGAAGAAAAAAACAAAAAATATTCAGTTTTAGTTATTTTTCTTTCAGGAATTCTTGGATTAATTGTATTAAATGACTTTTTTTATGTTAAAGATTCATTGTTTGTTTTAGTTACGGGATTTTTTGCTTTTCCTTTGCTGATAAATTCAGTTATAAAAAAAACAAGTATTCCAAAACAAAAAAAAGAAAAACATAAAATTAACTTAAATTAAATTAAAGGTTCACTGTTAAGTGTTTTTGGAGGAAGTGTTGTTTCATTAATTCCTGCAATAGGACCAAGCATTTCAGCTTTTGTTTTAACAAAATTCACTAAATTAAATGAAAAAGGATTTTTAGCTTTGCTTGGAGGCATTAATACAGCAAACATTATTTTTAGTTTTTTTGTTTTAATTTCAATTGGAAAAACAAGAAGCGGTTCAGCTGCAATAATAAAAGAACTAGGAAACATAACAATAAATGAATTAATTTTAATTTGTTCTGTAATTTTTTTTGCAGTAATTTTTGCTTCAGTTACAACACTTTTTTTAGCTGAAATATTAATTAAAAAAATCCAGAAAATTAACTACAAAAAAACAAATTTAATTATACTGTTTTTTCTTGTTTTACTTGTTTTTTATTTCAGCGGAATAAACGGTTTAATTATTTCTTTTGTTTCAGCTTTAATAGGGTTGATTGCAGTGAAAAAAGGAATTAAAAAAAGTTCTTGTATGGCTTTCCTGATTTTTCCTGTTTTAGGTTATTATTTTTGAATTATTTTAAATGTAACTGTATTAAGTTCATCATGTGCTTCAGAAAATATTTCAGAACACCTGTTATTTGACAAGCTTTCACTTAACTCTGGATTAAAATTTCCAAAACCATCTCTAATTTTATCATTATGAAAATAAATAATATAATCAATTTCATTTTTTTCCAGAAAAACACAGGGATCTCCTGAAAAATCAGCTTTCCAAGCATAATCATATGAAGTAGCTTTATCAAGCTTTAACAACAAAGCAGCACCATTAATAAACCAAACTTTAGTATCAGAAGTATTTTCAATGCTTTTCCCTGCATACTCATAATTTTTTGAAGTTGATTGCACGTAAAAATGAGTTAAAACAGAAACTGAAGTAAAAAGAATTATTGCAACAAAAAGAGTTGCAATAAAAATTGAAATTTTTTTATTCTTTAATGAAACAATTTTTTTTAATTGGATTCCTGCAAAAATAGATAACAAAGCATAAACTGGAAGAAAATACCTTGGAAAACCACTTAATGTAGGGTATGCTTTACTGACAAAAGTTGCAAATAAAAACAAACTCAAAGAAATAAAAAATAAAACTGAAAAATCTTTTTCAGAGCCTTTTTTCCAGAGCAAACCAAGCAAAAAAAGAAAAGGAACAAAAAACAAATAAAAATTATGCAAAAAATAATTAAAAAATATTTCTCCTATTCTAAAAGCATTTGAAAAAAAGTTAAACACAAAACCATTTTCTGATATTACTCCATAATCTCCAACACTGTCATATTCTAAAGGGGTGTTAATATGAGAAACAAAAAAAACCAACGAAATCAAAATAAAAATAATTGAAGAAAAAAACACTTCTTTATACTTTTTTTTATAAATAAAAAATAACATAAAACCAACAAAAAATATTACTCCTGTTAATTTTGTTAAAAACATTAAGCCAGACAAAAAACCAGTAATTAAAATAAATAATTTGTTGTTTTCTTTAAGATATTTCAAAATAAAAAAAACTGAACCCAAAAAAAACATTGAAAGAAAACCTTCAACACCAAAATATGTGCTAAAAACCAAGACAATAGGTGATAAACCATAAATCACTATAGAAAAAAATTCTCCATATCCTGCTTGTTTGCTGATAAAAAAAATCAAAAACAAAGACAAAACTAAAGAAAAAAACGAAATAAACCAGAAAAAATTACTATTCAAAAAAAACTTAGTTATTCCTGCAAAAGATTCAAACAACAAAGGAAACTGATTGCTTCTGACTTCATAAACATTTTTTGGTTCAACAAAAAAAGTTTTTTCGCCATCATCAGCAAAATCATTAATAATAGGCAAATGATAAGCAGAATCATCATAATTTACTATTTGATTAACAGGAATAAAAAAAGCAGTTAAAACTAAAGATAAAATTAAAATATAAATTCCAAATAATTCAGGTAAATTTTCTTTTTTAAGCTTTATACTATTTAATTTTATTTTATTTATTTTATTTAACCATTCAAAATTTGGTTTCTTTATTAAAAAAAACAAAATTAACAAAATTAAAGCATAAGCATAAATTATTTCTTTTGTTATGCCAAAAAAAGAAACCATGAAATAATAAAAAAAAGAAGTAACAGACAAAGACAAAAAAACAGACAAAACCCATTTCTCCAAACCAAAAAAATGCTTTTCAACCAACAAAT